>JAICWC010000179.1 GCA_025934995.1 Thermoleophilia bacterium | reverse complement strand
GCGGCCGAAGAGGTTGTGCGCCTGCCCGCCGAACGCCCAGTCCGCGTGCACCTCCAGCTCCGCGAGCGGCCCCGTCCAGTGCGAGACGTCGACCTCCCAGTCGTTCTGGCCGGCCCTGTAGACCGGGAAGCCGCGATGCGGCAGGTTCGGCTGCCAGCGCTGGACGGCCCAGTACGAGCCGTCGGGCGCCGTGCACGCCGCGAGCACGTTCGCGAGCTGCGGCCCGGTGTACGGCCGGCACGCGTTGCCGAAGTGCTGCCAGATGGTGTGGCCGTACGTGTGCCAGCCGCCGGTCCAATCGATCTTGAAGCGGACCTGCGGCACGGTCGTGCTCGGCGGCAACGCGTTCTCCGCGCCCCAGACGAGGGCGTGCCGCGTCTTGCCGCCCTGCCGGTAGGTGAGCATTGCGCGCGAACCGTCGTTGGAGACGGCGACGCGCACGTGCGTCGCGTCGAGCGCGACGCGATCCGAGGCTGTGGCGGCGGAGGCGCAGGCGAGACAGAGCACAAGTGCGACCAGCAACGTTCTCACCATTTGCAAGCAACAAAGTACCCCTCTTTGAGGATGTCCGCGCGGCGCGCAGGCGCCGATGTGCCAAGGGATGCGCCGGTTTCTGTTCGTCCTCGTCGTGCTCGTGCTCGCGCTCCCCGGCGTCGCGTCCGCTGCACAGCTGATCGACCGGAACGCGTCGAACGTCCACATCGCGACGAACGCGAAGGGCGAGGCGCTCCTCACCTATACGAAGGGCGGCGCCGCGAAGCACGTCCTGATCTGGGGCGCGATCAACGCGATCCCGCCCACTGCCGGCGGTCACCAGGTGAAGTTCTCCCTCGACTACGCGGGCGGCTGGGGCAAGTACCACGCCCAGTACTGGAAGGTCTTCAAGGGCGGCTGCGCCAAGTACGACGGCCCCGCGATCCCGAACATGGTCGCCGCGTGCAAGGCGGCGGACGGTTCCTACTGGGCCGCGCAGGAGTGGCCGCAGCCCCTGCCCGACCTCGGCTTCGCGCCGTGGACGCCGGAGCTGCGCGCGCAGTGGCTCGAAGTCTCGCACTGGAGCGGCGACCTGCCGTCCCTCGAGGTGCACATGGGCTGGGTCTACCAGGGCTATCAGCAGATCTTCGGCCGCTACACGTACAAGGGGCAGCCGGTGTTCGGCTTCGGCACGACGTCCGTCGGCGCGCCGACGGACAATTTCGGCCGGCTCATCTACCTCGACACGCACAACTCGGTCTACGGGTCGGGCTGGCGACGCGAGAACTCGTTCGTCCCGCACAACCCGACCGGAGCGTTCTGTTACGGCTTCTACTCGTTCGACCCGACGAAGGGCGGCTACAAGCACCCGGCAGGCGCGACCGCGAGGCGTGGGCCCGGCGTCGGCGACATGTATCGCCTCACCGCCTCGGGAACCGGCGTCACGCCGAACGTCGCGGTGACCTTACCCTCGATCGGCGCGTACGACCCCTCGCACGCCGCCGACCGCCTCGCCTCCGACGAGCTCCTGCGCTCCTACGGCGACAGGTCCTGCCAGGCCGGCCTCACATCCGGCTGAGCAAGTCCTCCGCGTAACGCGGCGCCTCCGGCTCGTCGCTGTGGCGGAAGTAGACGTACGTCGGCTCGCGCAACGCGCGCACGCGCTCGACGAACGCCTCGTCGGGCGGTTCGCGTCGGCGCAGGAAGCGGAACGGAGCCGGCTGCTCGAGATCGTTGACCCGCACCGCGCCCGCGGCTGCGAGCCGCGGCTCGATCCCGTCCCAGGAGGGATGCTCGAGGTCGAACGCGAGCCGCAGCGACGGGTCGAGCGAGCCGAGCAGCAGCTCGACCGCGCCGTCGTCCCGCGGGCTCTTGAGCGAGATCCGCACCGGCCCGAGCCGGTCGCCGAGCGCGCGCACCCGCTGCTCGAAGACGTCGAGGCTGCGCAGGCGGCCGCCGGGCAGCTTCGGCGCGAACTCGAAGCCGTGCGGAACCTGCTTCGCCCAGCGCGCGAACTGCTCCTCGCTCGGCAGCCGATACCCGGTCGTGTTCAACTCGACCGTCGAGAAGCGCTGCGCATAGAAGCCGAGGAACTCGGCCGGATCCATCCCGGCGGGATAGAAGCCCGGCCGCCACGAGGGATAGCTCCAGCCGGAGGTTCCGACCGAAAGGCGCGGTAGGGTCCTCGGTCCTTTGGCCATGGTCGAGACAATGACGTTTCCGGTCGAGCAATTCTCGGACGAGGAGCGCGAGCGGCTCGCGCCGCACTTCACGAATCTCGACCGGCCGGTCTTCGGCCTCGTCAATCTGCCCGAGACGGTCAAGGGAGCGTTGTTCGCGCGCTATTCGCGCTACCCCGGCACGCTGCGCCGCCTCTTCCTCGATGAGTTCGCCGACTCCGTCCCCGACGTGCCGGCGATCGACGGCAGCGAGGGCGAGCGTGCCGCGAAGCTGTACGAGACGATCTTCCTCGGCTACGGCGACGACTCGGTCGCGCAGCTCGGCGGGGCGCACATCGCGTGCGAGTGGACGTCGAACCTCCTGACGAAGATTCTCCAGCGCCCGCGTCTCGCCGCCTACCTCGAGCAGTCCACGCGCTACATCGCATACGACACGCAGCTCGACGGCTACGGCTACCGGTACCACCGCGACGCGCGTTTCGGGCCCGACTACGAGCGCGCCCTCGACGACCTCTTTGCGACCTACTCCTCGCTGCTCGAGCGGACGACGGCGCACGTCGCCGAGCGGTTCCCGGCGGCGGAGGGAGAGTCGCCGGGCGCACACCGGCGCGCGGTCCGCGCGAAGGCGCTCGATCTCGTGCGCGGCCTGCTGCCCGCGGCGTCGCTCTCGCACATGGGCATCTACGCGAGCGGGCAGACGTACGAGCAGCTCGTCCTGCACCTGCTGGCGCACCCGCTCGCCGAGGCGCAGGCGTACGGCGAGATGCTGCTCGTGGAATTGCAGAAGATCATCCCGAGCTTCGTCGCGCGCGTGCCGAAGCCCGACCGCGGCGGCCGCTGGATCGAGTTCCTGCGCGAACGGCGCGAGGCGGCGGAGACCGTCGCGGCGCGACTCGGGCTCGACGTCTCGGCGAGCGCGTCGGCGCAGTCGGTGCGGCTGATCCGTGACAACGGCAGCGAGCTCGAGCTGATCGCCGCGCTGCTCTACG
>JAICWC010000180.1 GCA_025934995.1 Thermoleophilia bacterium | reverse complement strand
CTCGGAAGCACCAGAGCCAGATTCACGTGAAGGAGATCAAGCTCCGCCCGAAGATCGGCGTCCACGACTACAACACCAAGAAGGGACACGTCGAGCGCTTTTTGAATCAGCGCGCCAAGGTGAAGGTGACGATCATGTTCCGCGGTCGCGAGACGACCCATCCGGAGCGCGGTCGCGACCTCTTGCTTCGGCTCGCGGACGACGTCAAGGAGATCGGGGCGATCGAGTCCCAGCCGCTCCTCGACGGACGCAACATGGTGATGGTGCTCGGCCCGACGAAAAACGCAGGAGTGAAACGAGATGCCGAAAGTGAAAACACGGAGCGCGGCGAAGAAGCGCTTCAAGGTGACGGGGTCGGGGAAGATCATGCGCCGGCCGGCGATGCGGAGTCACAACCTGGAAGCGAAGTCGTCGAAGCGTAAGCGCGGCTTCCGCAAGGAGCGCGAGCTCGCCGGGTCGGACTACAAGGCCCTCAAGAAGATGTTCGGGATCTAGCGATGGCACGCGTCAAGAGAGCCGTCCACGCGCAGAAGAAGCGCCGCAAGGTCCTCGAGCAGGCGAGCGGGTACTGGGGCCGCAAAAGCACCCATTACAAGTACGCGAAGGAGCAGGTCGAGCATTCGCTCGTCTACGCCTACCGCGACCGCAAGAACAAGAAGCGGACGTTCCGACGGCTCTGGATCACGCGGATCAACGCAGCCGCCCGCGCGCACGGACTGTCGTACAACCAGTTCGTGAACGGGTGCGGCAAGGCGGGCATCGAGCTCGATCGCAAGGTCCTCGCCGACCTCGCCGTCAGCGATCCGACTGCGTTCGGCGCGATCGCCGAGCGCGCCAAAGAAGCACTGCAGGCCTGAACCGCCGCGAGGCGTTCGAGCTCCAGGCGCGCCACTTCGCGCGCGAATCGCCGCTGTACGAGCGGCTCGCCCTCGAGCTGAGGGACGAGCCGCTCGTACCCGACGACGTCGCGTGGCGGTTTCCGCTCCAGCTCTTCGCCGCGCTGCACTATCTCGTGCTATCCGGTCGGGCCTCGTGGGACGACGTGCGGGCTGCGCTCGTCGACGAGGCCGACTTCCTCCGCGACTGGCTCGCGTCCGAGCGCGTGCAGACGAACGAGGTCCGCCGCTGCTGGTGGCTTTTGCCCTGCTTCCTCGAGGTTGCGCGGCGCCGGAGCGTCGACGCCTTCGACTGCGTCGAGTTCGGCTGCAGCGGCGGGCTGAATCTCCTGTGGGACAGATACGGCTACGAGTACGCGAACGGCTCGTTCTCCGGGGCGCCGACGTTCGCCGGCGAGGAGCGGACACCGGTACCGGTGTCGCCCCTGCCGCCGGTGCGCTCGCGGATCGGCGTCGACGCCGCACCGCCGGACTTGAACACCGACGACGGCGTGCGGTACTTGAAGTCATTCGTCTGGGTCGGCCAGGAGCAGCGGCTCGCCGACCTCGACGCGGCCGTCACGGTGTGGCGCCGCGATCCGCCCGACATCGTCGTCGGCGACATCCTCGACGAGTTGCCGGAGCTCCTCGGCCGCGGGCCGAACCTCGTCTGGTCGACGGCCGCCCTCGACTACATGCCGCGAGAGCGCCGGCAGGCCGTGCACGACCTCATCGCCGAGGCCGGCGTCGCGTACGTCGAGACCGGGCGGCCGCTCGACGGCAGCCACGACTACTACGGTCTCTTCGTGGACGGCGACGAGGTTGCGCACGCGGAGTTCCACGGCGCCTGGGTCGACTGGCTCGCGTGATCACGTCGCGCGACAACGAACGGCTGAAGCTCATCCGCAAGCTGCACGAGCGGAAGTGGCGCGACAAGCTCAGTCTGTTCGTCGTCGAGGGAGAGGATCTGCTCGGCCCCGACGAGGTCGATCCGGTCGAGCTGCTCGTCGCGGGCGAGGACGTCGAGCCCGCGCTGCTGGCCGAGGTCTCGACCCTTGGGCATCCGCCGCGCGTGATCGCCGTCTACCGTCGTGAGGACCTGCCGCAGGGAACACGCCCGCTCACGCTCGCGCTCTGGCGCGTCGCGGATCCGGGAAACGTCGGCACGTTGCTGCGTGCTGCCGATGCGTTCGGCGCCGGCGTGGCACTCTCGAGCGGGTGCGCCGACCCCACCGGGCCGAAGGCGCTGCGCGCGGCGATGGGCGCGACGTGGCGCGTCCCGGTGTCCGAGTTCGACGCCGCACCCGGGACGCGCGTCGCGCTCGTGCCGCGCGGCGGGACGCCGCTGCCGCACCTCTCGCTCGACGGCGACCTGGTGCTCGTGCTCGGCGCGGAGCGGGACGGGCTGCCGGAGGACGTGCTCGCGCGCTGCGACGTGGAGGCATCGATCCCGCAGCCCGGCGACGCCGAGTCGTTGAACGTCGCGCTCGCCGGCGCGATCGCGCTCTACGAGATGAGCGGCAGGGACCTCGGCCGGAGCTGACCCGGCATCGGGAAGCGCGGCGCCGGGATCTCCTGCAGGAGCTCGACGAGGAGCTCGTAGCTGGGATCGCCCATCATCTTTCGAAGCTCGTACTCGAACGTCCGGTAGGCGGGCGTCTTCGCGGCATACGCGTCGGGTGTGTCGACGCACCACCAGTGCACCTCGGCGCCCCAGGCCTCGGCGCCGAACGCCGAGACGATCGTCGTCTCGCGACCGCCCGGCTCGACCGGCTCCTCGGCGCTGAAGTTGAGCGGCACCGTCCAGCAGGTCTCCGGCTTCGTGTCCGCAGGATGACGGCCGGTCCGGATCGCAAGATGGTGGAACGCGCAACCGGGCTTCCCCGCGGCGCCGCCGGTGCGGTTCGCGAAGATGCACGCCTCGCCGACGACCCGGGTCCGGACCGGGACACCGGCATTGGAGCTCTTGTACCACCCGCGCTTCCGGCTGTCCCCGATGCGATCCCAGTCGGCCGCGGTCAGCTCAGCGGTCATCGCGGCGACGTGGTTGAAGTCGTCGTCGTCCATGAACTCGACGCCGCGCTCGCAGCAGCCGACGTCCGGCTGGGCGACCCGACCGAGCACGCCGGGGCAGCCGCGGCCGTAGATGCAGTTATACGGAGATAGGAGAAAGGAGACGTTGACCCGGAACTGACGATCGTCGTCGTCCGGGGCCGGAAACGTCAGCCACTCG
>JAICWC010000188.1 GCA_025934995.1 Thermoleophilia bacterium | reverse complement strand
GTCTACACCGAGCTGTTCGACCAGCGCGTCGACGTCGAGGGGACGCTGCTCAAGCCGAACATGGTCCTCTCCGGCTACGAGGCGTCGGGGCGCGCCGGCGTCGAGGAGGTCGCCGAGGCGACGCTGCACACGCTCACGAAGCACGTGCCGGCAGCGGTGCCGGGCATCGTCTTCCTCTCGGGCGGCCAGTCGGACGAGGACGCGACCGCGCACCTCAACGCGATGAACGCAACCGGGCCGCACCCGTGGCAGCTGTCGTTCTCCTACGGCCGCGCGCTGCAGGCGCCCGCGCTGAAGGCGTGGGGCGGCAAGGAGGAGAACGTCGAGGCGGGCCAGCGCGCCTACTACCACCGCGCGAAGATGAACGCAGCCGCGCGCACCGGCGCGTACGCGCCGGCGATGGAGGAGGAGGCCGTCGCCGTCTAGCGGCCAGTGCGCGACGCGATGACGAGAGGTGGAAAGGCCACGCGGCCTTCTAACTCTTCTACGTGTATTCGAACCCGGTCAGCGCCGACAGCTTCGCGAGCGACTGCTGGGCGACGACGCGACGCACCGTGCCCGACCTCGAGCGCATCACTATCGAGTCGGTCTCGGCGCCGCCGGGGGCGTACGCGACGCCGCGCAGGAGCGGGCCGTTCGTCACGCCGGTCGCGGCGACGAAGACGTCCTCGCCCGAGACGAGATCGTCGGTGTGGAGCACGCGGGCCGGATCGAGGCCCGCGGCGAGCAGCTGCTGCCGCTCGTCGTCGTCGCGCGGCCACAGCCGTCCCTGGATGCCGCCGCCGACACACTTGAGCGCCGCGGCGGAGATCACGCCTTCGGGCGTGCCGCCGATCCCGTAGAGCATGTCGACGTTCGTTCCGCGTTGCCCGGCGGCAATGGCCGGGGCCACGTCGCCGTCCCGAATCAGCCGGACGCGCGCGCCCGCGTCGCGCAGCTCGGCGATCAAGTCGTCGTGGCGGTCACGCTCGAGGACGATGACGTCCACCTCACGGGGAGACTTCCCGAGCGCCTCGGCAACTGCGCCGACGTTGTCGGTCGGGGTCTTCTCGATGTCGATTGCGTCGATCGCGGCCGGCCCGACAGCGATCTTCTCCATGTAGACGGCCGCACCCGGGAAGAGCATCGTCCCGCGCTCGGCGACTGCGATCACGGCGATGGCGCCGGTCTGCCCGAGCGCCGTGAGGCGAGTCCCCTCGAGCGGATCGACCGCGACGTCGACCTCCGGCCCCTCGCCGTTCCCGACCTCCTCGCCGTTGAAGAGCATCGGCGCCTCGTCCTTCTCCCCCTCGCCGATCACGACGACGCCGCGCATCGAGACGCTGTCGAGCACGAAGCGCATCGCATCGACCGCAGCGCGGTCGGCCTCCTCCTTGTCGCCGCGGCCGATCCAGCGCGCCGCGGCCATCGCGCCCGCCTCGGTCACGCGGACGAGCTCCATGGCGATGTTGCGGTCGGGGGCGTGACGCGAGCTCACGGCCGACGATCCTAAAGCGCTAGTCGCCTCTTTGGATCGGGTGCGAGATGAACCAGGAGGCGATGAGCAGAAAGAGGAGGATCGCAGCGACCAGGCAAACGCCGAAGACGGCCGAACCTTTGCGGGTTCGGAGGCTCGAGCCGCCGGCGAGCGCGACCATGCCTGCGATCGCCAACACGAAGATCGCGACCACCCAGAGACCGAGCGCGAGCTCGACGAGTGCCAGCACGACGGAGGGGCCGACGATGAGCCCCGTCTTCTCGCTGTAACCGCGCAGACGCTCACGACGCGTGAGGAGCAGGCCGTCCACGCCCTGAAGTGTTACATCCGGTCGGGCGCGTCGACACCCACGAGCCCGAGACAGCGCGCGATGACAGTGCGGGTCGCCCGGCAGAGCCCGAGCCGGAACTCCTGCTGTTCGCTCTCGAGGACTCGATGCTCGTGGTAGAAGCGGTGGAAGTCGTCGGCGACGCGGATCGCGTAGGCGGGAACTCCCTGCGGGCCGCGCTTCTCGACCGCGTCGGCCACGACCGACGGGAGCTCCGCGAGCCGCTTCACGAGCTCCCGTTCCTCGGGAGCGAGCGGGCCGGCAAGTAACAACTTGTTACTAGCGTTGTCAGGAGCGTTCCGCAGGATCCCGGCGATCCGGGCGTGCGCGTACTGGACGTAGTAGACCGGGTTCTTCTGCGACCGTTCCGACGCGAGGTCGACATCGAGGTCGATCGTCTGGTCGGGGCCGCGGTTGACGAGATACCAGCGGGCGGCATCGACGCCGATCTCGTCCATGAAGTCGTCGAGGAAGACGATGTCGCCGCGCCGCCGCGAGAGGCGGGTCTGCTCGCCTCCCTTCGTGAGGTTGACCATCTGATAGAGCAGCACCTCGACCCGCTCGGGGTCGTAGCCGAGCATCCGCGCGACCGCCGCATACCAGTTGCGGGTGCCGTGATGGTCGGCGCCGAGAACGTAGATCGCGCGGTCGAAGCCGCGGTCGAGCTTGTCGACGAGGTAGGCGACGTCCGCCGCGCGGTACGTGGGCGAGCGGTCGCCCGAGCGGAGCAGGACGCGATCCTCGTCGTCGCCGTGCGCGG
>JAICWC010000119.1 GCA_025934995.1 Thermoleophilia bacterium | reverse complement strand
CACATGTCTAGGCCCACTGCGGCGATAGGAGTTCGATGTGAATGCAGTTGGCGTGCGTCCGTTCCCCGCGGACGATCTCAGCCCCATGCGGAGAATCCGGGTCTCGGAGCCCGTCAGGCTCCGTGACTATTTCCTGCGCCTGGGCGCAAAGGCGGAGATCCTCGAAGACGGCCTCGTCGCCGTCGAGCTCGAAGACGATGACGCGAGCATCGAGGACTACCTCGAGAACTGGTCGACCGTGAACGGAATCTCGGCCGTCTTCGAGGAGGCGCTCCAGCCGCTCGTCCTGGTGCCCCAGCCGTTCTTCAACGAGCGCCCCCGGTTGGGCGAGCTCCTGGTCGACCGGCATCTCATCACCGTCGACCAGCTGGCCGAGGCGGTCGTGGAGAGCCGTTCGACCGGCGTCCTGCTCGGGCGCGTGCTCCTGAAGCAAGGGTGGTTGTTCGAGGACGAGCTCGCCCGCACGCTCGCGACCCAGCTCGACCTCCCGTACGTCAACATCCGCGTCACGGGCGTCGACCGGTCGATCGCGAACATGATGCCCGCCGAGACCGGCATCCGCGTCGGTGCGATTCCGATCGGGTTCCTGGCCGGACGCGTCCGCGTCGCGTTCGCCGACCCGAGTGACGATCAGGCGCAGGAAGAGGTCAAGCGCTACGTCTCCACCCCGGACGTCGTCATCGCGGAGCTGTCGGACATCGAAGCGGCATGGCGGACGGTCGGCCACGCCAACACGGGCTCGAGCGTCTGGAGGTCGTGACCGGCTGACGATCGGCCCGCGTCAGCCGCGGCGAAGGTGAGCGACGGCGAGGAGTAACAGCGCGCGCGCCTGCGCGGCGGTCGTCGCAGCGACTGCTACCGCGAACCGTCCGACCGCGACGGCTCGCACCTGAAAGAGGCTTCCGCCGTCGACCTTGGCCTCGGTCTGCACGATACGAGCGGCTGCCGCGTCCGTCCCGGCAAGCGCATAGCTCGCCGATTCGGTGGTATGGGCGTTGCTGAAGTCGAGGCGTACCGCGCCGAGCGTGTGAAGGCGCGGGTTGGCCGCCAGGCGCACGACCTTCACGCGGGTGAATCCGGCGGGCATCTCGGACGCGAGGACGGGCGTAGCCGCGATCCGCTGCAACGGTGGTGGAAGGTTCGGCACCTGCGCGAGCATTGCGTCTACTTCGGCCAATCGCCTCCGTCGGATTGCGCTCGGCCGCGGCGCGCCTGGACCACGTAACTCCCTCGGGGAATTACGCGATCCGGCGCGGATGGAGAGGCGCATACGGGATTCGAACCCGTGCCGCCGCCGTGAGAGGGCGGTGTCCTAGGCCACTAGACGAATGCGCCCTGGAACGCGGGTTAGTGTAGCCGCGGATCGGACACATGGAATTCGTGTTCCGTTGGTTGAGCAGGCTTTTCCAGTCGCCCCGCGCCGCGCCGGAGAAGCAGCAGGGCGACGTGCATGCGCTCGACCGCAGCGACGATCCACGCGGCGGCGTCCAGAGCGACGAGTACCGGCACGCGGCGCCCGTCGAGATCGTCGAGGACGCCGGCGTCGCGATGGGCGGCCCCGGCGGCGCAGTGCCCGAAGACCTGTCGGCGGACGAGCGGCGCGAGCGCGACCGCAGCTAACGCGAGACCGCGAGTCGTGCTGCGATCGCGACCGCGACCACTGCGGCGCCGGCGCCGAGGACGGTCCACACGAGACCGCCGCCGACCGACGTGTTCGAGGCGACGAGGACGAGCGCTCCGACGCCGAGCCCAGCGAAGACGAGCAGGCCGACGGCGCGCGCACGCGCGAGCCGCAGCGCACGTGACGCAGCGACGGAGTGCCGCTCCTCGAGCGACCACGTCGCCAGCTCGCTGCAGAGCAGCAACGCGCCGCCGACGAGCGGCGCCGCTTCGTCGAGCGGATGCCGGCCGACGAAGAGTGCGACGACGTAACACGCTCCGACGAGCAGCAGCGACGAGCCGAGGAGGTCGTCGAGGCCGCGCACGATCACGAGAGCGAGCAGGAGGAGGCCGACGCCGCCGAGGAAGAGCGTCACCGGCGTGAACTTCGGCGCGAGGAGGCACGACCACGCGAGGACGCCGCCGTACGCCGCCGCCGAGAGCACTCCTGTCGTCAGGCGCGTGCGGGCCGTGCGTGACGTCTGTATGTCCTCACCTCCTCGATGACCGCATCGAGCGCCTCGCCTTCGGTCCACGGCACGATCGGAATGCCGGCGCGCTCGTACTGGTCGCGTTGCGCGTCGCGCGACAACGACCACAGCCGGTACGACAGGCCGGAAAGCTCGTCACGCTGCGGCTCCACGAACGGCAGCGGCGAGATCTCGACGACGACGAGATCGAAGCCGCGTGCCCGGAGGGCCACGAGCGCACCGGTGGAGCGCGCGTCGAGGAGCGGCGTCAGAGCGAGCACGAGCGCGCGCGGCGGCAGCGTTCGCGGCGGCAGGACGTCGATGTTCTTCGCCGCGAAGCTGAGCACGATCCCCATCTGCAGCAGCGAGTCGACGATGCGGTAGAGCTGCCGCGTTCCCGATGCCGGCAGGAGCCACGACAGGAAGCCGCCGAAGCTGACGACGCCGACCCGGTCCTTTCGCTGCAGGTACCGGTGCGCGAGCGACGCAGCGGCGCGCACCGTCAGATCGAGCGTGCCGCGCGGGCCGAGGCTGACGTCGCTGAACGTGTCGAGGAAGAGGACGATGTCGGTGTTGCGCTCCGGATGCTGCTCATTCACCCAGAGGTCGCCCCGGCGCGCGCTGGCGCGCCAGTTCACGCGCCGCACGCGGTCGCCGGGAGTCCACTCTCTGATGTCGGCGAACTCGATGCCGTCGCCCCGCGTGCGCGCAACCTGGTTGCCGATGTACACCTGCGTCTCCAGCGGCTCGAGCAGCGCACGCATCGTCTCGACGCTCGGATACACGCGCAGTGGGCGGGGGGCGCCGAGTTCGCTCTCCCAGGTGTGGAAGCCGAGCGCGTCGCGGGCTCGCACGATCGCCGGGCCGACGCGGAACGCGCCCCAGCGAACGCAGTGAAGCGTCAGCTCCAAGCGCTCGACGTCCGGGCGGAGGGCGACGGGGTTTCCGCCTCCCCTGGTCGTCAGCTCGTCCGGGAGGGGCAGGAGAACGTCGACTCGCGCGGCGCCTTCCGCGCCGGTCAACTCGAGCGTTGCGAGGACGTCCTCGTCCTCGAGAGCCCGCTCGCGGTCGAGCGTCAGCGTTCCCGTGATCTGCGGTTGCCGTGTGAGCGATGCACCGAGCGCGGCGGCGAGCGCGAACGGCGCGGCGAGCGCGACGAGCTCGACCCGACCGGCGACGAGTCCGGTCATGAGGCCGACGGCCGCGAGCCCGGCATAGCCGACGAGCCGCGGCGAATCCGTCCGCGTCATCCTGTCGCGGCGCGCACTACATCCTCGGCCGGCGGCGTCGGCACCGTCTCGAGCGCCTCCTCGACGATGTCTTCGCCGCGCACGCGCTGCACCCACAGCTCGGGCCGGAGCGTCAGCCGGTGCGCGAGTGCCGGCGATGCGATCGCCTTCACGTCCTCGGGAACGACGAAGTCGCGTCCGTCGAGCGCAGCCTTCGCTCGCGCGAGCTTGAGGACTGCGAGCGTGCCGCGCGGGCTGGCGCCGACGGCGAGCCGCGGCGACGTGCGCGTCGCCGTCACGAGGTCGACGATGTAACCCTCGATCGCCGGCGACACGTGGACGCGCTCGAGCGAGCGCTGCATCTCCAGGAGGGTCGGCGCGTCGACGACGGGCCGCAGCTCGACCTCGTCCTCGCCCCGCTCGAGGCGGCGCGCGAGGAGCTCGATCTCGTCCTCGCGGCTCGGGTAGCCGATGCCGGCGCGGATCAGGAACCGGTCGAGCTGCGCCTCGGGCAACGGGTACGTGCCTTCGTATTCGATCGGGTTCTGCGTCGCGAGCACGAGGAAGGGGGCAGACAGCTGCCGCGTCTCGCCCTCGCTCGTCACCTGACGTTCCTGCATCGCCTCGAGGAGAGCCGCCTGCGTCTTCGGTGGGGCGCGGTTGATCTCGTCGGCGAGGAGGAGGTTGGTGAAGATCGGGCCGGGGAGGAAGCGGAACTCCGCGTTCCGCTGGTCGAAGATCGACGACCCGGTGACGTCGGAGGGCATCAGGTCGGGGGTGAACTGGATGCGCGCGAACTCGAGCGAGGTCGCCTGGGCGAACGAGCGCGCGATGAGCGTCTTCGCGAGCCCGGGAAAGTCCTCGAGCAGCACGTGCCCGTCGCAGAGCAGTGCGAGGAGGATCAGCTCGAGCGCGTCGCGCTTGCCGACGATCGCACGCTCGACTTCGTCGAGCACGACGGACGCCCGGTCGCGGAGCTCCGTCAGATCCATCACGCGCCCTCCAGCGCCTCGATCACACGACGGATCGTCCGGAGCGAAAGCCCGGGAGCGGAACGGTCGCGCGGCTCGGGCGCGTCGGGGCGGATGAGCTCCCACGTCTCGTCACCGAGCCGTTCCCGGGTCGCAGCTCGTCCGAGTCGCGCCTGTGCGATGTCGCGCACCATCGGCCGCAGCCGGTCGTGCACGTGGCCGGCATTCGATGTCGCGAGCGTCAACTCGCGCTCGATGCGGACGAGAGCATTGGGGCGGCCCGGCGGAATTCGCTCGCGCCTGAGCTCGTGCTCGAAGCGGGAGGGCGCGTTCCTCCGCGCGTTCCGCATGATGCGGGTCAGCGCCGCCATGGCAATCGACGCGAGGGCGATTGCATAACCGGCGAGGATCGTCTCTCGTGAGACGGGGCGCACCCCGAGCAGCACGATCAACGCGAGCGTCGCGAGAACGACGCCGATCGCGAGACGACGCACCTCGATCACGCCGGCACCGGCTCGCTCGCGGGACGACTGAGATCGTCACGGACTGCGACGAGCGCGTCGATTGCCTCGTCGCGCATGGACTCGGCGAGCTCGTGGTTGCTGAATTTCGCGCGCTGGAAGAGATCGGTGAGGCGGCGGGCAGCGTTCGAGCCGGCATCGAGCTCGACGAGCGAGCGCTCGAGGTACTCGTACGGCGCCTCGGCAGGTGCGCGCGCGACCCCGGCCTGCGCGAGCGCCGTTTCCATCCGGGCATAGGCGGCGACGATGGCGCGGCGGATGTTCGGGTCGTGGCGCAGGTCGTCGATCGAGTCGTCGAGCGCGCGCGAGACCGCGTCGCGGCGGCGCTGCAGCGGACGAAGTCTTCGGCGTGCGTCGTGCGTCATGTAGAGATAGACGCCGATTCCGCCGAGAAGTACGAGCACGATCGCAACCTCGTCCCAGCGGATGCGCGCGTTGCGGAGGTTCTTGCCCTTCGGGATGACCGGGTCGGAACCATGCGGGCGGGGCGTCGCGGTCGCCTGCGCCTTCCGCTCGGCGTCACGGAGCCGCTTCTCGAACTTGCTGTTCGCGATCGCTATCGCGACGATCACGGACGCTGCGATCATGAGGACCAGGCTGACGATGTTCATCCGGCTGCGTGGCTGTTTCCGGCCCGCACGCTCCGTCCTGATCGCATAGAGGAAGACCGCGATCACGAGAATGGCCACGAGCAGCGACGTCGTCGCGACGTAGTCGAAGAACGTCGCGCTCGGTCCGGCTCCGAGGCCCGGGCGGAGAGGGCGGCCGTGGCTCGCTATCCCGGCGACGACGAGCAGCGCGGTCACGGCGAGCCCGATCGGCAGCAGTCTCCGAAGGTCCATCGCGGAAGTCTCGCGACGGCCCGGTCAGACGTCAATCGTCGGGGAGCGCGCGAGCGGCGCTCCCCGCGAATCGAGCGCCACCACGGCCACGCGCCTCGCCGCGCCCGCCGGGCGCAGCGTCGTCTCGAAGCCTGCGCGCGGCACGCTTTGCGCTGCGCTGCCGTCCTCCACGAGTTGCCACGACGCCACCTCCGTTGAGCCGTTCCAGCTTGCGTACACGAGGCCGCCCGCTGCTGCGACGGCCGGTGGCTCGCTCGGCCTTCCGGTCCACGGCGAGCGGAATGCGCGGTAGCTCTGGCCGCCCGCCGGCAGGTGCGCGTCGAAGACGGCGGCGCCGTTCTCCGCGAATTCGGTGACGAAGGGAGAGCCGCCCCAACCGACGAACACGTGGCCGTCGGCGAGCAGCTGTGCGTTGCCCATGAAGTGCGAGAGCACCCGTTCCGGGTGGTGCGTGTACGCGTGCTGGAGGCGGGCGTGGCGGCGTCGCTCGTCGAGGTGCAAGAGGAGTGCGCGAGACTGCAGCTCCTCGGCCGGCGCGGCGCCGTTGTCGAAGACGCTGACGATCCCGTTCGCGTGGCGGCGGACGTCGTGCTGCCACCAGAAGCGCGCACCCCGCCCGAACGTGAAGTCGCTGCGCTTCCCGCCGAGGCGCCAGAGCACGCGGCCGCTCGGCCAGGCGAGCTTGTATGCCGCCCACGTATTGCGCGCGGAGACGAGCAGATTGCCGTCCGCGTCCTGGTCGACCGAGTTGATGTGGAAGTAGTCGAAGCGGGGGCCGGGCTTCGCGCGGATCGCCGTCTCCGCCGGCTCGACGTGCTGCACGCTGCGCCACTCGTGCAGGAGGTGTCCGCTCGGGACCGCGAGCTCCTGCACGACGCCGCCGATCAGAGTGCCGTGCGGCCACCGCACCGCCTCGTTGCTCAGGCCGAGCGCGGTTCCGCTCCTCGTCAGCTGGAAGTCGTGCAAGTCGGCGTGCAAGCCGCGCGCAGCGCCGATGCGCGCGATCTTGCGATATGCCGAGTCGGCGATCACCCAGTGCCCGTCGCCCACGCCGCCGGCGTCCTTGCCCTCCCACCACGTGAGGACCGGCTTGCCGTCCAGGTCCTGCACCTTGAAGTCGGTCGTCGCAACGCCCGGCGACGGGTGGAACCACACGAGCTCGCCGCGGCCGTCGAGGATCATCGCGCCGTTCTGTCCCGGCCCCGACGACGGCGCGAGGAAGACGTAGTCGCCCGTTGCCCCGCGCGCCGTCACGACCGGCGGCTTCAGGTCCGGACGCGATACGAAGTGCTGCAGGTTCTCGCCCGTTGCGAACGCGCGGTCGGGCAGGCGCGCTGCGAGCGCGAGCGCCGCAGCGCCGGCGAGGAACTGCGCTCGGTTCAGGCGCTCCACCGCCGCCAGAATAGGGATGTGCCGCGCGTCGGCCTCCTCTACCGCAGGGAATGGGATCCCGTCGACGATCCGGCGGCGTCGAAGCTGCGCGGTGTCTTTGCCGCATTCGCTGAGCTGGGGGCCGAGGCGGAGCCCGTCGTGTACGCCGACGATGCGGTCGAGCCCGTGCGCGCGCAGCTGCTCGCCCTCGACGGGGTGCTCGTGTGGGTCAACCCGATTCAGCACGGGCTCGACCGGTCGCTGCTCGATCAGCTGCTGCGCGAGGTTGCGGCTGCGGGTGTGTTCGTGAGCGCGCATCCGGACGTGATCCTCCGGATGGGCACGAAGCAGGTTCTCTTCGACACGCAGGAGATGCCGTGGGGGACTCCGACACACGTCTACCGCAGCACCGGCGAACTCCGTGCAGGGTTGCTTGGCGCTGATGGTGCCGTCGTGCTGAAGCAATACCGGGGCATGGGCGGCGACGGCGTCTGGAAGGTCGAGCGCGTCGACGACGACACGGTCGAGATCCAGGAGGCCGCGCCCGGTGCGCCGGTCGTGCGAATGCCGCTGGAGCGCTGCATCTCGCTCCTGGACCGGTACCTCGAAGGGGAGGGCCGACTCGTGCAGCAGCCGTACCAGAGACGCCTTGCCGAAGGGATGCTGCGCGCCTACTGCAGCCATGACGAGGTCGTCGGCTTCGCGTTGCAGTATCCGCGAGGCCTGCTTTCGCCGTCAATCGATCCGGGCTCGCTGCCGTCGTCGAAGTCGTTCGAGGCCGCCGATGCCCCGGCGTACGCCGACCTGCGCGAGCAGATGGCCTCGGAGTGGATACCGGAACTGCAACGGATCCTCGGGCTCTCGCGCGAGCAGCTGCCGGTGATCTGGGACGCAGACTTCCTCCGCGGGCCGGAACGCGAACACGTCCTCTGCGAGATCAACTGCAGCTCGACGTTCGCCTTCCCGGAGGTGGCGTATCCGGTGGTTGCGCGCGCTGCGCTGAAACGGCTGGGCGGCTGAAGACGGAGGGCGGCGGCACCGGAAGCGCCGCGAAGCTGCGGGCCAGGGACTCGAACCCCAACTTCCGGTTCCAGAGACCGGCGTCCTACCATTAGACGAGCCCGCAACGGCTCGGCGGAAATTGTAGCCGCCT
>JAICWC010000156.1 GCA_025934995.1 Thermoleophilia bacterium | reverse complement strand
GCCGTCTACTTCGTGCTGCTGACGGCGGCGTACCGGCGGCGTGAGCTGTCGGTCGTGTACCCGATCGCGCGCGGCTCGGCGCCCGTGCTCGTGCTCATCGGGACGGCAGTCGTGTTGTCGCGCGCGGTGACGGCGGCGCAGGTCGCCGGCGTATTGCTCGTCGCCTGCGGCGTGCTGCTCGTGCGCGGTCTCCGGCGCGGCGTGGAGGGCCTCGGGATCGGCCTGGCGATCGGCGTGATGATCGCGTCGTACACGCTCGTGGACAAGGAAGGGCTGCACCACGCCTCGCCCATCGCGTATCTCGAGCTCGTGCTGTTGCCCATCGCCCTCCTCGGGCTGCCGGTCTACGTGTGGCGGTGGGGCTTCCATCCGTTCACGGCGCAGTTCACGTTGTCGACGCTCGGCGCGGCCGTCGGCTCGTTCGGCGCCTATGTCCTGTTCCTCTTCGCGTTGCGGCTGACGAGCGCCCCAGGCGTTGCGGCGGTGCGCGAGACGAGCGTGGTCATCGCCGCGCTGCTCGCCGCCGTGTTCCTGCGCGAGCGCGTCACCTGGTGGCGGCTGCTCGGCGCTGCGGCGGTCGCCGGCGGTGTCGCAGTCCTGGCGGCCACATGATCCGCCGGGAGGCTCCGTCCCAGCGCCGGAACGGCTCCTGGAAGTTGAGGTACCAACCGCGAACTCGTCCTCCCTCGGGAACACCCACACCGCATACCAGCGACGGAGGCTTCGAACGCGTCCGCGAGGGACGGCTCACCGCCGAGCAGGCGGCACACGTGCGTGCGGAGGCAGACGCCGTGGCGGCAAACCTCGAGGCCGGCCGCTACTCGTGGGATGCTGCGTGGGCGGAATGGTCGCCGGGTTCCTGATCTGCGCAGTCCTCGGCCACACATGGCGCGTCGACGAGTCGACCGAGGCCGAGCCGGTGCTCTGCTGCGAGCGCTGCGGCCGGGAGACCCTCGTGCCTGAGGGCTCTGCATTCGGGAACCGCGTCGGCGCGGAAGCCGCCCGCGACAGCGCACTCGGCCCGATCGGCCGCCGCTAGCCGGACGCCCGGGCGATCGCCGCGTCGATCGCGGCGGCTGGATCGCGCACGACCGGACCGTGCCCGGCGAGCAGCACCGTCGGTTCGAGCGCGCGCAGGGCGCGCGCAGACTCGAGATCGCGCTCCTTGTCCCACGTCACCATCGCGGCGAACGGAAACCGCGGATAGAAGTGATCCGTCACCTCGACTCGGCCGAAGGTCGTGAACACATCGCCCGCGAGCAGTGCGCGGTCGCGCGTGTCGAGGAACGCGACGTGACCCGGCGTATGGCCCGGGCTCGCGACGACCTCGAGCGACCCGACGCGGTCGCCTTCGTGCAGCAGCACGTCCGGCTTCGTCTCGAGCTTCGGCCAGCTGCCGCCGGTCTTCTCGCGCTCGCCCGCGTGGATCTGCGCGTCGATCTCGGGCATCAGCACCTCCACGGACTCGCCGAGCCGCTTCTTCAGCTCGTCGAGCGAGCCGACGTGGTCGCCGTGACCGTGGGTCAGCGCGATCCGCCGAATCGTGCCCGGCGCCGCCGCGATCAGCTTCTCAGCCGCATTCATCGTCGTGTCGACGAGCGTCACGCCGTCCTCCTCCTGCACGAAGTACGCGTTGACGAAGCGGAACCGTGTGAACGGCGTGATGTTCATCGTTCGAGCGGCAACTCGGGATGGCGCGACCACTCGTGCCACGACCCTGCGTAATTGCGCGCGTCGTACCCGGCCGAACGCAACGCAAGCGTGGCCAGGGCCGAGCGCGAGCCGCTGTGGCAGTACGCGACGATCTCGCGCGCGTCGCCGACCAGGGTGCGGATCTCCTCCGCCGGCTTCGGGTTTCCGTCGGCGCCGAACAGCTCGTCCACCTGCAGTCGCCGCGCGCCGGGGATGTGACCCTGCCGCGGATCGCAGGCGCTGCCCGCCTTGCCCGTGTACTCCTCCTCGCGCCGGACGTCGAGCAGCGTCAGCGTCGGGTCATCGAGGCGAGACGCGATCTCCTGCCGGGTCGGAAACGCGTGCGCGTTCGGCTGCAACGACGCCTCGCGCACGGGCTCGAGCTCCACAGCGCCCTGCTCGAGCTCACCCGTCCAACCCGCCACGCCGCCGAGGAGGATCGCCACGTTCGGATGGCCTGCGAGCTCGGCCATCTGCGCCGCCGGCATCGCGCCGACGCCGTCGCCTCGGTCCGCGAGCACGAGCTTCTCGTTGCCGGTGATGCCGTGCCGCCGCAAGCGCAACGCGACCTCCTTTGCGAGCTCGGCGACCGACGACTCGTCGGCGCCCGGCGGGGGCGAGCCGAGCACGAGCGGGCGCGAGCCGGGAATGTGGCCGCGCATGTGCGCGTTCGGACCGCGCACGTCGCCGACGACGACGTCGTCGAGGTGCGCGCGCAGCCAGTCGGCGTCGACGACGCGCGGCAGCTCAGAGTGCGGCAACCGTCTCCACCTCTCGCGCCACCGCCGGCCGCTCCTCGAGGCGCGCGAGCCAGTCGCGCACGGCCGGGAACCCGTCGAGGGAGACGCCGAGCATGTCGCGGGCGCGCAGCACCCATGGAACGTACGCGATGTCCGCGAGCCCGTACTCCGCGCCCGTCAGCCACGCCTGCCGCGACAACGCATCCTCGAGCTTCGCGAGCTGCTCGTCGAACTTCTCGGCCGCCCCCTCCTCCTCGCGGCGCAGCGCGTAATACGGCTTCGTGAAGTCGTCGTGACGGAAGATCCAGACCCGTGCCAGCGCGCGATCGGCCGGATCGGGCGGCAGCAGCGCCGGCTCGGGATAGCGCTCCTCGAGGTACTCGAGGATGACCGACGACTCGGGGAGGAGCCATGCGTCCTCCTCGATCACCGGCACGCGGCCCGTCGGGTTCTTCTCGTAGATCCACCGCGGGCGGTCGCTCAGGTCGATCTCGATCACCTCGTACTCGAGCCCCTTCTCGGCGAGTGCGATCCGAGCCCGTGCGCAATAGGGACAACGAGGAGCGTCGTACAACGTCAGCATCAGTCCACCTCCACCCCGAATACATCGGCTATCTGTCGGTACAAGTCTTCGGCCGGCGGGAGCTCTGCCGGGGATGCTGCCGTGCGGGCGACCGCGCGGACGCGCGCAGGATCAGCGTTCGTCAACCGCGCAACGACGGTCGGATTCGCGCCGAGCGCGATCACGTCGCCGGGCGGCAGCTCGCCGTGGAACTCCGGCACCGATGCGTACTCATCGACCATCGAGCCGCGGTCGAAGAGCACGTAGCGGACGATGGCGCCGTCCTCGACGCTCAGCGCGACGGAGACGCCGCTCGTGAACGAGAGCTCTCGTGCGAGATTGCGCAGTTTGTCGGGCGCCGCCTCGACGCGCACCCAGCCGCTGCCGAGCGTCACTTCGGGCTCCGCGTGCAGCACCTTGGCCGCGTTGCGCTGCACCGCCTCCGCGTCGTCCGTCTGCACGTGCACGGCACCGTGCGTCGGACCGCCCTCGGCGACGTCGAGCAGCGCGGACACAGGTGCCGCGACCCGCCGATGGACGGTGGAGAAGCCGATCCGCTCGTAGAAACGCCGCGCGCGGGGGTTGTCCTCCATCACGTCGAGCTCGAGCACGTCGGCGCCTTGCGCGCGCGCATGCTCCGCGGCGGCGCGCATGAGATCGAGCGCAACGCCGGTCCCGCGCGCCTCCGGCCGCACGTACAGGACGACGACGAAGAAGTGGCGCGTCCCCTCGCGCGACAGGGACACGAGCCCGGCGTCGTCGGCGAGGAACGAGATCTCCGGCGCGAAGTCCTCCTCGTCGTCGTCGCGCCACGGAGCGTCGGCGATCTCGACGTTGAAGGCGTGCCACAGCTCCCGGACGAGGTCGTTGTCGGCGTCGGTCGCGGTGCGGATCACGGGATGCGTTGTGCGAGCAAGAGGTAGTGGGCGGCGAGATTCTCGAACGGGTGGAAGCGCGTGCGCGCCTCACGGACATCGAGGCCACCATAGAGATCCGCCACCGCCTTGCGGAGCGCCAGGTCGCCCCACGGCCACGCGTGCGGTCGCGCGAGGTGCCGCGCGAGAAACCACTCGGCCGTCCACTCGCCGAGCCCGCGCAGCGCGACGATCCGCGCGCGCACCTCGTCGTCCGGCAGGTCGCGGAGTGCGTCGACGTCGAGATCGCTGCGCGCCAGGCCGAGCACGTACTCCTCCTTGCGGCGCGAGAATCCAACCGCCACGAGCTCGCCGTCGGCGGCCCGCGCGAGCCGGTCGCGCGTCGGGAACCCCCAGGCGACGTCGTGCCGCTCGCCGAACCGCTCGATCATGCGATTGCGAATCGCAGTCGCACTGAACAGCGACACCTGTTGCGCCGTGATCGAGCCGACGAGCATCTCGAACGGCTCGGGCATGAGCGGGGGACGGAAGCCGCGCAGCCGGACGACGACGTGGCGCAGCACGTCGTCGTCGCGCGCCCAGTCGTAGAACGCCTCGAGGTCGAACGGGAACCCGAGCAGGTGACGGACGTCGGCCTCCGGTTCGACGTCGACGCCGCCCGGCGACGCCTCGATCCGCACCTCCCTCCCGTCGATGACGCGGTGGAGCCCGCCTTCGTGCCACGCGGTCGCGAAGTCGACGCCGAAGACGCGAAAGCGCTCCGTCGAGAGCGCGAAGTCGAATGGCCCGGGCACGGCGAGGAATGTCATGCCCGGACGGATATCAGCGCTACTCGGGACCTGCGTCGTCGACCGCGACGTTGTGCGCCATCAGAGGTGCGACGTGAGGCCGGCGTCGGACGCGACCTCGGCGCCGTCGTACCAGGAGTACGCGTACTTGCCGTCGTCGAGATCCTTCGCGAAGCGCGACAGCTTCAGCGGATTGAACGTGTCGCACATGACCGCGAGCTCGTGCGTCTCGTGGAT
>JAICWC010000164.1 GCA_025934995.1 Thermoleophilia bacterium | reverse complement strand
GCGTCTTCGGGTCGGGCGCGAGCGAGTTGGCGCCGGTGAAGCCGCCGAACCCGCCGCCGCCGGCCGGGAATCCGCCGCCGCCGAAGCCGTACGACGGGTCGAGCGTCGTGGCCCCGGTCGTCCCGAGCGCGACCGTGTACACGGGCACGCCGGCTTTGCGAGCCAGCGCCGCCCCGTCGAGCGGCGCGAGGACGCCGCGGTTCTGGTGGCCGTCGGAGAGGAAGAGGATCGAGACGAGGCTGCTCGTCTTCGGCGCCGCCACGTACGCCGCGAGCTGCCGCCCCGCCGGCATCGTCGACTGGCCCGAGAGGCTCGTGCCCGACGACTTCACGCCCAGCCGCACGGCGAGCGCGAGCGCGTCACCGATCGCGGTGCCGCCGAAGCCGTTGAAGAAGCTCGCGTCGTCGATCGCATTGGAGACGAGATCGTGGTCGGTCGTCGGCGGTGCGGCGACCTCCGCCTCACCCGCGAAGAGAACAAGGCCGACCTTCAGCCGCTTCGGCACCTCGTTGAGGAACGTGTGCAGCGCCTCTTGTGCGGCGGTCAGTCGCGTCGGCTTCACGTCGATCGCGTGCATCGACCCCGAGACGTCGAGCACGAGCACGACCGTCGCGTTCTCGTCGATCACCGATGTCGCCGCGTGCGGGCGGGAAACCGCGACACACAGGGTCGCGAGCGCGAGCAGGACGAGGCCGTTCATCGTCCAGCGCCGCCAGGGACGCGTCGTCACGAGGACGCTTTCGAGGACGGCGACGTTCGTGAATCGGACGGCGTAGCGCGCGCGGCGTCGCTGCAGCAGGCGGTACGCAACGATCGCGGCCGGCACCAGCAGAAGCGTCAGCAGGAGATACGGATGGCCGAAGCTCACGACGCCACGCAGATCAGGTCGAGCTGAACGACCGCGTCGACGGACGAGCGGATCCGCAGCTTCACGACACCGCCGTGCGTCGACTGCTCGACGTGCACCGCCCCGATGGCCGCGGCAGACGGCGGCGCCGAGCTGAAGAAGCCGATCGCGTGGGTGGCGGCGCTGAGGCGCTCGCGGCGCGGGCAGCGCGCGCGCACGGTGTGATCGCCGCGCGCGGCAAACTCGTGCACGCGCCGGTCGACCGGGCGCCCCGGCGCGAAGGCGTCGTACGCCGTCGGTGCGCGCTGGCCTCCTCCGGCCGCGGGGACGCAGCCGACGTGCGGTCGGAAGGTCGCGCCCGCGCTCGAGCCTCGGACGACGCGGCCGAGGAACACGGCATCGCGCTGCGTCGTGATCCCCGGATTGACCGGAGCGCCCATCGCGCCGACGAAGCCGATGTCGATGCCGCGCGTCGAGAGCTCTGCGTCGAGCCCGGCGACGACGAACCGCGGCGGACACGAGAGGTCGTACTGCGACTGCGTGGCCGACGTCGTGACGACCCACGGGCCTGCGACGGGCACACACACGTTGAGCCCTCGGCACTCGTTCGTCGCCTGCGCCGACGGGGCGACGATCGCTGCGGCGAGCGCGGCGAGCACGAGGAGTCGCTTCACAAGACCCTCCGGAACCAGTAGAGCGACGCACCGACCGCGGTGAAGAGGAGGACGATCCCGGCCGCGGCGAACACGTCGGCGATCTCGCGGTCCTTCGTCGTATGGCCGACGCGGGTCGCGAGCTCCTCGTAGACGCGCTTCAACGCCGCCGCGGAGCGCGCACGGTAGAAACGGCCGCCGCTCGTTCGTGCGACCTGCCGGAGCGCCCCGACGTTCGCGGGGACACGCACCTGCTCGGTGTAGCCTCCGGTGAGCGGGATGTTCACCACGCCGGCCTCCGTCCCCACGAGCACCGTCGAGACCGGCATGTGCGCCGCGCGCGCCTGACGAGCCGCGGCGATCGGGGACGCGCGACCGCCGTCGCGGATCCCGTCGGAGATGACGAGCATCGACGTCGGCGGGACGAATCCGTCGGCCGCACGCTGCCCCTTGGCGATGTGCACACCCAGCACGAGCGCGTCGCCGAGCGCGGTGCCTTCGCTCTGGGTGAGCGAGGCGAGCGCGTCGCTCGCGAGCGCGCGGTCGACCGTGGGCGGCAATGCGACGAAGGCGCGCGAGCCGATCCCGATGATGCCGACGCGGTAGACCGGCGGCACCTTCGCGAGGAAGGCCTCCGCGGCGCGCCGGGCGGCGGCGGCGCGCGTCGGGACGACGTCCTGTGCCGTCATCGAGCGCGAGACGTCGATCGCGAGCAGAATCGTCGCCTCTTTCCGCGGCACACGCACGTGCGCGTGCGGCTTCGCGGCGCCGACTGTGAGCGCGACGATGCCGGCGAGAAGCAGCGCAAAGGGGATGAGGCGCCGGCGGCCGGCGCTCGACCCGACCAGGTTGGGCAGGAGAGCCGGCGACGTGAACCGTGCCGCGTCGGCGCGCCGCCGCCGCTCGAGCGCGATCCACAGGACAACGAGCGCCGGGACGACGACGAGCACCGCGAGCATTGCCGGCCGTGCGAAGCTCACCGTCTCGCTCCGAGGAATTGCGCGAGCGGGCGCAGCCAGTCGCCGTCCGTCGAGAGAACGACATGTGGGACGGCGAGCGCGGCGAGGACGCGCGCGACCGCGGTTCGCTCCTCGCGTGCGGCATCCGCGAAGCGGTCGCGAAGGGTTGCGCTGCTCGTGTCCACGCGAACCTGGCGGCCGGTCTCCGGGTCGACGAGCCAGACCTCGCCGACGTCGGGCAGCTCCTGCTCGCGCGGGTCGCGAACCTCGACCGCGAGCACCTGGTGGCGTGCCAGCAGGCGCAACAGAGGACGTCGCCAGTCGAGCGGCCCGCGGAAGTCGGAGACGACGACGACGACGCCGCGCTGCCGTGCGGCCGGCGCGAGGCGCAGGAGCGCGCCGCCGAGCGACGTGGCGCCGCCGCCCTCTTCCACCGGCGCGCGCTGCAGCACGTCCAGCATCCCGATCAGACCGTGCCGCCCCTGTTGCGGCGGTCGCCCGATTCGGTCGTCGCCGCCGAACGTGACGACCCCGAGGCGGTTGCCGCGACGCGTGCCGACGTGCGCGACTGCGATCGCGACGCCCGCCGCGACGTCCGCCTTGCGCCGGTCGGCCGTCCCGAAGTGCATCGATGCCGACGTGTCGAGGAGCAGCCAGGTCACGAGCTCGCGCTCGGCGAGGTTGACGCGAACATGGGGCGTCCCCGTGCGTGCGGTGACATTCCACTCGATCTGCCGCACGTCGTCGCCCGGCGCGTACGGGCGCAGCTGGGCGAGCTCGACGCCGTCGCCCTGCTCGTGCGATCGGTACTCGCCCGCGATCAGCCCGCGCAACCTCCGCCCGACCGTCAGGTCGAGCGCGCGCAGCGCTTCCGGCGGCAGCGGGCCCGGGCCCGGCTGCTCTGGCGAGGTTCTGATCACGGACGAGCCAGGCTGACCTCGGGCACGGCGACGGTCGCGAGGACCGAGTCGAGGATCGTGTCTGCGTCGACGTTCTCCGCCAGCGCCTCGTAGCTGAGGACGATGCGGTGACGAAGCGCATCCTTCGCCAAGTCGCGCACGTCTTCTGTCGTCGCGTAGTCGCGTCCCCGGATCAGCGCCAGCGCGCGCGCCGCCTGGGTGACGCTGATCGGTCCGCGTGGCGACGCGCCGAACTCGACATAGCGTGCGAGCTCCTCACCCGGCGTGCGCGTCGCACCCGCGAGCTGCACTGCGTAGCTGACGAGCGCCGGGTCGACGTAGACGTCGCGGACGATCGTCTGCAGCTCGCGCAGTTCGTCGAGCTCGAGCACCGTGCGCAGCTGTGGTGCACTCTCGAGCTGGCGCTGGACGATCGTCAGTTCCTCGTCGTGCTCCGGGTAGTCGATGAGGATCTTCAGCATGAAGCGGTCGATCTGGGCTTCGGGCAGCGGATACGTGCCCTCGGACTCGATCGGGTTCTGCGTCGCCATCACGAGGAACGGCTCCGGCACCGGGTACGTCTCGTGCGCGATC
Source organism: Thermoleophilia bacterium (assembly GCA_025934995.1). Lineage (GTDB taxonomy): Bacteria > Actinomycetota > Thermoleophilia > Gaiellales > Gaiellaceae > Palsa-739. Next base: position 267 of record JAICWC010000164.1, on the reverse strand, counting down.
GTCACCTGCCGCTCCTGCATCACTTCGAGCAGCGCCGACTGCACCTTCGCCGGCGCACGGTTGATCTCGTCCGCGAGCAGGAAGTTGCAGAAGACCGGGCCGAGCTCCGTCTCGAACGTCCCCGTCCCCGGGCGGTAGATGCGCGTACCGACGAGATCCGCCGGCACGAGGTCGGGCGTGAACTGCACGCGTGCGAACGTCCCGCCCAGGACGTCTGCCGTCGTCTTGATCGTCAGCGTCTTCGCGAGGCCGGGGACGCCTTCGATC
>JAICWC010000184.1 GCA_025934995.1 Thermoleophilia bacterium | reverse complement strand
AGCCGAGCTCGTCGCGCCAGAAGTCGACGGTCGTTTCGACGTCGCGGGCGGGCAGCACCGGAACCGCGCGGATCACCATCGCCGCAGCTCGTTGTAGAGCGAGTCGCGCTGTACGGGGGTGCGGCCGGCCTCGCGGATGAAGCGGACGAGCTCCTCGATCTTCTGCTCGGTCCCGCTCGTCGCTCCCGCGGCCTGGAAGATCTTCTCGCGCATGACCGTCCCCTGGACGTCGTTCGCGCCGAAGTGCAGCGCGAGCTGCGCCATCGGCAGGCCCATCATGATCCAGTACGCCTTCACGTGCGGGATGTTGTCGAGCACGAGTCGCGCCACCGCGATCACCTTGAGGTCGTCGGCGCCGGTCGTGAAACGGAAGCCGCGGCGCTCGAAGACGGTGTTCTCGGGATGGAACGCGAGCGGGATGAAAGACAGGAAGCCGCCCGTCTTGTCCTGCTGCTCGCGCAGCCGCAGCATGTGATCGATGCGCTCCTCGTACGTCTCGACGTGCCCGTAGAGCATCGTGCACTGGGTCGTGATGCCCAGCCGATGCGCCTTGTCGTGCACGTCGAACCATTCTTCGGCGGGCTCCTTGCCCGGCGCGACGAGTCGGCGCACGCGGTCCGCGAAGATCTCCGCGCCGCCGCCGGGCATCGAGCCCAGGCCTGCGTCCTTGAGCGCGCTGAGCACTTCCTCGTGCGTGCAGTCCTCGAGCTTCGACATGTGGTGGATCTCGGACGCCGTGTAGAACTTGAGATGGACGTCCGGCAGCGCCGCTTTCAGCTTGCGGATCAGCTCGACGTAGTACTCGAGGCCGACGTGCGGGTTCTCGCCGTTGACGGTGTGGATCTCTGTGAACTTCGACACCTCGTACTGCTTGACGGCGTCCTCGACGAATTCGTCGGCGGTCAGCGTGAAGGCGTCTTCCTGCTTGTTCGTCCGCGCGAATGCGCAGAACTTGCACTTCACCCGGCAGACGTTGGTCTGGTAGAGGTTGATGTTCTGAACGAAATAGACGTCGTCGTTCCCGCCGCGGAGGCGGCGCGCGAGATCGGCCAGCTCGCCGAGCGCGAGCAGGTCGTCCGTCTCCATCAGCGTCAGCCCGTCCTCGAAGTCGAGCCGCTCGCCCGCCTCGACCTTCTCGCGAATCGGCGCGAGGGCGTCCAGTTCCTGAAGAACCGCCAACTCCCCTAAGCCTCCCTGTCGACGACGGCGTGAGTCAGCGCTTCGAGCTCGTGCTTGTACAGCTCGCCGTTGAGACACGCCCTGGCTTTCGCAGCGTAATCGAGTGCAACCTGTCGGGCGCGTTCGAGCGCGCCGGTCGCGGCAACCCGCACGAGTGCGCCGTCCATCGGGCCGCCCGCGAGCGCCGCGCGCACCACCTCGTCCTCCTGCGCCGCGAGCAGGAGCGGCAGGGTCGGCGTGCCGTCGCGCAGGTCGGTGCCGGCGATCTTGCCGGTCTCGATCGTCGCGCCGGAGCAGTCGAGCACGTCGTCCGCGATCTGGAAGGCCACGCCGAGAGCGAGCCCGTAACCGCTGCAGCCGCCGCCGAGGCGGCACGCGGCCTCGAACAGCTTCCCCGTCTTCAGCGCGCAGCGTTCGAGGTATGCGTCGACCGGAGTCGACGGATCGTGCGTCTGGGTGCGCTGCAGCGCCTCGCCGCGGGCGAGCGCGAGCGTCGCGTCGGCGAGCACCTGTACCGACTGGGCATCGCCGCAGGCCGACAGCTCCGCGAATGCACGCGCGAACAGGTAGTCGCCGGTCGCGCGCGCCGCCTCGGCGCCGTAGACCGACCACGCAGCCGCCTTCCCCCGGCGGAAGTGCGCGCGGTCGATCAGGTCGTCGTGGACGAGCGTCGCCATGTGCACGAGCTCGACCGCGACGCCGGCCGCGAGCGACGGCTCCTGCCCGGGCGGGGCGCTGAGGAAGACGAGCACGGGCCGGAGCCGCTTGCCGCCGGCTGCGAGCGCCTCGTTCCCGACCGAGGCGACGAGGCCCGGATGGCTGGCGACGGTGCGGGCGAGCCGCTCCTCGAGCGCGTCGAGGTACTCCGCGAGCCCGTCGGTGGCGCGGATCGACGCGAGCGTCTCGGCGGTGGTGGCTATTCGGCAACTCCTTGCGGCGCGTCCGGCGCCGCGGTTTCCCGGCCGGGCGACGGCGGCTCGGCCGCCGTCGTTACCAGCCCCGTATGGAGGGCGACGATGCCGCCTGCAAAGAGTCTGTACCGGACATTCCCGAAGCCGGATGCCTCGAGCTTCGCGCGCAGCTCCTCGGGCGGCGGGAAGCGGCGAACCGATGCGGGCAGATACGTGTACGCCGAGCCGCCCGGCAGCACCTTGCCGAGCTGCGGCACGACGCGGTCGAACCACACCTTGTAGAACGGCGCGAGCGCGCCCGTCGGCGTCGTGATCTCGAGGATGCCGACGCGCCCGCCGACCCGCAGGACGCGCCGGAGCTCGCGGAGCCCCGCGTCGAGATCGGCGACGTTGCGGACGCCGAAGCCGACCGTCGCCGCGTCGAACGAGCCGTCGTCGAACGGCAGCGCGAGCGCGTCGCCCTGCACCCACTCGATGCCTGCGTCCTTCCGCCGCGCCCGCTCGAGCATCTGCTCGGAGAAGTCGAGCCCCGTCACCCCGGCCCCGCGCCGGCGCGCGCCGATCGCGAGATCGCCGGTGCCGCAGCAGGCGTCGAGCACGCTGTCACCGGGCCCGACGCCGATCGTCTGGAGCGTGATCGCGCGCCACCGGCGGTCGAGCCCGGCGGTCATGACGCGGTTCATCGCGTCGTAGACCGGCGCGATGCGGTCGAACATGCGCCGGACGCCGT
>JAICWC010000101.1 GCA_025934995.1 Thermoleophilia bacterium | reverse complement strand
CGCCTTCGGCGCCGGGCCAGGGAGCGGGGATGCGCCGCCCCTGAGCCGCTTCGCGTCTCAGCGGACGGCGGAACAGCGGGCTTCGCGGCGGGATGCGCATCTCGATTCTCGTCCCGTTAGCTCGCGCGCGGGGGCGTCGACCCAGCCGGAGGCTAGGGCGACGCGCAGCGAGACCTAGCCGGAGGCTTCCGGCCGTCGGCCGGCCGCAGGCCGCGCCGACCCGGGCGCGTTGGCCGGCTCGAAGAAACGAGCCTGACTGCGTGCAGCGCTGCCGAGACCGCGCTCTCGGCAGCGCGGAACTCCTTCTCGACGCGAGTTCCTCGTTCGCAGAACGAGCGAACGAAAACCGCCATGCGCTGACGCTTGCTCCGGGTTGGAACGCGTACGCTCGGGTCACCAACGAACCAAAGGAGTGATCGATGGCGACCGACCGTCGTGCAGACGTGACGTGGCAGGGAAGCTTGATGGAGGGGAGCGGCACGATCCGCTCGACGACGAGCGGCAAGCTCGGCGAGCAGAAGGTGAGCTGGCCGAACCGTTCCGAGGACAATCCCGACGCGACGAGCCCCGAGGAGCTGATCGCGGCCGCTCACGCCGCGTGCTTCTCGATGGCGCTCTCGGCCGGTCTTGCGCGCGGCGGCAATCCGCCGGACGAGCTGAACACGTCGGCGACGGTGACGTTCCAGCCCGGTGAGGGGATCACGAAGATCGCGCTCACCGTGGAGGGACGCGTGCCGGGGATCGACGCCGCCGCGTTCCAGGAGGCCGCGAACGGGGCGAAGGCGAACTGCCCGGTGTCGAAGGCGCTCGCCGGCGTTCCCGAGATCACGCTCGACGCGCGACTGTCGAGCTAGACAAGTCGCGCATCAGCTCGAGCTCCGGCTCGTAGACGTGTGCGGTCTTCACGTAGAGAACGAGCCTGCCGCTGCCGGCGCCGAGCTCGGCTGCGACGCGCGCCTGCAGCGCCGCGAGCTCGACGAGGTTTCCGTACGCCTTCTTGCCGAAGTCGAGCCCGTGTGCGTACACGACGAGCTCGAGCGCGCCGCCGCGAAGCCAGAAGTCGAGTAGCGACACACACGGGATGTACGTCGTGTCGGTGTGGGGCTGGAACGTCGTGATCGTCGCGTCGCGGCACTCGGGGTCGTCGCGTAGCCGCTCGACGACCCACGCGAGCTGGTCGCGGCCGCTCCCCTCGTAGTTAAAGAGCCGGCGCGCGTAGCTGTCGGCGCCGCCGAGCTCCGCGACCTTTTTCTGCGCGAAGAAGTTGTCGTGCATCCACCGCAGCCATTCCGGATCGCCGAGCGACGCGATCACAGGGTCCGCGGGATCTGGCTCGTCCACCACCAGCGTAAGGAGCGCGAGCTCGCGCGTCGGCGCACCGCCCCATGAAGCGTCTTCACCGCGCTCGACGATCCTCCGCGCAACTTCGAGCCACGCGTCCCCGAGCGTTCTCGCCTCGACGAGCTCCACGAAGCGCAACGGTACCCTTGCCGCGCCATGGCCGAGGACTTCGACAACCTGATCGCCGAGCTCGAGCGCTCCTACAAGGAGATGCAGGAGCGGATGTCGGACCCGTCCGTCTACAACGACCATCGCGAAGCAGCCGACGTCGGGCGCAAGCTCAAGGAGCTCGAAGGGCCGTACAAGCTCGCGCAGGAGTGGAAGAGCGCGCGCGAAGATCTCGCCGCCGCACGCGACGACTCGGATCTGCGCGAGCTCGTGCCGGAGCTCGAGGAGCGCACGGCCCGGCTCGAGGCCGAGCTGCGACTCGCCATGATCCCGAGCGACCCCGCCGACTCGAAGGACGTCATCCTCGAGGTGCGTCAGGGCGTCGGCGGCGACGAGGCGGCGCTCTGGGCCGGCGACCTCTACCGGATGCTCACGCGCTACGCCGAGCGGCGCGGGTTCAAGACCGAAGAGCTCGGCGCGAGCCCGAACGACGGCGGCGGGTACAAGGAAGTGACGTTCGCGATCAAGGGCGACGGCGCCTACTCGGTGTTCAAGTGGGAGGGCGGCACCCACCGCGTGCAGCGCGTCCCCGAGACCGAGGCGCAGGGCCGCATCCACACCTCGACCGCGACGGTGGCGGTCATGCCCGAGGCGGAAGAGGTCGAGGTGAACATCGATCCGAACGACCTGAAGATCGACGTCTACCGGTCGACCGGGCCTGGTGGGCAGTCCGTGAACACGACCGACTCCGCCGTGCGCATCACGCACGTGCCGACCGGTGTCGTCGTCTCGATGCAGGACGAGAAGTCGCAGCTGCAGAACAAGGACAAGGCGATGCGCGTGCTGCGCGCGCGCCTGTACGAGCGGGAGCTGGAGCTGCAGCGCGCAGAGCTCGACGCGACGCGGCGCTCGCAGATCGGCGCCGGCACGCGCGCGGAGAAGATCCGGACCTACAACTTCCCGGAGAACCGGCTCACCGACCACCGGATCAAGCTGACCGTGCATCAGCTCGACCGCATCCTGCAGGGCGAGCTCGACGAGTTCACCGAGGCACTGACGACGGAGGACCGTCGTCGCGCGCTCGGCGAGTGATGCGCGTCCGCGACGCTCTGCGCGACGCCGAGCAGCGGCTCGCCGCGGCCGGGATCGAGACGCCGCGCGTCGACGCCGAGTGGCTCGTCGCGCATGCGCTCCGCACGACGCGGAGCGGGGTGTACGCGCGTCTCGACGACGACGTCGACCTCGACGGGCTGCTGACGCGCCGGGAGGCGCGCGAGCCGCTTGCGTACGTCCTCGGCGAATGGGGCTTCCGCCGCCTGACGCTGAAGACCGATGCACGAGCCCTCGTGCCGCGACCGGAGACGGAGATCGTCGTCGAGCGCGCGCTCGCGCTGATCGCAGGCATCGAGAGCCCGCGCGTGCTCGACATCGGCGTCGGCTCCGGCGCGATCGCGCTCTCGCTCAAGGACGAGCGGCCGGACGCGCGCGTCGTGGGCGTCGACGTGTCGCCGGAGGCGTTGTCGCTCGCGCGCGAGAACGCCGTTCGCCTCCAGCTCGACGTCGAGCTGCGGGACGGCGACGAATCTGCCGCGGCAGAGGGGTGGGACCTCGTCGTCTCGAACCCGCCCTACGTCGACTCGCTGGTCGGCCTGCAGCCGGAGCTGCAGCACGAGCCGCGCGTCGCGCTCCTGGGCGACGGCTTCCACGAGCGAATCGCCGAGACCGCGAATGCCCGGGCGGTCGCGCTCGAGGTCGGCGACGGGCAGGCGGGGGCGGTCGCTGCGGCGCTGATCGAGCACGGCTGGCGAGACGTCTCGGTGACCCTCGACCTCGCGGGCGCCGAGCGGGTGGTCGAGGGACGACGTGCGTGAAGCCCTCGCCGCGCTGCGCCGCGGCGAGTCCGTCGTCCTGCCGACCGACACCGTCTACGGGCTCTGCTGCGACGCAGCGACGCGTGAGCCGACCGAACGCCTGTACGCGCTCAAGCGACGCGCCCTTTCGCAGCCCTCGGCCCTGCTCGCGGCGAGCGTCGACGACCTGCTCGCCGCCGTCCCGGAGCTCGACGCGGAGCGCGTCCGAACCGGCCCGTTCACGCTGATCCTCCAAAACCCGGCGCAGCGGTTCCCGTGGATCTGCGGCGACACGCCGGAGAAGATCGGCGTCCGGGTTCCCGATCTGCCGCCGCCGGCAGCGTCCGTCGTCGCCGAGCTCGGCGTCGTCGTCGCGACGAGCGCCAATCTCCATGGAGGCCCCGATCCCGCGTCCCCGGACGACCTCCCGCCCGAGCTCCGGGCGCTCGTCGTCGTCGACGTCGGCCCGCTGCCGGGGACGCCTTCGACCGTCGTCGACCTCACGGGCGACGAGCCCCGTGTCCTCCGGGAGGGCGCGGTCGCCTGGCCGGACGGGGAAGTACGATGACGCCATGTCCGTCGTCCAGCAGACGTTCCAGCAGCTGACGACCGCCGGCTTGGCGGAGATCGACCCGGACATCGCGGGGCTGCTCGGCCAGGAGCTCGACCGTCAGCGCGGCCAGATCGAGCTGATCGCGTCCGAGAACTTCACGTGGCCGTCCGTGCTCGAGGCGGTCGGCTCGGTGCCGACGAACAAATACGCCGAGGGGTACCCCGGCAAGCGCTACTACGGCGGTTGCGAGGTCGTCGACCAGATCGAGCAGCTCGCCATCGACCGTGCGAAGGAGCTCTTCGGCGCCGAGCACGCGAACGTGCAGCCGCACGCCGGCGCACAGACGAACATGGCGGTGTACATGGCGGTGCTCCAGCCCGGCGACACGATCCTCGGCCTGCGGCTCGACCACGGCGGCCACCTGACGCACGGCCTCAAGGTCAACTTCAGCGGCCGGCTGTACACGATCGCGTCGTACGGCGTGTCGCGCGAGACGATGACCGTCGACTACGACGAGGTGTTGCAGATCGCGAAGGAATCCAAGCCGCGGCTGATCGTCTGCGGCGGCTCTGCGTATCCGCGCACCGTCGAGACCGACAAGTTCCGGGAGATCGCCGACGAGGTCGGCGCGTTCCTGCTCTGCGACATGGCGCACTTCGCCGGGCTCGTCGCGGCGGGGTTGCATCCGAACCCCGTCGAGCACTGCGATTTCGTCACGTCGACGACGCACAAGACGCTCGCCGGTCCGCGCGCGGGCTTCATCCTCTGCCGCGAGGAGCACAAGGCCGCAGTCGACAAGGCCGTCTTCCCCGGCATGCAGGGCGGACCGCTCGAGCACACGATCGCCGCGAAGGCGACCTGCTTCAAGATCGCGATGACCGATGCGTTCCGCGACTACCAGGCTCAGATCCGCGCGAACGCCGACACGCTCGCGGAGACGCTGATCGACGGCGGGCTCGAGCTCGTCACCGGTGGCACCGACACCCACCTGATGCAGCTCGACCTGCGCAACTCCGAGTGGACGGGCAAGGACGCCGAGGACCGCCTGCACGAGGTGAACATCACCGTCAACCGCAACACGGTGCCGTTCGACGAGCGGCCGCCGACCGTCGCGTCCGGCGTTCGCATCGGCACGCCCGCGATGACGATGCGCGGCTTCGACGAGGACGACTTCCGCGAGACCGGGCGGATCATCGTCGACGCGCTGACCGAGTCGCCCGACATCGACCGGCTGCGCGGACGCGTCGCCGCGCTGTGCGACAAGCGGCCGCTCTACCCGGGGTTCCGCGGGTACACCACGTACGCTGCGTGAGCGGTCGGCTCACGGTCGTCGAGCATCCGCTCGTCCAGCACAAGCTCTCGTATCTCCGCGACGTCGAGACGCCGACGGTGCACTTCCGCAAGCTCTGCAACGAGATCACGCTGCTCCTGACGTACGAGGCGACGAAGGATTTCCCGACCGAGGACTACGAGATCGAGACGCCGCTCGAGCGTATGAACGCGCAGCGGATCTCGGGCAAGAAGGTTGCGGTGTGCCCGGTCCTCCGTGCGGGCGTCGGGATGCTCGACGGCGTGCTGTCCCTCGTCTCGAGCGCGCGCGTCGGCTTCATCGGCATGTACCGCGACGAGGACACGCTTCAGCCCGTGCAGTACTACTCGAAGCTGCCGACCGACCTGAGCGACCGCGACGCCATCGTCCTCGACCCGATGCTCGCCACCGGCCACTCGAGCGCCGCCGCGATCGACGCCGTCAAGGCTGCAGGTGCGCAGTCGGTGACGCTCGTGTGCATCGTCGCGGCACCGCCCGGAATCGACCACATCCACGAGCAGCATCCGGACGTGCACATCGTCTGCGCGGCGGTCGACCGCGGGCTGAACGAGCGCGGCTTCATCGTGCCGGGCCTCGGCGACGCCGGCGACCGGCTGTACGGGACGAAGTGACGCTTCGCGTCACTTCGTCCCGTGGTTGAGGAACTCCGCGCGGCCGAGAGCGCGGTCTCGGCCGCGCTCCGTACAGTGGGGCTCGTTGTGCGGGCGCGCGTGGGAGGCGCGCCCTCATCGGCGCTCGCTAAACCGCTGCGCGTCTTAGCTCGCTTTGAAGGAACCTATTCGTGCGAGCGGTAACGTGAGCCCATGACCGTCGTCGCGATCGTGCGAGACGTCGGCTCGTCGCACCACAGCGTCCTCCACGTCCTCGGCCAGCACCTACAGGTCGTCTGGGGTGCGCTCGTCGCGCTCGGTGTCGTCGTGCTGCTGACGCCGGCCGTCGGCGGGATGGCGCGGATGCTCGGCGTGGTGGACGCGCCCGGTGGGCGGCGGTTGAATCGCAGGCCGGTGCCGCGCCTCGGCGGCGTCGCGCTCTTCCTCGGGCTCTTCGTGCCGGCGCTCGCGTTTCTGCCGCTCGGACGCGAGACACGCGGGATCCTCCTCGGCGCCGCCGTCGCCGTCACCATCGGCGCGGTCGACGACTTCCGCGGACTGCGCTGGTTCGAGAAGCTCGTCGGCCAACTGATCGCGGCGTCGATCCCGACGTGGTTCGGGATCTGGGTCGATCGCTTTACGTTTCCGCTCCTCGGAGTCCACGCGCTGCCCGGCTGGGCCGGCGTGCCGCTGACGATCCTCTGGATCGTCGCGATCATGAACATGGTCAACTTCCTCGACGGCCTCGACGGTCTCGCGGCGGGTGTGGCTGCGATCGCGGGACTGACGTTCGCGGTGATCGCGCTCTCGCTCGCCAAGCCCGACGCGGCGATCCTGTCGGCGATCGTCTTCGGCGCGTGTGTCGGCTTTCTCCGCCACAACTTCTATCCGGCGCGGATCTTCATGGGCGATTCCGGCGCGCTTCTGCTCGGCTTCGTTCTCGCGACCATCTCGGTGCAGGGCTTGCTCAAGACGGCGGCGACCGTCGCCCTGTTCTTCCCGCTGCTCGTGCTCGCGGTGCCGATCGTCGACACGACGTTCGTCGTCGTCCGGCGGCTGAAGCACGGCGAAAGCCCGTTCGAGGGCGACCAGGCGCATCTGCACCACCGCTTCCTGCGCCGCGGCTTTTCGCAAGCGCGCGCGGCGCTCACGATCTGGGCGTGGTGCGTCTCGCTTGCCGCGGCGGCGCTCGCAACGCGCTTCATCCCGTTCCGTGCACACGGCGTCTGGCACGTCTGGCCGACGATCGCAGCGGGGGCGATAGGACTCGTCGCGCTCGCGATCTCGGTCTACGTCGTCTACGTGCTGGAAATCGTCAAGGTCGCGAACCCGATCCAACGGCGGCGACCGCCGGAGGACCCGCTGAAACGGTCCGCCGCCTAGAGACGCCGACGCCCGCGAGGCAGAGCGCGCCGCCGAGGTACGCAAGCGCGACGGGCGTCTCGCCGAGCCAGAGCCAGCCGAGCAGCACCGACAGCGGCGGGACGAGGTAGGTCGTCGCCGCCAGCCGTCCGGCATCGGTGCGCCGCAGCGCGAAGGCCCACGTGCTGAACCCGAGCGCGGTCGGCCCCAGCCCGAGATAGACGAGCCAGCCGACCGATCCGCCGGGGGCGTGCCGCAGCTGGTGCGCGAGCGCGACGGACCACGGCAGGCAGACGGCGACGCCGATCACGCAGCACAGGAAGATCGTCTGGGTTCCCGTGAGCGAGCGGAGCACGACCTTCTGCCCGACGACGCCGGCCGCATAGGCGACCGCCGCGGCGAGGCAGAGGAGGACGCCGGTCGTCGTCGTCTCGTGATTCGACGACGCGACCGCGATCACCGCGACGCCGCCGAAGGCGATCGCGCAGCCCGTGAAGAGCGCGCGTGGGAAGCCTTCGTGCAGGAAGAGCCCGGCCAGGATCGCGATCAGCACCGGGCCGATGTTGACGAGCATCGCGGCCGTCCCCGCGTCGATGTGACGCTCGCCGGCGTTCAGCGCGAGGTTGTATGCGCCGAACCAGAGCAAGCCCGCCACGAGCAGCGCCGGGCCGGCCGCGCGCAGCGCGCCGCGAGACGGAAGCCGCTCGCCGCGCACGGCGCCGAGAATTGCGAGCGCCGCCGTCGCGACGAGCAGGCGACCGAGGGAGAGCTCACCGGGCCCGAATGCGCGCCCCGCCGAGCGGATGCCGACGAACGCGGACGCCCACAGGAGCACGGTGATCGCAGCGGCAACGGCGGCGGCCATGCCGGATACAACGCACGAGCTAGGCGTTTTGTTCGATGAACGCGGCGAGGAGCTCGTTGAACGGCTCGCCGAGGCGCGGCACCGAGTGGCCGGCGCCCGGCAGTACCGCCCGCGTTGCGCCGAGCCGCTGCTCGAGCACGTCGCACACGGCGTCGAATGCCGCGTTGTGCGCACCGGAGACGACGAGCTTCGGGAACCGCGTTGCGGCGAGCTCGTCGAGCGGCGGCTCCGCGGTCCAGGGGTAGCGCTCGACCATGAGGGTCCGCGCGCCCTGCAGCAGGTCGGGCGAGAACTCTCCCGGCGGGAGCGACGACCCGACCGTGGCGAGGAACCAGCGGAGGAACTCCGCCGGGTCGCGCGGGCCGCGCTCCCACAGCTCCGTCGCGCGCGTCGCGAACTCCTCGGCCGCGGCGTCGCCGGCTGCGATCCCGAACGCCGGCGGCTCGACGACGGTCAGCGACTTCAGCCGGTCGGCATAGCGCGCTGCGGCGAAGAGCGAGATGACGCCGCCGTACGAGTGGCCGACGAGATGCGTGCCCGGCTCGACGAACTGCTCGAGCCAGACCGCCTCGTCCTCGTAGTCGACGCGCTCGACCTCCGGGCCCGGCGGAAAGCCTCGGCGGTTCGGGATCACGAGCTCGAACCGGTCAGCGAGCGGCTTCTGGGCGCTCCAGGTCAGATCCCCGTTGACGACGCTCCCGTGGACGAGGAGGATACGCGGACGGCTCACGTCCGGCATCGTACAAACTCGGCGAGAAACGCGTCTTCTACCGCATGAACGGTGTTACAATCCCGGCGCCGATGCAGGCCGCCGACCGCCCGTCCTTTCAACCCGTCGAGGCGGGAGCCGTGCTGATCGGCGCGATCGGCGCCTGCGCAGCCGTCGGTGCACTCGTCGGCTGGGCGGCGGGCAACCTCGGCTACGGCATCCTCGCCGGCGTCGTCGTCGGGATCCCGGCCGGCGTCGTGACCGTCTATCGCCGCTTCCGGGGCTACTTCTCGTGAGGGCCGGCGTCTTCTCGACCCCGCGCCCCGTTCCGGGTCGGCGGGCGCCTGCGATCGCGAGCGCGCTCGTCGTGCTCGCAGCGCTTCCCGTGGTGCTCGTCGGCGGCTTCTCGGTCGTCGGTTGGGGGATCGCAGCGGTCCTGTGGGCCGCAGGCGAGGCCCTCAGCTGGTGGCTCGGCCGCGTCCCGACCGGTGCCGACCACCTGAAGCAGTCGGGGGCGGTCGCGCTCGCGATGGCGTTCCGGGGCATCGGCGTGATGGTGGTGCTGCTCGCGATAACGGTGGCGAACCGCGGGATGGGGGTTGTAGCGGTGATCGTCTACGCGCTCGCATATACCCTCTCGCTCGCCGTGGCGCTGTTGGAGTACTTCATGGGGGAGGCGGGCTCGTGATCGGGCTGCTCGCCGCGACCTTCAACCCCGCCGACGAGTTCGAGCTCCACAACTGGGTCTCGATCCACCTCGGCCCGCTCGACATGTCGATCAACAAGGCCGTCGTCTATCTGGCGATCTCGGCGCTGCTGACGATCCTCCTCGGCATCTTCACGATGCGGAGCAGGCTCGCGCTGCTGCCCGGCCGCCGCCAGACGATCGGCGAGGCGCTCTACGAGATCACGCAGACGCAGATCGCGGAACAGGGCCTGCCGGCGAAGGCGATCGGCCGCTGGTTCCCATACGTCGCGACGCTCTTCCTCTTCATCTTCACGATGAACATGGTCGGTTTCATCCCGCTGCCGCTCACGGGCTCGACCTGGCACGGCGTGCCGACGTGGGGCATCTACGCGGTCACCTCGCAGCTCTCGGTGACGCTCGTGCTCGCGCTGCTGAGCGTGATCTTCACGCACGTCGAAGGCGTCCGGTACAACGGCCCGGGCTACTTCAAGAGCTTCGTCCCGGCCGGGGTGCCGAAGGGCATGGTGCCGTTCATGTTCGTGCTCGAGACGATCTCGCACTTCTTCCGCATCATCAGCCTCAGCGTCAGGCTCTACGCGAACATGCTCGCGGGCCACATGCTGATCCTCGTCTCGATCGGCCTGCTCTTCATCCTCAGCGGCATCACCTTCTGGATCGTCGCCGTCATCTCGCTCCCGATCGGGATCGCCTTCTACATCTTCGAAGTCGTGATCGTCGTCACCATCCAGGCGTTCATCTTCGCCGCCCTGACCGCCATCTACATCGGCTCGGCGATCGAGCCGGCGCACTGAAAAGGAGACACGACCGTGCATCTACTGTTTGCAGCAGGGGAAACGATCAAGGCCGCCAAGGCGCTCGGCTTCGGGCTCGGCATGGGCCTCGGGTCGCTGGGCGCCGGCATCGGTATCGGCACCGTGTT
>JAICWC010000178.1 GCA_025934995.1 Thermoleophilia bacterium | reverse complement strand
GTGCGCGGACGCGTCGGCCGGTTCGACCGCGTGGTCGACGCGCCTGCGCCGTAGGCTCGGGACGTGCCGATCCGTGACCTGCGCGAATGGATCGCGCTCCTCGAGCGCGAAGGCGAGCTCGTCCGCGTGGCCGCCGACGTCGATCCCGACCTCGAGATCACGGAGATCGTCGACCGCACGGTGAAGGCCGGCGGCCCGGCGCTCCTCTTCGAGCATCCGAAGGGTGCGCAGCATCCGCTGCTGATCAACCAGTTCGGCACGGAACGGCGCATGTGTCTCGCTTTCGGCGTCAGGTCGCTCGACGAGATCGCGCACAAGCTCTCCGAGGTGCTCGAGATGCAGCCGCCGCAGGGGCTGCTCGAGAAGGTGCGCGGCCTGCAGAAGCTGAAGTCGATCGCCGACTCGCGGCCGCGCACGGTGAAGCGCGGGTCGGTCCACGACGTCGTGTTGCAGGGCGACGACGTCGATCTGTCGGTGCTGCCGATCCAGCGCTGCTGGCCGGAAGATCCCGCGCCCTTCATCACTCTTCCCGCCGTGATCACGCGCGATCCGCGCGACGGCACGCGCAACGTCGGCATGTACCGGATGCAGTTGATCGACAAGCGCACGACCTTCATGCACTGGCAGATCCACAAGGACGGGCGCGCCGACTGGCTCGCGACCGACGGCCGGATTCCCGTCGCGGTCGCGCTCGGTCTCGACCCGATCACGGCGTACTCCGCGAGCGCGCCGCTCCCGAAGCATCTCGACGAGCTCATGATGGCGGGCTTCCTCCGCGGCGAGCCGGTCGAGCTCGTGCGCGGCGTGACGGTCGATCTCGAGGTGCCCGCGCACGCCGAGATCGTGCTCGAGGGGTACATCGAGAAGGACGAGCTCGGCGAGGAAGGACCATTCGGCGACCACACCGGGTACTACACGGCCGCCGAGCCGTTCCCCGTCTTCCACCTCACCGCGATGACGATGCGGCACGACGCGATCTATCCGTCGATCGTCGTCGGCAAGCCGCCGCAGGAGGATGCATGGCTCGGCAAAGCGACGGAGCGGATCTTCCTGCCTGCGGTGCGCACGACGCTGCCCGAGATCGTCGACTACGACCTCCCGGTCGCCGGCGTGTTCCACAACATGGCGATCGTCTCGATCCGCAAGCAATTTCCGGGCCACGCGTCGAAGGTGATGCACGCGATCTGGGGCCTCGGGATGCTCAGCCTGACCAAGTGCGTCGTCGTCGTCGACGCGCACGTCGACGTCCACGACTACGAGCAGGTGCTCTTCTACGCGGGCGCGAACGTCGACCCGAAGCGAGACGTGATCGTCTCCGAAGGCCCGCTCGACCACCTCGACCACGCGCCGGAGCGGCAGTTCTTCGGCGGCAAGCTCGGAATCGACGCGACCGCCAAGTGGCCGGAGGAGGGGGCGCGGCCCTGGCCGACGGAGATCGAGATGAGCGAAGAGATACGAGCGCTCGTGGATCGTCGGTGGGCGGAGTACGGGATCGCGTCGGTTCCCCCGCGCTCCGAGCCGTCCGGTCGGTAAAGATTCAAAACGGAGTGGGCGCGCCCGAGGACATGCAGGACGACGAAGTCCATCTGCCGCCGCCGACGCTGTGGCCGCTCGGCTTCGCGATCGGCATCGCAGTCGTCCTCGTCGGCCTGATCGTCAACCCGGAGGTCGTGTCGAGCATCGGCGGCGCAATCGCGATCGTCTTCGGAATTCTCTGGGCGCGCGATTCGACGGCGGAGCTGCGCGGACACGCGATCGTCGTCGAGCCGGAGCGGCGCGACCTCGTCGAGGCGGGCACCGGCGAGACGGGGCCCCCGGCGAACGTCGGGCCCGACGCGATGCCCCATCCCGCGCCGGGCGAGCGCTTCCCGCGCAGCAAGTTCCTCGAAGGTGCGACGCTCGGCCTCGGCGGCGTCATCGGCGGCCTGATCACCGTCCCGATCGCGGGCTTCGCCGTGTTGCCGTCGTTCCTCGGCCAGAAGCGCCACGAGGTCGACATGGGGCCCGTCGCCGACTACAAGGAAGGCCAGTGGTACATCGCGACGTTCAACATCGACCCGTCGCAAGGTGACGTCAACCGCCGCACCGCCTTCATCCGCAACAACGGCCCGCTCGCCGTCGGCGGCCGGCAGGTGCCGAGCTTCACGATCATCTCCAATCACTGCGCGCACCTCGGCTGTCCGGTGCAGGCGAACGGGCCGAGCGGCGCCATCCTCGGCCTGAAGAACCAGACCGAGCACGGCGCGAACGGGCCGGTGACGCTGACGCCGACGGTGCCCGCGGGCTTCGGCTGTCCGTGTCACGGCGGCCAGTACGACACGGAGGGCAACCGGACCGCCGGGCCTCCGGTCCGCGCGCTCGACCGCTACGACTACGAGCTGAAGAACGGCCGCCTCGTGCTGCTCTCGACGTACTCGGTCTCGCACGTCGACGGCCAGGGCGCCCAGGCGAAGATCCACAAGTACCAGTCGGTCGGCCCGGGCGAGCACGTCGACGGCCCCGAGCAGTGGTTCTATCCGCTCAACCCGCCGCATCATTGATGGCACGTCAACTTTCACGCGCGCAGGTGCGCCGCCAGCGCATGCAGCAGGCGGTCAACTTCCCGCTCGACTGGCTCGAGGAGCGCAGCGGTCTCGTCGGCGGCGTCCGCTACTTCCTCTTCCGCAAGGTCCCGGGCGACACGAACTGGATGCAGACGCTCGGCTCGGCGACGCTGACCGCATTCCTCGTGCAGGCGATCACCGGCGTGATCCTCGCGATGTACTACCAGCCGACCCCGAAAGATGCGTACTCGTCGATCCTGAACATCAGCGACAACGTGACGCTGGGCTGGCTCGTGCGCGGCATGCACCGGTGGGGCGCGAGCGTCTTCATCATCCTCATGTTCCTGCACATGGGACGCGTCTTCCTGTTCGGCGCCTACAAGTACCCACGTGAGCTGAACTGGATCGTCGGCGTGCTGCTGCTCGTCATGGGCATGACGGAAGGCTTCACGGGCTATCTGCTGCCCTGGGATCAGACCGCGTACTGGGCGACGGTCGTCGGCATCAACCTGAACGGGACCGCTCCATTCCTCGGTCCGTGGCTCGCGCAGTTCCTGCGCGGGGGCCAGGACATCGGCGGTGAGACGCTCACGCGCTTCTACTCGCTGCACATGCTCGTCGTGCCGGGCGCGATCATCGGGTTGATC
>JAICWC010000128.1 GCA_025934995.1 Thermoleophilia bacterium | reverse complement strand
GCGATCGAGAATGCGACGTACCGCACCTCGCAGCCGCCCTCGACGAGCCGCGCCATGGTGCCGCCGCAGCCGAACTCGCCGTCGTCCGTGTGCGGCGCGAGGACGAGCGCGCGCCGCCAATGCTCGATCACGCCGGCACCGCTTCGTGCTCGCGTTCGACCGGGTGCGGGCGCGCGACGCCCGCGGCCACCTGCGGTACACCGAGCGCTGCGAGTCCGAAGAGCCCCCACGTCACCGGGTCCTCGAAGAAGTCGGCGTAGAAGAGCGAGTGGCAGAAGATCGCCGCGAGTCCCAGGCCGGCGACGAGCGAGACCGCGCCCGGCCGTCTGCGGAACGCCTGCCGGAACACTGCGGCGAGCAGCCAGGCGTACAGGAACAGCCCGGGGATCCCGGTCTCGGCCGCGACGGTCACCGGCGTCGTATGCGACGCCGCCCGCTTCGGATCCTTTCCCTTCAGGTGCACCCGGTGAGCGTACGCGCGTTTGAACCCGCCGACGCCGACACCCCGCACGGGATTCGCGCGCGCGATGCGGATCCCGACCGCAACGAGGCTCGCGCGACCGCTCGACGCCTCGTTCAGGCTGTGCACGGTCCGGTGCTGCAGGCGCGCGCGCACCTGCGGCTGCGCGACCGCGATCCCACCGAGGACGGCCGCCGCCGCCACGATGGCGATCAGCGCGCGCCAGCGCCAGAAGACGAACGCCGCGCCCGCGACGATGACGAGCAACGCCGCGAAGCTCGACTGCGAGAACGAGATCAGCAGCCCGGCCCACATGACGAGGAGCGCGGCGCACGCGGCGATCCCGATCCGGCCGAGCTGTTGCCGGACGAGCAGCACGAGCGACGGCAGCATCGCGATCACGAGGAAGCGCCCGTAGACCGACGGGTCCCAGAAGACGGAGTTGACCCGGAAGAACGGCGCATACGAGTTCGCATTGATCAGCTTCGGGTTCTGGAAGATGTCGCGCGTCTCGTACTGGTAGAAGGCGACGATCGCGAACCCGATGCCCATCGCCGTGACGAGCGCGTACATGGCGCGTAGGCCGAGTCCCTGCCAGGGCAGACGCGCGATGCAGACGGCGAGCAATGTGAACGGGATGTAGAACGCGAGCAGCTCGACGGCGCCCTCGCCCACGTCCTTGCTCCAGAGGAGGGAAACGCCGGTCCAGGCGACGTACAGGCCGAGCGGCCATGCGATCGCTGCGAGCTCCCGGGCGCGGTCGTCGCCGGCGAGCAGGTCCCAGACGAGCAACACGACCGCACCGGCGATGACGATGTAGAGCGGGACGAGCAGCTTCGAGCTCGAACCGCCGACATGCACGCCGATGCGTATCGGCACACACGCGAGCGCGAGCAGCGGCAACAACCACGGATACGAGCGGAAGACGGCGGCGAGCCCGAGCGCCAATGTGAGCGCGAGCAGCAGCCCGCCGAACAGGACGAGCAGGTGGTGGTGCGGTGCGATCGCGGCGCCGAGGACGACGGCGCCGAAGGTCGTGAAGCCGAGCGCCGCGAGCCGTTCCTTCCGGCGCGGCGCGAGCAGGAGCAGCAGCAGCGAGAGCGCCGCGATCGGGCCGCCGAGCTGAGCGAGGCCCATCATTTGACGATCACGTGTGCGCGGTCGGTGTGACCGCGCTCGCTGACGGTCAGCATGTAGCGGCCCGGTTTGTCGGGCGCGCGCAGGCGCAGTACGCCGCCGCCGTTCCGCCCCTTCCGCCTCCCGAGCTTCCAGTGGTAGCGGACGGCGTCCGTGGAAACGCCGATCTCGAAGGGCTTGCCGGCGCGTGCCACGATGTGCCGGCTCGCGAGCACGATGTAGCGCAACTTCACGTGCACACGCACACGCTGGTCTGCCGGGGTGATGTTTCCGGCGAGGTCGAGAGCGCCGACCTCGAGCGTGTAGTGGCCTGGACGAAGCAGCCGCTGGTGCGCGATCCCGTAGAACGAGACGCTGCCGTGCTGCGGATAGAAGTGCGTCTTGGCGACGCGCCGCCCACCGAGATAGAGCAGCACCCGCGCCGGCTTGCTGAGCATGTACGTGAAGCGGACGAAGTCCGCCTGCTTGTCACCGTCCGGCGAGAACGCTTCGCGGTTCTGCGTCACGTCGAGGACCTTCGGTGCGGTCGTGTCGAGGCGGATCCGGTTCGGGAGGATGAGCGTCTGATGCTCTCGATCGAGGTGGATCCGCACGCGGTAGACGCCGTCCGGTGCGCGGCGCCCGCCGTCGGTCAGGCCCGTCCAGCGAAACTTCGCCTCACCGCGGCGGTACGGCGCCCCGCCTGCGAGAAGCGCGACCTCGTGGCCGTGGGCATCGTCGATCTCGAGGTTCAGGGTGTCCGCGCGTCGGAGCAGGATCCGGATGTTCGCGACCTTGCGCGAGCAGTCGCATTTGGGCGAGAAGGTCGTCGAGACCTTCGTCCCGTAGATCGCGCTCTTCGTCAGCTTCAGACGCTCCGTGATCGCGAACGCCGCGGCGGTCGCGACGAGCAGGGCGACGAGCGTCGCCGAGGTCAGAAGCCGCTGCAAAGCAGCGAGATTCTACGGGCCGCCGGTGAGAATCCGGTGATAGACGGCGTCGTCGACGTTGCGGCCCGTGACGATCAGGACGATCGGGCGCGGCAGCTCCTCGCGCAGGGCGAGCGCGAGCGGCGCAGCGGCGGCGCCTTCGACCCGGATCCCATGCCCGGCGTACGCGCGCACGGCGGCCTCGAGCTCGGCCTCGCCGACGAGCTCGAAGCGCTGCGCCAGCGCGTTCAGCTCCTGCACGGCGAGCGGGATGGCGACGCGCACCGCGAGGCCGTCGGCGAAGGTCGCAGTGCGGTCGGAGTCGACCGGGCGCCCGGCGACCCAGCTCTCGTGCATCGCCGGCGCCTCCGCGGCGGCGACGGCGATCCGCTCCGCCGTCGGCGCGCGCTCGGCGAGCGCGCGGAAGATGCCGATGGCAAGCGCGCCGTTGCCGACGGGGACGACGACCGCGGCGGGCTCCGGCAGCTCGTCGAGCAGCTCGTGGCCGATGCGCTCGTAGCCGTCGAACTGCGCGGGCTCGGCGCCGTCCTCGAAGAAGAACGCACCGGTCTCCGCCGCATGGGCGCGCGCCGCAGCCTTGGCGTCGTCCATGTCGTAGCCCTCGACGCGCAGCTCGGCGCCCTGCGCCTCGACCAGCGCGACCTTCGTGCGCGTCGCGCCGTGCGGGACGAAGACGATCGCCCGGGCGCCGACGCGCCGCGCTGCCCACGCGGTGGCCGCACCGTGATTGCCGGTCGACGCGGTGACGACCGTCTCCGGCCGCTTCTCCTCGAGCACGGCGAGCGCGCCGCGCCACTTGAACGCGCCGAGCTCGTGCTCGTCTTCGCGCTTCAGCCAGATGCCGTCTGCAAGCGAGGTCGTGCGCGCCATGCGACGACACCGTACGTCGCGAGACCGACACCGAGCGCGATCAGGCCTCCGAGCAGGATCCACTGTGCCTCCGGGACGTTCAGCAGCTTCAAGCCGCTCAAGACGAGGATCGTCCCGAGGGCGACGCGCAGGATCACGTCCGGCAGGCGCACCGTGAAGCGGCTCGAGATGAGCACGCCGGGGATCGAGCCGGTGAGGAGCCACGCCGTTGCGTGGTAGTCGACGTTGCCGGCGACCATGTGGCCGACGCCCGCCACCCAGAGCAGCGCGGCGGCGTGGAAGATGTCGGTGCCGACGATCTTCGGCATCGTCAGCGGGTAGACGAGCACCATCACGAGCCCGAAGAAGGTGCCGCTGCCGACCGACGTCAGGCCGACGACGAAGCCGAAGACCGCGCCGATGATCACGGCGAGGACCTTGTCGCGCCTGCTCAGGAGGAACGGCGCATCGCTCGGCTTGATCCCGCGCTTGATGAAGGTCTTCGCGAGGAAGCCGATGCCGCCGGCGACCAGCGCGCCGCCCACGGCGTAGCTCTCGATGTTCTGCGCGCTGCCGCCGTAGTGGTGCTTGATCACGGTTGCGACGCCGACCCCGGCGAGCGACAACGGGCCGGAGCCGAGGAACATCCACACCGTCAGGCGCGCGTGCACCGTGCCGAGCCGGCGGTGGCGGATCGCGCCGAACGACTTGAAGATCGCGCCGTGCACGATGTCGGTGCCGACGGCGTACGTCGGCTTGAACCCGAAGAGGATGACGAGGATCGGCGTCATCAACGAGCCGCCGCCCATGCCGGTCAGCCCGACGATCGAGCCGATCAGCAGGCCCGTCAGCGTGAACTGCCAGGTCATGCCGAGAGGATCATCCCGGCGGCGACCGTGTCGTTCGTCGCCTCGTCGATGAGGATGAATGCACCGGTCTCGCGCGAGTCGGCGTACGGATCGACCGCCAGCGGCTCCGAGAGGCGCAGGCGGACGACGCCGATGTCGTTCAGCTCGAGCCGGTTCGGCCCCGGGACGTCGGTCAGCGTATGGATGTCGGTCAGGCTGACGAGCTCCTCGACGACGGCACGCACCGCCCGCGTCGTTTGTTTGACGGCGAGCCTGGCGCGGGGCTCGAGCGGGCGTTCGCTCATCCAGCAGATCCGCGCCTCGACCTCGCGCGTCACGGTCGGCGGGCGCTCCGGATCGGCGAGCATGTCTCCGCGCGAGACGTCGATGTCGTCGGCGAGCCGGATCGTCACCGACTCGGGCGGGACTGCGACATCGCCCGGCTCGATCGCCTCGACCCTCGACCGCAGCCCGGAGGGGAGCACGACGACCTCGTCGCCGGGGCGCCAGATGCCGCCCGCGACGCTGCCCGCATAGCCGCGGTAGTCGGGATGCTCGGCCGACATCGGACGGATCACCCACTGCACCGGGAACCGGCGCGCATCGAGGTTCCGGTCGCGCGCGATCTCGATCGTCTCGAGGTGCTCGAGCAGCGCCGGCCCGTCGTACCACGGCATGTTCTCGCTCTGTTCGACGACGTTGTCGCCGGTGAGCGCGGAGATCGGGATCACGTGGAGGTCGGCCAGACCGAGCGACTCGAGGTCGCGGGCGATCTCGTCGTAGCGCTCCCGCGACCAGCCGACGAGATCCATCTTGTTGATCGCGACCGTGATGTGCGGGACGCGCAGGATCGTCGTGATGTAGGCGTGCCGGCGCGTCTGCTCGACGACGCCGTTGCGCGCGTCGATCAGGATGACCGCAACGTGCGCCGTCGATGCGCCCGTGACCATGTTGCGCGTGTACTGCACGTGGCCGGGAGCGTCAGCCAGCTGGAAGCGGCGGCGGGGCGTCACGAAGGAGCGGTACGCGACGTCGATCGTGATCCCCTGTTCGCGCTCCGCGCGCAGCCCGTCGGTGAGGAGCGCCAGATCGACATAGTCGTGACCGCGTCTCCGCGATGCCTCCTCGATGTGCTCCATCTGGTCGACGAAGATCTGCTTCGTGTCGTAGAGCAGGCGGCCGATCAGCGTCGACTTGCCGTCGTCGACCGAACCGCACGTGACGAGCCGGAGAAGATCGGTCTCGCTAGAAGTAACCGACACGCTTCCGGTCCTCCATGGCTGCTTCGCTGACACGGTCGTCGGCGCGGGTCTCGCCGCGCTCGGTGATGCGCGTCGCCGCGATCTCGGCCACGACCTCGTCGATCGTCTTCGCGTCCGAGATGACACCGCCGGTGCACGACATGTCGCCGACCGTGCGGAATCGGACGTTCGCACGGAACGGCTCCTCGTCCGGATACCGCTCGACGAAGTCGGAGCACGCGTAGAGCATCCCGTCGCGCCGGAAGACCTCGCGCTCGTGCGAGAAGTAGATCGAGGGAAGCTCGAGCTGCTCGCGCGCGACGTACTGCCAGACGTCGAGCTCCGTCCAGTTCGAGATCGGGAAGACGCGCACGTGCTCGCCCTTGCGGACCCGCGCGTTGTAGATGTCCCACAGCTCCGGACGCTGGGCGCGCGGGTTCCATTGCCCGAAGTCGTCGCGGAACGAGAAGATGCGCTCCTTGGCGCGCGCACGCTCCTCGTCGCGGCGCGCACCGCCGATCGCCGCGTCGAAGCCGTGTTCCTCGATCGCATCGAGCAGCGTCGTCGTCTGCAACTGATTGCGCGACGCACGCGGCCCGGTCTGCTCGACGACGCGACCCTTGTCGATCGACTCCTGCACGGATGCGACGATCAACCGCTCGCCGAGCTCGGCGACGCGACGGTCGCGGAACTCGATCGCCTCCGGGAAGTTGTGCCCGGTGTCGATGTGCATGATCGGGAACGGGAACTTGCCCGGCCGGAACGCTTTCTCCGCGAGGCGCAGCAGGACGATCGAATCCTTGCCGCCGCTGAAGAGCAGCACCGGCTTCGCGAGCTCGGCGGCCAGCTCGCGGAAGATGTGGATCGCCTCCGCCTCGAGCTCGTCGAGGTGCGTCAACGTGCGCGGCAGCGTGCTCATGCCGTCACCGCCATCCGCTCGAGCGCTTCGAGCACGACGCGCGCGGACTCGCTCGGCGAGACGCCGGTCGTGTCGATCGTGATCTCGGGGCTCGAGGGCGACTCGTACGGCGCGCTGACGCCGGTGAAGTCGCTGATTTCCCCTGCAAATGCCGCTGCATAGAGGCCCTTCGGGTCGCGCCGCGCGCACTCCTCGAGCGGTGTCGCGACGTAGACCTCGATGAACGGCGCGTGCGGCTCGACGAGCGTGCGGGCGTGACGGCGCGCCTCCTCGTACGGCGAGATGGCGCTGACGATCACGGCCGCACCTGCGCGTGCGACGCGCGAGGCGACCCAGCCGATGCGATGGATGTTCGCGTCGCGGTCCTCTTTCGAGAACCCGAGGCCCTTGGAGAGATGCGTGCGCACGATGTCGCCGTCGAGGTGGTCGACGACGAAGCCGCGCTGCTCGAGCTCCGCTTCGACGATGTTGGCGACGGTCGTCTTACCGGCGCCCGACAGTCCCGTGAACCAGACGACGAAGCCGCTCACGCTTGAACCTCTGCGGACGGAACGGTGTGGATGCCGCACTCGGTCTTGTCGGTGCCCGCCCAGCGGCCCTCGCGGCCTTCGCCGGGAAGCGTCGAGTGCACGTCGCCGATCGATGCGTAACCCTGGTCGTGCAGCGCGTTGTACGGAAGCCCGCGCTCGCGGATGTACGCCCAGCAATCGTCGTCGCTCCAGTCGGTGAGTGGGTTCGCCTTCCAGAGCTCGTGCTGCTCGTCCCAGCCGAGCTTCGGCGCGTCCGCGCGCGTCGGCGACTGCTCCCGGCGAATCCCCGTGATCCAGGCGTCGAGCTCGCCGAGCGCCCGAACGAGCGGTGCGACCTTCGCGATCGCGAGGTAGAGGTC
>JAICWC010000183.1 GCA_025934995.1 Thermoleophilia bacterium | reverse complement strand
CTTGTCGTAGTCGAGTACGTATTTCTCTTGATGTTCAACATGGGCTGCATCGTCATGAACACGTTGTACTCGCGGGTCGACAAGCCCGACCGCCCGGACTTCGTGCTCTTCGATCTCGATCCGTCACCCGATGTCGGCTTCGTCGAGACGATCCAGGTCGCGCTGATCGTCAAGGCCGCGCTCGACGCGCTCGGGCTCGTCAGCTTTCCGAAGACGTCGAGCGCCGACGGCATGCACATCCTCGTCCCGATCGAACGGCGCTACACGTTCGACGACACACGCGAGTTCTCGGAGATCGTCGCCCGCGCGATCGCGCGCGCACATCACGGGCTTGCGACGAATGAGTGGTCGAAGGCGAAGCGCCGCGGCGTCCTCATCGATTCGAACCAGAACGGCGAAGGGAAGACGATCGCGTCCGCCTACAGCGTTCGCCCGCGTCCGGGTGCCCCTGTGTCGACGCCGCTGCGCTGGGAAGAGGTGAACGACAAGCTCGATCCGCTCGCCTTCACGATGGACGTGCTGCTCGACCGCGTGCGCAAGCACGGTGACCTGTTCGAAGGCGTGCTGACGACGCGTCAGCGGCTCGACCGCGCGCTCAGTGCCCTTCGCTGAGCGGGAACGTGCCGAGCTCGACGACGTCGCGCTTGAAGAGCAACGCCACGGTCCAGTCGACGACGACCCGCAGCTTCCGTGAGGTGAGCGGCAGCTGGTAGAGGTGGTACGACCGGGTCACGAACCATCCGGGGAAGCCGCGCAGCCGCAGCCCGAGCACGTCGGCGATTCCCTTGTAGCGGCCGAGCGTCGCCACCTGGCCGAGCATCCGGTAGCCGTACGGCTGCGGGTCACCGCTCAGGTTCTTGGCGAGGCGCCGCGCCTGGCGGAGCGCGTGCTGGCACGTGGGCGGATCGGGATGGTCGGCCTTCCTGTTGGGGACGCGGGCGCAGTCGCCGAGCGCCCAGACGTGGTCGCGAACACGCAGGAGCTCGTCGACGACGACACGACCGCGCTCGTCGAGCGGGACGCCGAGCTCGCGCAGGAGTGGATGGGGTAGCACCCCCGCCGTCCAGACGAGTGTTCGTGTCGCGATGTGCGTTCCGTCGCCGAGCACCGCCTCGCGATCCGTCGACGAGGCCAGGGTCGTCCCGACGTGGATCTCGACGCCGCGGGCCTCGAGCTCGCGCGCCGCGTACTCGCCGAGCCGGGACGGGATCTCCGGCAGGATCTTCGGCGCCGCGTCGACCAGCACCCAGCGCCGCGGCACCTCGCGCAGCCGCGGATAGAACCGAAGCGCGTCATCGGTGAGATCCGAGAGCTCGGCCAGTGCCTCGACCCCGGCGTAGCCCGCGCCGACGAAGACGAACGTCAGTCGTTCGCGACGCGCGGTGTCGTCGAGCTCGGCGTCCGCCGCTTCGAGCTCCCGCAACACGTGATTGCGCAGGTGAATCGCCTCCGAGAGCGACTTGAACGAGAGCGCACCCGCCGGGACGGCACGGGGGACGGCGCCGAGCGCAAGCACGAGCTCGTCCCAATGGACCAGCTGCTGTCCTGCGTCCGTCTCGACGGTCGCCGTTCGCGCTTCGAGATCGACGGCCGTCAGCGACCCGAGGAGCAAGTCTGCGTCCGGACACATCGCGCGCAACGGCACGACCGTGTGCCGCGGCTCGAGCGTCCCCGAGGCGGCCTCGGGCAGCAACGGCGTGAAGAGCATGAAATTGTCGGGACTGACGATGGTCGCCCCCCGCTCCCCCAACAGTCGAGCGACGTACGCGCCGGCGAACCCGCCGCCGGCGACGAGCACGCCGCCACGTGCGCGCCGTTCATCCACCACGGCCCTTCTAGCATGAGACAACCGCCCGGCACCCAGAGACCGCGCCGGTTCCGCCCGCGCTTCCACTGGGAGCTGCTCGCATGCGGAGTCGGCGGTCACGAGCTGATCGGGACCGATGCGGCACACGTGCGGCCGGAGGACGCGGCAATCGTGCGCGAGATCGACGGTGTGAGGTGGTACCGCTGCGTTCGCTGTGACTCCTGGCTGCCGCTGCCCCCGCCGGCGAGCCCGACGCGCGAGGCGCCGCCGCCGCGCGAGGAGATCGAGCTGCCGCTCCGCGGCAAGGCGCTGCGCGACAAGATCGTGCTGAGGATCATCGCGATCGACCGCGCGATCCATTTCGTCGTGCTCGCCTTCGTCGCGGTCGCCGTGTTCCTCGTCGCCGCCAACCGGCTCGGGCTCAAGCACTACGTCTTCCATCTCGTCAACGCCGTGCAGGGAACGAGCGGTAACCCGACCGGGCATGCACACGGTTTCCTGCACACGTTGTTGCATGCGCTCGAGCTCCGCTCCTCGACGCTGTACTGGGTCGGCGCAGGCGCCGCGGCCTACGCCGTGCTCGAGGGAGCGGAAGCTGTCGGGCTCTGGCTGATGAAACGGTGGGCCGAGTACCTGACGTTCATCGCGACGACGCTCTTCGTGCCGTACGAGATCTACGAGCTCACGAACAAGGTGTCCTGGTTCAAGATCCTCGCGCTCGTCGTCAACCTCGTGATCGTGGTCTACCTCCTGTTCGCGAAGCGTCTGTTCGGCCTGCGGGGCGGCGCGCGGGCAGAGGAGCGCGAACGCGCGCGCGACCAGTGGCTGGAAGCGCCCGAAGCGCACCAGGCGGCGCCCGGCCCGTAAACCGTCGCCTGCGGCGACCGGGCCGGTACGGGCGCGAGCAGACGGCGCCGTAGGAAGTCGCGCTCGACGTCGCTCGGCGCGAGAGCGATCGCACGCTCGTAGGCGTCGGCCGCGGGGGCACCGAGCCGTCTCAGGAGGTCGGCGCGTGTCGCGTGCAGGAGGTAGTAGT
>JAICWC010000157.1 GCA_025934995.1 Thermoleophilia bacterium | reverse complement strand
GATCTGCTGCGCCTGCTGGTACTCCTGCTGCTCCTGCGCGGCGTACTGCGTGAGCAGCGTCTCGAGCTCCGACTGCTTCGTCGTCGAGATCAGCTTCGTCGAGAACTCGTCACCGAGCTTGCGGTCGGTCGTCGCGATCGTCTGCACCTTCTGCGCGTACGACGCGTACTCGTCGTGCGTGCTCTTGCCCTGGCACGAGCCGACCCAGAAGACGAGGCCGACCACGACGACGATCGCAATTGCGATCAGCCCGACGAGACGGGCGAGCGGGACGAGCCCCGTCGCGGGCGGGCGGGGCGGACGCGGCGGCCGTTCTTCGCCGCCGCCGCGCCCGGGGCGCTCGAGACGGGGCAGACGCCGGCGCTGCGTCGCCTCGACGGTCTCGGGCTCGTCGAAGAAGTCGAACTGGATGTCGTCGTCGTCATAGGTGCTCATCCGAAGGGGACCTTAACTTCCGGTCGGACGGTGGAGGAAATGACCGTGCCGCGGCCGAAGGTGCTTTGACGTTGTCCAGCACTGCGCTTGCATTCGAAGGGACCGGTCTCGTCCTCGACCGGTACCGCCCGCTGAAGCCGCTCGGCAGTGGTGGATCCGGTTCGGTCTGGCTCGCGCGGGACGAGCAGACGGGGCTCGAGGTCGCGCTCAAGATCGTGCCGCGCGAAGGGAAGGCGGCCGCGCGGGCGGAACGCGAGGCGGCTGCCGCTGCGCGGCTGCGCCACCCGAGCTGCCTGCGCGCGTACGCCTTCGCGCGCGACCCCCGCAACGTCTACATCGCTTACGAGTACGTGCCCGGCATGACGTTCCGCGAGGCCATGCGCGCGGGCGAGTTGAACGACGCCGCGGCGATCGCAGCCTGCGCCGAGATCTGCGACGCGCTTGCGCATGCGCACGCCGAGGGCATCCTCCACCGCGACGTCAAGCCGTCGAATGTTCTGCTCGCGTGCGGAGAGTCTGTATGCGCCGGCGGAAAAGCCGCCGGCGGCCGGACGAAAGTCGGGGCGCCTACGGCGCCACGGGCGAAGCTGCTCGACTTCGGCCTCGCCCGCATGGCGGAGGCGGAGACCTTGACGGCGCAAGGCGATGTGCCCGGCACCCTCGCGTACATCGCCCCCGAGCGGCTCGCCGGCGACGACGCGACCTTCGCCGCCGACGTGTGGTCGATCGGCGTGATGCTCTGGGAGGCACTCGCCGGACGCCATCCGTTCTGGCACACCTCGTTGCTCGACACCGCGCGTGCGATCGAGTCCGGCGCACCCTCGCTCGAGGAGCTGCGGCCGGATCTGCCGAAGGCGCTCGTCACGCTCGTCGACACCGCGCTCTCGCTCGATCCGGCGAAGCGGCCCGCGGCCGCGAGCCTGGCGGCCGGGTTGCGCGGCGTCCAGCCGCGCCGCACGAAGAAGCGTCAGTCGGTGTCGCTGCCTCTGCCGGCGCAGGCGCCGCGCGCCGCCGCCGGCGTGCTGGCCGGCGCGTACGGCGCCTTCGCGTTGACCGAGCTGCCGTTCTTCCCGTCTGCCTGGACGCTGCCGCTCGCCGCCGCCGCCGCCCTCGCAGCTGCGCTTCGTCCACGGCTCGGCCTCGCGCTCGCGCTCGCGCTGCCCGTGCTTCCGCTGGGGAACGTCTCGCTCGGCCTCGCCGTCGTGTACACGGCCGTTGCCGTTCCATGGCTCGTGCTCTGCTGGAACGAGGCGCAGTGGGGGCTGCTCTTCGCGCTCGGCCCGGCGCTCGCGCCGATCGCGGCGCTCGGCCTCGTTCCGCTGGCGGCGTCGACCGTCCGCACCGGCGCCCGCCGCGCCGCGCAGGCAGGCGCGGCGGTGATCGCGGCTGCGCTCGTCGCCGGCCTTCGCCACGGCGCGCTGCCGATCGTCGGCGGGCGCGCGCCGCTCGGCCTCGGCGTCTCCGGGGCGGGGGATCCGCTCGACGTCGTCGGCACCTTGGGCCGGGCGCTCGCCGCGCAACCCGCGCTCCTCGGCGAAGCGGGCGCGTTCGCCGCGATCGCCCTCCTGATGCCGTTCGCGCTCGCCCGTGGGCGCTGGGGCGCCGCCGGCCTCGGCGCCGGAATGCTCGTGGCGACCGTGCTGGCGGTCCCGGCGGCGCAGGCGGTGCCGCTGACGGTGGCCGCGTGGTTGACCGCCGCCGCGCTTGCGGCGCGCGCCACGAAGGTCTAAGCGACACGCGCCGGGGGTAATGTCCCGGCGCGACCATGGTCCTCAGGGCAATCGAGCAAAAGATCGAGGCGCTCTTCGAGGGCGTCTTCGGCCGGGCCTTCCGCACCAACGTGCAGCCGGTCGAGCTCGCCCGCAAGCTCGCGAAGGAGATGGACGACCACCGGACGGTCTCGGTCTCGCGCGTCTACGTCCCCAACGAGTACACCGTGTATCTCTCGACAGCCGACCATGAGCAGTTCGCGGGGTACGAGAACTCGCTCGTCAGCGAGCTCGAGGAATACCTGCAAGAGCACTCGAAGCGCGAGAGCTATGCGCTGTTGACGCCGCCGCGGGTGCTGCTCGAGGTGGACGACGACCTCGAGCTCGGGGAGTTCGGGATCGCGACCCGCATGGTGCAACCGCGCTCGAGCGGCAAGCGGCAGGTGGCCGAGGAGCCCGAAGGCCAGGTCGAGCCGGGGGCGACGATGATCTACAAGCCGCGCACGCCGCCGCCCGCGGCCCCCGACGACGGGCCGGCTCCCGAGGTCGACCGCGAGGTCGCGACGCTCTCCTGGGATGGGCAGACGATGCGCGTCGCGAAGCGTCGCGTGCTGCTCGGGCGCTCGCGCGAATGCGACATCCAGGTGGAGGACGCCAACGTTTCGCGCCGGCACGCCGAGCTGCGCCAGGAAGGATCGAGCTACTGGATCGTCGACCTCGACTCGACGAACGGGGTCGAGGTGAACGGCAAGCGGGTCAAGCGCGCGCGGCTCGAGCCCGGCGACATGTTCACCGTCGGCTCGACCGAGATCACGTTCACGACGGAGCGTGAATGAGCGTCGGCTCGACGGAGCTCGGCAACGAGCGGAGGCGGCGGCTTTGCCGCCGCCGGGAGCGGACGTGAGCGTCGGAGCGGGGACGACCTACGAGAGCGTCCTGCTCGTGCTGAAGGTCGCGTTCCTCGTGCTGCTGTACCTGTTCGTCTGGCGCGTCGTTCGCACCGCGGGCCGCGACATGCGGCTGCCGCAGGAGAGCTTCATCCTCCGGCCCGGCGGCGCGTTGACGGGCGGCGCAATCGGCCAGGCGATCCAGTCCGGCCGGCTCGTCGTCACGCACAGCCCGGTGATCGACGAGGGCATGGAGTACAGGCTCGATTCGGCCGCGGTGACGATCGGGCGTGCCGAGCAGAACGACGTGGCGATCGACGGCGACGAGTTCGCATCCGCGCGGCACGCCCGCGTCGAGCCGCGGCGCGACGGCGTCTGGGTGCACGACCTCGGTTCGACGAACGGCACGTTCGTCAACGGTGTGCGCATCGACCGTCCGCGCAAGCTCGTCAACGGCGACGTCGTGCGCGCAGGCGAGACGGAGCTGAGGTTCGAGGAGTGAGCGTTGTGGGGTCGTACGCGCGCGCGAGCGACACGGGTCGCAAGCGCCGCCGCAACGAGGACTCGTACGTCGTCGCCCCGCCGATGTTCGCGGTCGCCGACGGCATGGGCGGTGCGCAGGCGGGCGAGGTCGCATCGAAGCTCGCCGCCGCAGCGCTCGAAGAGACCGATCCCGCGACGCTCTCCGGGCCCGAGCGCCTGATCTCGTTGATCCAGGAGGCGAACCGGCGCGTCTACGAGCGGTCGTCGTCCGATCCCTCGACGTCGGGGATGGGGACGACGATGACGGTCGCGGTCGTCGAGGACGCCGGCGTGACGATCGGCCACGTCGGCGACTCGCGCGCCTATCTCGTGCGCGAGGGGAAGCTCGAGCAGCTGACCGAGGACCACTCGCTCGTCAACGAGCTGCTGAAGAGCGGCAAGCTCTCGCCGCAGGAGGCCGAGCTGCATCCGCAGCGCTCGGTGATCACGCGCGCGGTCGGGACCGACCCGGACGTCGACGTCGACGCATTCGTCGTCGAAGCGGCGGAGGGCGACATCTTTCTCCTGTGCTCGGACGGCCTGACCGACATGGTGGGCGACGACGACATCCTCGATGTGGTCGAGCGGCATCGAGAGGATCTCGACCGCGTGACCAAGGCGCTCGTCTCCGCCGCCAACCGCGGCGGCGGCGAGGACAACATCACCGTCATCGCCTTCGCGATCGCCGCCGAGCGCGACGGTGACGGCGACGAGACGCTGCGCATGCCCTCCGTCGACGACCCCGACGCCGACACGGAGGAGCACGTCCTGCCTGCGCCGAGCGTCGACACGATGGTCGTGCCCGCCGCCGAGGTGGAGGACGCGTTCGTCGAGCCGGGGTCGCCCGAAGCGGCGGAGCTGAGCCGCCGCAAGCCGATATCGCCTGCCGGCCGGGTTCGCCTCGTGTTGACGATGCTCGTGCTCCTGGCGATCGCCGCCGTCCTGCTCGTCGTGGGGTTGACACGGTGAGGGAGCGGGCCCTCTGAGCCCACGGAATCGCGAGCTCGCCTACCTCGTCGTGGTCGGCATCCTCACCGGCCTCGGCTTCGCCAGCGTCTACATCGCCGACAAGTCGCGCATCTCGGGCGGCTCGCTCGGCTACGCGGTCTTCTTCTTTGCGCTCTATATC
>JAICWC010000155.1 GCA_025934995.1 Thermoleophilia bacterium | reverse complement strand
CGAGCTCGACGAGGCGGCGCGCGAGATCACGATCTCGAAGCTGCGGCTGGAGGAGAGGCTCGGTCGCCGGGTGCGCGCGTTCTCGTACGTGAAGGGCTCCGAGGCGCACTACAAGCAGGTGCATCTGAGCCTCGTTCGTCAGGCCGGCTACGACGTCGCCTTCACTGCGGTGTCGGGCGCGAACTCCCCGTCG
This sequence comes from Thermoleophilia bacterium, assembly GCA_025934995.1. Taxonomy (GTDB): domain Bacteria; phylum Actinomycetota; class Thermoleophilia; order Gaiellales; family Gaiellaceae; genus Palsa-739. The sequence continues at coordinate 4,753 of JAICWC010000155.1, read as the reverse complement.
AGCGATCCGTTACAGCTGCGCCGGTACAACGTCGAGCCGTATTCCGCGCGGACGTTCGAGCTCGTGCTCGCGGGTGCGTGCGACCTGATCGCAGTCAAGGACACGGTCACGGGGACGCGGGCGCGGCGCGTCTTCAACGCTGCGCTCGGCACAAGCTCGAAGTGATCGTTCGTCCGTGCGGGCGCGAGGACTTCCTCGCGCTGATGCAGGAGACGTACGGAACGGCTATGTCGGCAGCGGAGTTCGACTGGTGGTTCGACCGGAACCCGGCCGGACCGCGCATCCTCAACGCCGCGCACGACGACGCGCCGCTCGGTGCGCTGTCGATGCATTTCGCTCGCCTGGAGAACCTCCTCGGCGCGTTCGCCGTCCACGCCGTCACGACGCCTGCGGCGCGCGGCCGCGGCGTCTTCTCGACGCTCGAGCTGCACAACGAGCAGGAGGCGGCCGCGGCCGGCGCGCAGTGGGCGCTCGGCTTCACGAATCCGATGGCCGGGCCGATCCTCGTCGGCAACCTCGGCTGGGAGGACGTGACCTCGTTGCGGATCTGGGTCCGACCGAAGGGCGTCCGGAAGCACGGGAACGTGCGGCGGACGTCGATCGCGCCGCGCCCGCGCGAGCTACCCGCGCATCACATCGTCCGCGACGAGCCGTACCTGCGATGGCGATACGCAGAATCGCCGCGGCCGTATGCGCAGTCGGGCGACGCGATCGTCACGTTTCGACGATGGCATGGGTTGCCGTCGGCGATCGTCTGCGAGCAGGGCCGGGGGCTGAACGGCGCGTTGCGTCACGTCACGGCGCAGATCACCGTCGCGATGGTCAATCCGGGCGAGGAGCGTCGATTCCTCGCGCACGGGTTCGTCCCGACACCGCGGACGATTCGGTTCATCGGCAAGCGGCTCACGGAAGACGCCCCCGAGCTGCCGAAGCGGCGCGACGCCTGGTACTTCACGCTCGGCGACCTCGACTTCTTCTGATGCGCAAGCTCGTCTTCTGCACGCAGAAGCTCGATGCGGACGATCCCGTGCTCGCCGCGACCGTGCCGATGGTGCGGGCGCTTGCGGCGCGGGTCGACGAGCTCGTCGTTCTCTGCGACCGGGCGGCAACCGCAGTCGAGGGCGTACGAATCCACGAGTTCGGAGCGCCCGCGCAGGTGCTCCGGGGCGCGCGCTTCGAGGCGGCGCTCGCGCGCGAGCTGCGCTGCGACGGGGTCGTCGCTCACATGGTCCCGCTCTACGCGGTGCTCGCGGCGCCGCTCGTGCGGCCGCTCGGCATCCCGCTCGTGCTCTGGTACACCCATTGGAAGGCCCACGCCGTCGTGCGCGCGGCCGAGCGCGTCTCGACCGCGGTCGTGTCGGTCGACGAGCGCTCCTTCCCGCTGCGGTCGCGGAAAGTCCACGCGCTCGGCCACGGCATCGACATCTCCGAGTTCGCGTGCAGCGATCCACCGCCGGCGCCGACGCGCGCGCTCGTGCTCGGCCGCTACTCGCCCGCGAAGGGGCTCGAGACGATCCTGCTGGCGGCGCGCGCCGCCGGCGTGCGCCTCGAGGCGCACGGCTCCGACGAGACCTTCGAGACGTACAAGGAAGAGCTCGCCCGCGAGTTTCCCGAGGCCGATCTCGGCGGCCCTGTCCCGCGCTCCCGGCTCCCCGAGCTGTTCGCGCGCAGCCACGTGCTCGTCAACAACATGCGGCCGGGCGCGCCCGACAAGGTCGTCTACGAGGCGGCCGCGTCTTGTCTACCCGTGCTCGCGTCCAACCCCGTCTTCGACGATCTGCTCCCGCACGAGCTCCTCTTCGACCGTGACGACGTCGACGGCCTCGCCGAAAAACTGCGAACGCTCGATGCGCGCCGACGGCCCGAATTGCGCGCTGCGGTCGCCGAGCGGCACTCCGTCGAGCACTGGGCCGACGGGCTGCTCGCTACCGTTTCGCGCCGATGATCCTCCACGTGCAGAAGGTCGCCGGCATCTCCGGCTCCGAGGCGCACCTGCTCTCCCTGCTACCGGCGCTACGGGCGCGCGGCTGGAACGTGCGGATGCTGATGCTGCACGAGGACGAGCCGGGGGCATGGGACTTCGCGCGCGCGCTCGAGGCGCGTGGAGTTCCGCTCGACGCCATCCGCGTGCGGGCCGACGTCGACCCGATCGCATTCCTCCAGCTCGTCGGCTACCTCGTCCGGCACCGGCCGGAGCTGTTGCACACGCACCTCGTGCACGCCGAGTGGTACGCGCTCCTCGCCGGCGCCGCCGCGCGTGTTCCGCTCCGCTTCACGACGAAGCACGGCTTCAACGAGTTCCGAGAAGCGCCGTACTTCGGCGTCGCCGACCGCGCCGTCGCGAGCCTTGCGCACGTGCACATCGCCATCTCGCGCGGGCTGGCGCGGTATCTCGAGGACGTCGAAGGGTTCGACCGCGAGAGCTTCGAGATCGTCCATTACGGGATCGAGCCGGACGGCGAGCCGAAGCCCTACGACGGGCCGGTCCCGCGGCTCCTCTGCGTCGGCCGCCTGATTCCGATCAAAGGTCACATCGTGCTCCTCCGTGCCTTCGCAGAAGCGCGCAAGCGGCTGCCGGGCCTCGAGCTCGAGATCGCGGGCCGCGGCCCGCTCGAGCCGGCGCTGAAGGCGCTCGTCGCGGAGCTCGGGCTCCAGGACTCCGTGCGCTTCCTCGGGCACGTGTCGCCGATTCAGGCGGCGATCGAGCGCGCCGCCGTGGTCGTCGTGCCCTCGATGGGCGAGGGCTTCGGCATGGTCGCGCTCGAGGCGATGGAGCGTGCGCGGCCGGTGATCGCTGCGAACATCGGCGGGCTCGGTGAGCTCGTGCGCGACGACGAAACGGGCGTCCTCGTCCCTGCCGGCGAAGCCGAGCCGCTCGCGGACGCCATCGTGCGCGTCGCCGGCGACCTGGAGCTGGCGCGGACGATGGGCGACGCCGGCCGACGGCGCGCGCTCTCGCGCTTCCTGCAGACGGCCTGCACCGAGCGGACGGAGCTTCTCTACGAGGACGCGCTGACGAGCGTCGCGTAGAGCGCGGCGGTCCGGTCGGCCATCCGCGCCACCGAGAACTCGCTGACCGCACGTTCGTGGCCGGCGGCACCGAGCTCGGGCTCGTCGAGGGCGGCCGCGATCGCAGCGGCGAGCCCGCGCTCGTCGTCGATCGGCACGAGCCTGCCCGTGACGCCGTCGACGACGAGCTCCGGCAACGAGCTGGCGCGCGTCGCGACGACCGGCAGCGATGCATGCATCGCCTCGAGCACCCCGAGCCCGAACCCCTCCCAGCGGGCGGGGTGGACGTAGACCGTCGCCCGCCGCAGCCAGGCCGCGACGTCGGGCACCCGGCCGAGCAGGAAGACGCGGCTTTCGACGCCGAGCTCGCGTGCGAGGGCTTCGAGCCGTGTGCGCTCCGGCCCTTCGCCGAGCACGACGAGCACCGTGTCGTCGGGCAGCGACGGCAGCGCGCGAATCGCGACGTCGATTCCCTTCTGCGGGGTGAGCCTCGACGTCGAGAGGAGGATGCGTGCGCCGGAGGGGACGCGGTCCGGCGGGTTGTCGCCCCACGGCTCCGGCGGCCCGTCGAGGCCGTAGTGGATCGTCTGCACCTTCGCCTCGGAGGCTCCGACCTGCTCCACCGTGAACTCGCGCAGGGCGTCGGTGATCGCGACGATCCGGTCGGCCATGCGCAGGAGCCCGCGCTCGACGTGGCGAAACGGCCCGCGGCGGAACGGATCGTCGTTGTGCTTGGTCGAGACGAGCTTCGTGCCGCGGAGCTTCGCGGCGACGCCGCCGTACAGATCGGCGTGCACCAGATGCGTGTGCACGATGTCGGCGCGAAGCCCGCGCGCCAGCCGTCCGAGCAGCAGCGGGTCGACGTCGCGCGGCGAGCGAAGGCGTAGCGCCGGAACGCTGAGTGCCCCGTAGAAGTCGGACGGGTCCCACGCCGGATCGTCCAGCCCGACGAACGCGACGTCGAGGCCGCGCTCCGCGAGCGCAGGGAGGAGCGTCAACAGGTGGCGTTCCGAACCGCCGATGCCGCGCATGCGGTGGACGTGGACGACTCTCATGCGCGCAGTCTTCTCCGCCACGCCGTCTTGACGCGCTGTGTCGCGCCGGTCGCGTCGAGCACGCGGCGGGCGCCGTAGGTCGCTCCCCCGATCGCCGTGCGGACGAGGCGGGCGCGCTGCGCGCGGAATGTCTTCGCATAGAGCACGAGGTTCCGTTCGAGATACGACTCGTTCGAGAAATGGAGCTTGTAGCCGGAGCGGCCGGGACCGAAGTCGAGAACGCGTAGACCCGGATCTGCGATCGCGTCCTGGATGACGCGCATCAGGAGGTAGATGCCGGGTCGGTGGCGCGCGTACTCCGGGAGATAGCCGGTCGTGTTCAGGCGGATTGTGTCGCGGTAGACGCCGCACCACCAGAAGGCGATCGGCCGCTCGCCGTCGTCGAGCAGGTAGACGCGGGCCCAGCCGTGCTCGAATGCGACCCGGAGGACGTCGGCCCGTTCACGCGAGAAGCCCGCGCCGAGCCGTCGCTGGTACGTCTCCTGCGCGATCGAGTCGAGCGCCTCGACCACGTCGTCGCTCCATTCGTCGACCACGCGCAGGCGGGCGTCGAGCGCCTCTTCGAGACGCTTCATGTCGTAGCGAACGCCGGCGCGGATCTTCCGCGACCGGCTCGCGAGGAATGCATCCCAGCTCTCGGGCAGGACGAGAAGCCGTCGTTCCCACGTCGGCGTGAACGGATCGCCGTT
>JAICWC010000138.1 GCA_025934995.1 Thermoleophilia bacterium | reverse complement strand
TTGCCTTCGACGACGTCGAACGCCGCCGTGAACTCGATGTCGGAGATGTGGTACCCGCCGAGGTTCACGTGCATGAGGCCGGGGACGAACTGGTCGTCCGGCGCATCCTTGTAGTACTGGACGCCCTGGAGCAGCGAGTTGGCGCAGTTACCGACGCCGATGATCGCTACGCGGACTTTGTCACTGGTTGCCATTGATTCCTCCGAGCAGTTGCTTGCGGACGTGCAGGACGCGTTGCAGAACGGTGATCAGCGAGGTCGCGGCGAGGAGATAGATCAGCCACTGGAGTGCGCCCCACGGCGCGAGGACGAGGCCGGCGGTGAGGACGACGACGCGCTCGGCTCTCGAGCCGAGGCCGACGTCGCCGCGGAGACCGAGCGCCTCTGCTTTCGCGCGGACGTAGGGCACGAGGAACGAGCCGGCGACCGCGATGACCGTGAAGACGACGGCCGTCTCGTTGCCGGCCCGCGCGAAGACGAGGCCGATCGCCGCGAGCATCGCGCCTTCGCCGACGCGGTCGGTCGTCGAGTCGAGGAAGGCGCCGAACGGCGTCGACTTCCCGCCGGCGCGCGCGAGCGCACCGTCGAGGATGTCGAGGACCGACCCGACGACGAAGACGACCGCAGCGAGCCAGTAGAACAGAAGCTCGTTGCGGTTCTCGAACGGGACGAGCACCGCCGCCGCGATGCAGAGGCTGACGCCTGCCGTCGTGAGCGCGTTCGGCGTCACCCGCGTGCGTGCGAGCGACCTCACGGAGCGGCTCGCGAGCGTGCGTGCCCCTGTGGTGTACCCCTCTTGCACCCGTTTGTGGAACGGGCCGGGAGCCTGGGTGTATCGCAATCCTGCTATGCCGCGACTATAGCACGTTTGCGATACGCGCTCAGCCACGAGACGGTCTTCAGGGCGACCAGACCGACGAGGATTCCTGCGGCCACGTCGAGGACGTAGTGGTTCGCGGTCGCGAGGACGCAGAACCAGACCCAGGCCGGCCAGAGGGCCCAGAGCGCCTTCGACCACCAGTGCCGGCAGGCCTTGAAGAGGACGATCCCGACGATCAGCGCGTCGGCGGCATGGAGGCTCGGCATGGCCGCGTAGGGATTCGCGAACGTGTTGACGAGGCCGGTCGAGTGGTTGACGCCGTCCGTGAAGAGGCCCGGGAACATCCAGGGCGGCGCGGTCGGCACGAAGGCGTAGCCGGCGAGCCCCATCACGTTCGCGAGCAGGACGGCGTTGCGGAACCGCGCGAACTGCTCGTGCCGGCGGAGGTAGACGAAGAGGAGCGTCGCGCAGAGCACCGTGAGCTCCGAGTTCCAGTACGTCCACGCGACGATCGTCAGCAGCAGATGCGACGAGTCGGCCATCCGCTGCGCCGTCACCTCGAAGAGATGGTGGAACCATTTCTGCTCGAAGTCGATGACGCTGAGGCCGTTGATGATCGCCTTCGCCGGGTTCCGGTCGACGAGCCCGCGCACCGCGAGGTAGCCGAAGTAGAAGCCGAGCCAGATCGTCAGCTGGCCCACGAAGTGGGCATACCCGCGCGGAAGCACGCGGCGGCCTGCAGCAACAACAGTCGTCACCGGGCGATCTTAACCGCCGATGTAGGACATCTCGACCTTCGGAAGGGTGGCCGTCTCGGCCGTCCGCAGCTCCGAATAGCGGTCGGTCCGGCGCCCCCACACGCTCCGCAGCAGCTCCGCGAGCTCCTCGTCGCTCGCCCCGAGCCGCAGCGGGCCCCGCAGGTCGTGTCCCTTGACCCCGAAGAGACAGGTGTAGAGCTTCCCCTCCGCGCTCAGCCGCGCGCGCGAGCAGCCGCCGCAGAACGGCTGCGTCACGGAGGCGATGACGCCGATCTCGCCGGCGCCGTCCGCGTAGCGCCAGCGCTTCGCCGTCTCGTCGGGGCGGTGCGTCCCCGCCGGCTCGAGCGGCCAGCGGGCGCCTATCGTCTTGACGATCTCGTCCGCCGAGACCACGTCGTCGAGCCGCCAGCCGTTCGTGTGCCCGACGTCCATGTATTCGATGAAGCGCAGCACGTGGCCGGTGCCGCGGAACCGCTCTGCGATCTGCACGAGCTGCTCACCGTCGTTGACCCCGCGCTTGACGACCGCGTTCACCTTCACGGGAAGCCCGGCTTCGGCTGCAGCGTCGATTCCGTCGAGCACGCGCTCGACGGAGAAGTCCACGTCGTTCAGCGACCGGAACGTCGCGTCGTCGACGGAGTCGAGCGAGACGGTGATCCGGTCGAGCCCCGCATCCTTCAGCGGCTGCGCGAGCTTCGGGAGGAGCGCGCCGTTCGTCGTCAGCGCCAGCTCGAGCCCCCTGCCGCCGGCGCTTCCAGCCAAGCGGATTTCCTTCAGCTGTGCGATCAGGCGCTCGACGTTGCGGCGGACGAGCGGCTCCCCGCCCGTGATGCGCACCGTCGTGACGCCGAGCTGCGCGAAGAGACGCGCAGTGCGTGCGATCTCCTCGAACGAGAGGAGCGCCGTGCGCTCGAGGAAGGCGTAGTCGCGGCCGAAGACCTCCTTCGGCATGCAGTAGACGCAGCGGAAGTTGCAGCGGTCGGTGATCGAGATGCGCAGCGTCTCGAGCGGCCGGCCGAGCCTGTCGAGCAGGGGCTCCATCGCTCCAGTATGCCGTGCGCAATCTGCGTCACGAGACCCTCACGACTTGTACGTCTCGTAGGAGTCATTCGGCCCCGAGCAGCACAAACGGGGACTGTCCCCGTTACGAAGGTGTCACGGCTTCTGCTCGGCCCAGATTTGCGCCAGGTGCACGACGGTCGCGGCCGCGAGGCCCATGTCCTCGACGCAGATCCACTCGCGCTCGCTGTGCGCGTCGTGGCCGCCCGTGAAGATGTTCGGCGTCGGCAGGCCCATCTGGGTCAGGGCGGAGCCGTCGGTGCCGCCGCGGATCGACGTCCTCAACGGCTCGAGACCGGTGCGGCGGACTGCCTCGTCCAGGTGGTCGGCGATCTCGGGATGCTTGTCGAGCGTGTCGCGCATGTTCCGGTACGAGATCTCCGACGTGACGTCGATCGAGCAGCGCGGATCGGTCGCTGCGACCTCCTCCGCGATCCGCTTCAGGAACGCGACGTGCTCGTCGAGCGCGTCGTTCTCGAAGTCCCGCGCGATGAAGCGCAGGTCGACCTCGGACGAGTCGCCGCCGATCATGACGGGGTGGACGTAGCCCTCCTTGCCCTCGGTCGTCTCCGGCGAGCGCGCGTCCTTCGGCAGCTTCTCGATCACCGCCGAAGCGAGCTTGATCGCGTTCACCATCTCGCCCTTCGCCCAGCCGGGATGAATCGCGCGACCGCGGATCGTCATCCGCACCGCCGCGCCTGAGAACGTCTCCGTCTGCACTTCGCCGGCGGTTGAGCCGTCGACGGTGTATGCGGCGACCGCGCCGAACGTGTCGACGGGGAAGTGGATCACGCCTTTGCCGATCTCCTCGTCCGGGTTGAACGCGACCTTGACGGTGCCGTGCTTCAGCTCCGGATGCGCGTGCAGGTACTCGACCGCAGCCATGATCTCGGCGATCCCGGCCTTGTCGTCGGCGCCGAGAAGCGTCGTCCCGTCGGTCGTGATCAGGTCGTGGCCGACATGGTTCTCGAGCTGCGGCGACTCCGACGGGCGGATCACCGAGCCCGAATCGCCGAGGGGGATCTCACCGCCGTCGTAGCGGCGCCGCTGCGGCTTGACGTTCGCGCCGGTGACTTCACGCGCCGTGTCGACGTGGGCGAAGAACGCGATCGTCGGCACGTCCTCGTCGACGTTGGAGGGCAGTGCTGCGGTCACGTAGCCGTGCTCGTCCATCTGCACGTCGGCGAGGCCCAGCTGCTCGAGCTCGTCACGGAGCACCCGCAGCAGCTCCAGCTGCTTCGCGGTGCTCGGATACGAATCGGAGTCCCCGTCCGACTGCGTGTCGAAGGTGACGTACTGCATGAAGCGCCGCGCAGCAGCTTCGGCGAGCTCGCTCGTGTCCATTCGGCGAGACTAGCGACGTGGCCGTCGGACTCGCGCTGATCTCCGCCGTGCTGTTCGGCGGGATGAGCGTGGGCCTTCGGCTCGGGCTCAACCGGCGTCCGGACGTCGCGCTCGCGACGCTCTCGACCGTCGTCGGTGCGTTCGCGGTCTCGTTCGTGTTCGCCGCCGCGGAGTCGCCGTCGCGCGGCTGGCATGCGGGCGCGGCGTGGCCCTTCCTCCTCGCGGGGATCCTGCAGCCCGGGATCGGCCAGCTGCTCGTGACAATGGCGATCCGCGAAGCCGGCGCGTCGCGCGCATCGGTCGTCTTCGGCGTCGCCCCACTCGTGTCCGTGACGATCGCCCTCGTCCTCCTCGGGGAGCCGCTGCGCTGGGCATTGATCGTGGGCGCAGTGTTGATCGTCGCGGGCGGCGTCGAGCTCGCGCGTGAGCGCTCCCGCCCCGAGCACCTGCGCGCGATCGGGCTCGTCTACGCGTTCCTCGTCACGATTCTCTTCTCGATCCGGGACAACCTCGTCCGCTGGCTCTCGCACACGACCGACGTGCCGCCCGCGGTCGCCGCCGCCGCGACGCTCGTCTCGGGCCTCGTGGTCGTCGCCGTCGCGCTCGCGCCGCGCGTCGAACGGTGGGACGGCGCCGCGCCGTTTCTCGGCGTCGGGATCCTGTTCGGGCTCTCGTACGTCTCGCTGTTCGAGGCGTACTACCGCGGCCGCGTCACCGTCGTGTCGCCGCTCGTCGCGACCGAGTCGCTCTGGGGCGTGCTGCTGACCGTGCTCTTCCTCCGCCACTCGGAGGTGGTGGGGCGGCGGCTCGCGCTCGGCGCGCTCCTCGTCGTGTTCGGCGGCGCCTTGATCGGCGCCTACCGGTAGCGCGCGACCTGGCCGACGAGCCAGGCGATGGCGATCCAGACGATCGGGACGAGCCAGTCGCCGCCGTGGGTCATCAGGATCGCGGTCGCGCCGACGGCGCAGCCGAGCGCGCCCAGCGCGAGCGGCGTGATCGCGCCGCGCCGCCCGACCGGGGCGGGCTTCCGGGCCTCGAGCTTCTGGTCGATCTTGGCGAGCAGCGAGTCGACGATCTCGTCCTCGTACGCCGGCCCGAGCTCCTTCCGGGCGTGCACCGCCGCCTCCACGTCCCGCCGCTCCATGCCGCAGAACCTATCGCCACCGGCGCCTCTATATCTGCTATAACGAGGCTTAGATTTTCTCACCAGGAGGCATAGAACCACTATGGCAAAAACAATCGGCATCGACCTCGGCACGACGAACTCGTGCATGGCCGTGCTCGAGGGCGGCGAGCCCACTGTCATCCCGAACGCCGAGGGCGGCCGGACGACGCCGTCCGTCGTCGCGTTCACGAAGGACGGTCAGCGGCTCGTCGGCACCCCCGCACGCCGGCAGCAGGTGACCAATCCGCAGAACACGGTCTTCTCGATCAAGCGCTTCATGGGACGCAAGTTCTCCGAGGTGAACGAGGAGATGACCATCGTCCCGTACAAGGTCGTCCAGGGCCCGAACGGCGACGTGCGCGTCGACGTGGAGGGCAAGGAATACGCGCCGCCGGAGATCAGCGCGATGGTGCTGCAGAAGCTGAAGAGCGACGCGGAGGCTTATCTCGGCGAGGCCGTGACGGACGCCGTCATCACCGTCCCCGCGTACTTCAACAACGCGCAGCGCGAGGCGACGAAGGACGCCGGCAAGATCGCCGGCCTCAACGTCCTGCGCATCATCAACGAGCCGACCGCGGCCGCGCTCGCGTACGGGCTCGAGAAGGAACAGGACCAGACGATCCTCGTCTTCGACCTCGGCGGCGGCACGTTCGACGTGTCGGTGCTCGAGCTCGCCGAGGGCGTCTTCGAAGTGAAGTCGACGGCCGGTGACAACCATCTCGGCGGCGACAACTTCGACAAGGCGGTCGTCGACTGGATGGTCTCCGAGTTCAAGAAGGACCAGGGGATCGACCTCGCGGCCGACCCGATGGCGCTGCAGCGTCTCTACGAAGCGGCGGAGAAGGCGAAGATCGAGCTGTCGTCGACGATGACGACGCAGATCAACCTGCCGTTCATCACCGCGACGCAGGAGGGGCCGAAGCACCTCGACCTGCAGCTGACGCGCGCGAAGCTCGAGGAGATCACCGCCGACCTGCTCGAACGGACCGTCGGCCCGACGAAGCAGGCGCTCGGCGATGCAGGCCTCGACGCGTCGAAGATCGACCACGTCGTCCTCGTCGGCGGCATGACCCGCATGCCGGCGGTGCAGGAGAAGGTCAAGGAGCTGATCGGGAAGGAGCCGCACAAGGGCGTCAACCCGGACGAGGTCGTCGCCGTCGGCGCGGCCCTCCAGGGCGGCGTGCTCAAGGGCGAGGTCAAGGACATCCTCCTCCTCGACGTCACCCCGCTCTCGCTCGGCATCGAGACGAAGGGCGGCGTGTTCACGAAGCTGATCGAGCGCAACACGACCATCCCGACGAAGAAGTCGGAGACGTTCACGACCGCGGAGGACAACCAGCCGTCGGTCGAGGTGCACGTGCTCCAGGGCGAGTCGGAGATGGCGGCGTACAACAAGACCC
>JAICWC010000167.1 GCA_025934995.1 Thermoleophilia bacterium | reverse complement strand
CTCGGGATCGGCCAGTACCCGTCGCAGATCGGCAGCATCGTCGACGCGCTCTACCCGATGGTCTACCCCTCGCACTTCACGCCGGGCGAGTACAACCTCTCCGACCCGAACGCGTCGCCGGGCGCGACCGTGCTGTTCTCGCTGCGCGACTTCCGCGACCGCGTGCCGCTCGGAAAAGCCGTTCTCGTCCCGTGGCTGCAGGACTTCTCGCTCTACCGGACCTACACGCCGGCCGACGTCGCCGCGCAGGTCGAATCGGCACGGACCGAGCACACGGGCGGCTTCATGCTGTGGAACGCGGTCGGCGTCTACACCGCCAAGGCGCTGAAGCCGTCGTCGACGCCGCCGCCGCTGCCTGAGCTTCCGGCTCCGCAGCTCTAATCGGTACCGTGGCCATGTGGCCACGACGCGCGCGATTCACCTCCAGACCGCCGTCCCTGGGCCGCGCTCCCGGGAGATCCTCGAGCGCAAGGACCGCGCGGTCGCGAGCCCGCTCGCGGTGTACCTGCCGCTCGTCGTGGCCGAAGCGCACGGCTCGACGGTCACCGACGTGGACGGAAACACGTTCATCGATTTCACCGGCGGCGTCGGCGTGCTCAACGTCGGCCACACGCATCCGCGTGTCGTCGAGGCGGTGCAGGAGCAGGCTGCACGCTTCATCCACACGGACTTCACGATCGTTCCGTACGAGGTGTACGTCAGCCTCGCCGAGCGCTTGGTCGCTGTTGCGCCGTTCAGCGGGCCCGCGAAGGCGGCGTTCTTCAACGCGGGCAGCGAGGCGGTCGAGAACGCGGTCAAGTTCGCGCGGGCGTACACGCGCCGCCCGGCGGTGATCGCATTCGACGGCGGCTTCCACGGCCGCACGCTCCTCTCGTTGTCGCTGACGTCGAAGACGCACCCGTACAAGGCGGGTCTCGGCCCGTTCGCGCCCGAGGTCTACCGCGTCCCGTTCCCGTACGAGTACCGCGGCATCTCCGCGGACGCCGCGCTGGACGCGCTCGAGCACGCATTCCTGACCGTCGTCGCGCCGGAGACGGTCGCAGCGATCGTCATGGAGCCGGTGCTCGGCGAAGGCGGCTTCGTGCCTGCGCCACGCGCGTTCGTCGAAGGCGTCCGCGCGATCTGCGACCGCGAGGGGATCGTCTTCGTCGCGGACGAAGTGCAGACCGGCTTCGGCCGAACCGGCCGGATGTTCGCGATGGAGCATTTCGGCGTCGAGCCCGACCTGATGACGGTCGCGAAGTCGATCGCCGCCGGTCTGCCGCTCTCCGGGGTGGTCGGCAAGGCCGAGATCATGGACGCCCCCGTCGCCGGCGGCGTCGGCGGCACCTTTGTCGGCAACCCGGTCGCGCAGGCGGCCGCGCTCGCCGTGCTCGACGTCTTCGAGGAGGAACAGCTCGTCGAGCGCAGCCGGCGCATCGGCGAGACGATCCGCGGCAGGATGCTCGCGTGGCAGGAGCGCTTCCCGGCGATCGGCGACGTGCGCGGCCTGGGCGCCATGCTCGCGATCGAGCTCGTCGAGGGCCGGGCGACGAAGGCGCCCGCGCCGGACATCGCGACGACCATCGCCGCGGAGGCGGTTCAGCGCGGCCTGCTCCTACTCAAAGCCGGTGTCCACGGCAACTGCATCCGCGTCCTCTGCCCGCTCACGATCGACGATCGGGAGCTCGACGAGGCGCTCGGGGCCTGGGAAGAGGCCCTGGACGCGGTTCTCGCGTAGCCCGCAAGGGGGCTTGCGCGTTCTATCCACGTGGCGTCCTCCGCGCATTCGACCCGTGCCCACTCGATGAACGGTGAGCTCGTCGCCGACCGGTACGAGCTGCAGGAGGTGGTCGGCACCGGCGGCATGTCGACCGTCTACCGAGCGGTCGACACGCTCCTCGAGCGCAATGTCGCGCTCAAGATCCTCCACCCGCATTACGGCGACGACGCGGAATACGTCGAGCGCTTCCGCCGCGAGGCGCGCTCGGTCGCCCAGCTCTCGCATCCGAACATCGTCACCGTCATCGACCGGGGCGAGGCGGACGGCCAGCAGTACATCGTCTTCGAGTACGTCGACGGCGAGAGCCTGAAGCAGCTCGTCGACCGCACCGGACCGCTGCCGGCGCGGCGTGCCGTCGAGCTCGGGCTGCAGGTCGCAGAGGCGCTCGCATTCGCGCACAACGCCGGCCTCGTCCACCGCGACGTGAAGCCGCAGAACGTGCTCGTGACGGAGGACGGCGAGGCAAAGGTCACCGACTTCGGCATCGCTCGGTCGCTCGACGTCGAGCAAGGCGTCACGCAGACCGGGACGGTGCTCGGCACCTCGAACTACCTCTCGCCGGAACAGGCGCGCGGCCAGACCGTGACCCCGGCGACCGACGTCTACTCGCTCGGCGTCGTCCTCTACGAATTGCTGACCGGCGAGGTGCCGTTCCCCGGCGAGAACTTCGTGGCCGTGGCGATGAAGCACATCAACGAGGAGCCGCCGTCGCTCCTCGAGCGCCGCCCCGACGTCCCGATGCGGCTCGTCGCCGCGATCGACCGCGCGCTCGCGAAAGATCCCGGGGCGCGGTTCCCGTCGATGAGCGCGTTCTGCACGGAGTTGCGCGCCTGCCTCGTCGAGCTCGGCACACCGGACTCGGAGCGCACGTTCATCCAGGCGAGCCCGGTGCTGAAGCAGGGCCGGCCGCATCGCGTGCGACCCGCACGCCGAAGCCGCCTGCCGCTGCTCCTGTTGGTCGCGCTCGCGATCGCCGCCGCAGTCGTCGCGGTGTTCGCGCTGCGGGGCTCGAACCACCATGGCTCGTCGTCGTCGAAGGGCTCGGCGGGAGGCTCCGTGATCGCCTTGACCGGCGCGCGGGCGTTCGATCCGGCGGGCGATCTCCGCGAGCACGATTCGTCGGCTCGGAACGCGACGGACGGAAACCCCGGGACGTACTGGTACACGGAGCACTACATCGACGGGTTGAACAAGGCGGGCGTCGGCCTCGTCCTCGACGCGGGACGCGCGAAGACCGTCGGCTCGATCACGGTCAAGACCGCGACGCCGGGCTTCACGGCGGAGATCCTCGCCGGCAACTCGCTCGACTCGACGCTGAAGGTCGACTCCGCGAAGCAGCAGGTCGGTGCGTCGACGACGTTCTCGCTCCGCGGCGCCACTGCGCGCTACTTCGTCGTCTGGATCACCGATCTCGGCAGCCTGCACTCCGCCGACATCAACGAAGTCACCGCGAAGAGCTAGCGGCCTGATCTGAAATCAGGCCGGGCTGAATTTCACATCAACCCTCTAGTACTCGAGCTGCGAGCGCCGCTCGTGCCGTTCGAGCGCGAGCGCGATCAGCCGGTCGAGCAGCTCGGCGTACCCGATGCCCGATGCCTCGAACAGCTTTGCGTAGACGCTCGTGGCCGTGAAGCCGGGCATCGTGTTGAGCTCGTTCAGCACCACCTCTCCGTCGCTTGCGCGCACGAAGAAGTCGACACGGGCGAGCCCTTCGCACTCGGACGCGACGAATGCATCGACGGCGCGCTGCTGGATCAGGTCGATCGTCTCCTGCGGCAGCTTCGGCGGGACGACGAGTTGCATGCCGTCGGTGTCGTACTTCGACGCGTAGTCGTACCAGTCGTGGCCGAGCGTGTCGATCGCCCCGGGCAGTGACGCGACCGGCGCGGGCACGCGGTTGCCGAGCACACCGACTTCGACCTCGAGCCCCTCGACGAACTCCTCGACGAGCACCTTCTCGTCGTGGCGGCGTGCGAGGGCGACGGCCTCGGCGAGTGACGGCTCCTCGGCGACCTTCGAGATGCCGACCGACGAGCCGAGCCGCGCCGGCTTCACGAAGACGGGATAGCCGAACGGATTCGACGGCCGGTCGCCGAGGCGGATCGTGTGATGCCGCGCGACCGGGACGCCGCTGTCGCGCATCACCTTCTTGAACAGGTCCTTGTCCATCGCGAGCGCGGACGCGGCGACGCCCGCGCCGACGTAT
>JAICWC010000060.1 GCA_025934995.1 Thermoleophilia bacterium | reverse complement strand
GCGTCATCTCGCTCATCGCGCCCGATAATCTGAGGTCTCAGCGCGTCGCCGGACGGCTCGGAGCCGTGCCGACCGAGAGCGTCACGCTGTCCGACTCGAGCGAGGCCGTCGTATGGCTGCATCCACAAAGATCGAGACCGAGCGCCTCGTCCTCCGCCGACCGCGGCTGAGCGACGCGAAGGCCCTCCACGCCATGTTCGGCGATCCCGAGGTCATGCGCTACATCGGGGACGGGTCGACGCTGACGCCGGCCAAGACCAAGGCCTGGATCGAGAAGGCGCTCGCCCGCTGGAAGGCGGACGGCTTCGGGCATTTCGTGATCGAGAAGGACCGGAAGGTGATCGGGCGCGCGGGCTTCCTCGTCTGGGATCCGGACGAGTGGAAGACGGGAACGCTCGCCGAGCTCGGCGACCATGCCGCGATCGAGCTCGGCTGGATGCTCGCCCAGGAGCACTGGGGCAACGGCTACGCGACCGAAGCTGCGACCGCGCTGCGCAACTACGGCTTCAAGGAGCTGAAGTTCGAGCGACTGATCTCGCTGATCATGCACGGCAACGACGCCTCGGTGAAGGTGGCGGAGCGGCTGGGCGCGCGCTACGTCCGCGACGTCGGCCGCGGCGACTGGAAGGTCCGCTTGTACGCCGTCTCCCGGTGAACGTTCTCGCCGGCAGGCGCGTCGTCGACGTGACGGCGTCGCTCGCCGGGCCGTACTGCACGCAGCTGCTCGGAGCCCTCGGCGCCGAGGTGACGAAGGTCGAGCCGCCCGGCGGCGATCACGCGCGTGCCTGGGGGCCGCCGTTCGTCGGCGACGACGGCGCACTCTGGTTCGCCGCCAACGCCGGCAAGCAGTCGGTGACGCTCGACCTGCGCCGCGACCGCTCACGATTGCTGGAGCTCGTCGACGAGTGCGACGTGTTCGTCCAGAGCCTCCGCCCCGGTCTCGCCGAGGAGCACGGCATCGACGCCGCCACCCTACGCGCGCGCAGGCCGTCGCTCGTGCACGTGTCGATCGCGGCGTACGCATCGCGCCCGGGCTACGACCCGCTCGTGCAGGCGTTGAGCGGGATCATGAGCGTCACGGGCGAGGCCGAAGGCCCGCCGGTGCGCGTCGGCGTCTCGCTGATCGACTTCGCGACGGGACAATGGGCGGCGATCGGTGTGCTGACCGCGCTGCTGCGCGGCGGCGGCGCGACGATCGAGGTCTCGCTCTACGAGACCTCGCTGGCTCTGCTCGCAGGGCAGATCGCAGGCGGCGGCATCGCGGGCCGCCACGGCAGCGCGTTTCCGCTGATCGCGCCGTACGAGGTCTTCGCCGGCGACCTGATGATCGCCGCGGGCAGCGACGCGCTCTGGGCGCGGCTGCGCGGCGTGCTCGGCCTCGAGGACGATCCACGCTTCCGGACGAATCCGGAGCGCGTCGCGAACCGCTCCGCGCTGCGCGATGCGATCGAGGCAGCGCTCGCCGGCCGGCCGACCTCCGAGTGGGAGCAGGCCCTCGTCGACGCCGGCGTCCCCGCCGCACGGGTCCGCACGGTCGCCGAGGCGATGGCCGATTCGGAGACCGCCGCCACCGGGATCCTGCAGCAGCTCGGCGCCGGCGTCACCGTCGCGCCGCCGCTGCGCATCGACGGCGAACGGCCGAGCTACGCCTCGCCGCCGCCGCCGTTGGCGCGGTAGACGTAGCCCTCGAGGCGGCGGCCGAGCAGACCCTCGAGCCACTCGGAGATTCGGATCAGCGCGTCGAGGTCGACGCCCGTCTCGATCCCCTCGCCCTCGAGCAGGTAGACGAGATCCTCGGTCGCGACGTTGCCGGTCGCGCGCGGCGCGTAGGGACAGCCCCCGAGCCCGCCGATCGAGGCGTCGAGCGTCGTCGCCCCCGCCTCGATCGCTGCGAGGCAGTTCGCGTAGCCGGTGTTGCGCGTGTTGTGCCCGTGGAAGCCGTCCGCGCCGGCGCGCTCGACGAGCGACCGGACCCTCGTCGGCGTGGCGACGCCGATCGTGTCCGCGAGGACGACCTCGGCGCGCCCGGCAAAGCGCTGCGCGAGCTCCGCGACCCGGCCCGGGTCGACCTGTCCTTCGAAGGGACAGCCGAAGCTGACCGAAATCGTCACCGTGCCGGGCACGGTCGCTCTGGCATCGCCCACGATCGCCTCGGCCTGCGCGACCGCATCCTCGAGCGACATGCCGCCGTTGGCCCGATTGAAGCTCTCGCTCGCGGCGAACGTGACGTTGACCCGGTCGAGCGCGGTCGCCCGGAAGCGCTCGTAGCCGCGCTCGTTCAGGACGAGCCCCGCGAACTCCGTCGACCCCGACGACAAGATCGCCCGTACGACCTCCTCGGCGCCCGCCATCTGCGGAACGCGGTCGTCGCGGACGAAGCTGACCGCCTCGACTCGCGGCAGCCCGGCTGCCGCGAGTCGATTGACGAGGTCCGCGCGGGTCGCGGGCGGGAGCGTCTCCGGCTCGTTCTGCAGCCCGTCCCGCGGCCCGACGTCACACAGCAGGATCGGCGACTGCCACCTCCGCGATCTCCGCGCGCACCCGCGCCCCGGCGATGTAGCCGATGATGCCGACGATCGTGATCACGGCAAGCGTGCCGAGCGTCAATGCCTCGAACGTCGAGCGTGGGACGCCCCAGCTGCCCTTGAAGCCGTACTCGACGCCGAAGATCTTCTCCAGCACATCCGGGAAGACCGCCTCGAAGACCCCGAGCGCGATCCAGAACGTCGTCAGGACGGTCGACACCCACAGGCCGGCCATCCCCCACGGGTGGACGTACGGCCGTGGCACGTGCGGATGCGTCTTCCGCAGCTTGAGCACCGCCGGGAAGATCCAGAGGTAGCTGATCAGCGTCGTCGAGATGGCGATGTCGAGGACGACCTGGAACTTCGCGTCCTGGCCGCCGTGGAACGCCGCGATCGCGACGACGCAGAACACCGTCGAGGTGATCCCCGAGAGGACGTTGACGCGCACCGGCGTGCCGAGCCTGCGGTTGAAGACGCCGAAGAACCGGAAGAACGCGCCGTCGTACGCGGCGACGGCCTGGATGCGGTCGGAGCCGATCATCCAGACGGCGCCCGACGTGACGATCGCCGCGATGAAGCAGAGGGTCATGATCACGAGCAGCGCGTGCGCCGCGCCGCCGTAGACGCCCTTGAACGTCAGCGTCACCGCGTCGATGAAGCCGCCGATCCCGGTCACCTGCTTGAGCGGCAGGATGAGGATGATGCACAGCACCGGGATGACGTACATGAGCACGCCGGTGATGCCGCTGCGCAGCACCGAGATCGGCACGTCGCGTTGCGGATTCTCCATCTCCTCGGCCGCGCCGTTCTGGAGCTCGAAGCCGACGTAGTTGAACAGCAACACCGGCACGAGCCCGAAGAAGACCGCACGCGTCGGCGTGATCCCGTGCAGGGTCCCGTTGAAGCCGTGCTTGGCGCCGTAGATGATCACGGTCAGCGAGAAGAAGCCGAGCACGACACCGCGGAGGACGGCACCCGCATTCGGGATCTGCTTTCCGTAGCGCAGCGAGATGATCGCCACGCCGATCGAGATCCAGATGAAGACGATCTTGAAGAAGTAGTCGCCGAACGTCCCGTTCCCGACCGACGAGATGTTTGCGCTCCACGCGTCCTTCGTGATGAACGCGAGCGAGCCGCCCACCCACAGCGGGTTCGTGACCCAGTAGAGGATCGCCGAGATGCCGCCCTGGAACCGGCCGAACGCCATCTTCACCCACTCGTATGGTCCGCCCTCCTGCGTGAACGCCGAGCCGACCTCGGCCATCAGCAGCATGTACGGCGCGACGAACAGGACTGCGGTGAGAAGGAGCCAGAGGAAGCCCTGAGCGCCGTTCGAAGCAACGGTGCCGAGCGTGTCGAGCCCGACGAACGCGCACACGGTGAAGAACACCATGTCGAAGCGCCGCAGCGACTTGATCAGCTTGCTCTTCTCTTCGAGCGCGAACCTCGTCGTCTGCTCTACGTCATACGTTGCCATGCTGCTTCTAGCACCTCCCCAAGGATTCCGACGATGACGTTGAACTCTTCCTGTGTTGCGATGAGCGGTGGCGAGATCTGCACGACCGGGTCGCCGCGGTCGTCGGCGCGGCAGATGAGCCCACGTGCGAACAGCTCGGGCGAGAGGAAGCCGCGGAGCAGCTTCTCACACTCCTCGTCGTCGAAGCTCTGCCGCGTCTCCTTGTCCTTGACCAGCTCGAGCGCGTAGAAGAAGCCCGTCCCGCGCAGGTCGCCCGCGATCGGCAGGTCGAGCAGCTGCGCGAGCGTGGCACGGAAGTCGTCGCCGGTGTCGCGGACGTGCTCGACGATCTGCTCGCGGCGCATGATCTCGAGGTTCTTGAGCGCGATCGCGCACTGGACGGGATGCCCGCCGAACGTGATCCCGTGCGCATACATCGCCTTCTCGGTCTTGAACCGCTCGACGACGTGGTCGGCCACGATCACCGCGCCGATCGACGCGTACGCGGAGCTGAGCCCCTTGGCGCACGTGACGATGTCCGGACGGATGTCGTACTTCGCCGAGCCGAACCAGTCGCCGAGACGTCCGAAGCCGGTGATCACCTCGTCGGCGCAGAGGAGCACGCCGTAGCGGTCGCAAATCTCGCGGACGCCCTGGAAGTAGCCCGCCGGCGGCGTGAACGCGCCGCCGGAGTTCTGCACCGGCTCCATGATCACCATCGCGACCGTCTCCGGCCCGGCCTGCACGATCGCCTCTTCGAGGTCGTCGAGCAGGAACGCCGTGAACTCCTCCTCGGTCTCGTCGGGCGGGCGGTGATAGCGGTTCGTGTTGCGCACGTGCACCGTGTCGGGGACGAGCGGCTCGAACGGGGCGCGCAGCGCGGGAATGCCGTTGATCGAGAGTGCACCGAGCGTCGTTCCGTGGTACGCGGTGCGGCGCGCGATCGCCTTCCAGCGCCGCTGACCGTTCGACTGGTGGTACTGACGCGCGAGCTTCCACGCCGACTCGACGGCCTCCGAGCCGCCCGAGACGAAGAAGACGCGGTTCAGCTCGCCCGGCGCGAGCTGGGCGATCTCGTGTGCTAGCTCGATCGCGCGCGGATGCGCGTACGACCAGTTCGTGTAGAACGGCAGCTCGCGCATCTGCTCGAGCGCGGCCTGCCCCATCTCCTCGCCGTACGAGTAGCCGACCTGAACGGCGAACAGTCCGGCGAGCGCGTCGAGGTAGCGATTGCCGCGGTCGTCGTACAGGTAACAGCCTTCGCCGCGCACGATGATCGGCGGCTCGTGTCCGTGCATGCGCGTGAAATGCAGCCAGAGGTGATCCTTCGCCGCCTGCTGCAGATCGAGCGACGTCGTCGTGCTCATCCGCGTGTCCCCCAGTCGTAGAGCTGCTTCCACATCTCGAGATAGAAGAATGTCTCCGTCGACACGACGCCCTCGAGCGCACGGATGCGGTCGGTGAGCTCGAGCAGCTCCTGCCGATCGGTCGTCACGACCTCGACGACGATGTCGTAGCGACCGGCGGTGACGACGACATAGTCGGCTTCCGGCCAGCGCGAGATCTCGTCGGCGACGGCGCCCGGAGGGCCGCCCGTCTTGACGCCGATCAGCGCCTGGTCGAAGCCGAGGCCGAGCGGGTTGGTGACCGCGACGACCTGCAAGATGCCGTCGCTCGTCAGCTTCGCGTAGCGGGCGCGAACCGTCCCCTCCGAGACGTTCAGCCGCGCCGCGATCCGGCGGAACGACTCGCGGCCGTTCTCCTGGAGCGCCTCGATGATCGCCCGGTCGAGGTCGTCGACCCGCTGTGCGGGAGCGATCGGCCCGCGACCGGCCGGCTGGAGTTGGCTACGCAACGCGTGGGATTCGTACCACTCCGCTACGCATTTCGTCAATCCTCTTGACTTTGGGCGACGGATTGCAGATGTTCAGGCCATGCCCAGGACACCATTACTCCGTGCTCTACGACGGCTCGCGGACGACCATCGCGCAGCCGAGCAGCTCGGCCTCCCGCCCGAGGAGGCCGCATACACCCGCCGCGAGATCCTGAAGCGCGGCGCGGTCGCCGGCGCCGGCCTCACCGTCGGCACGGCGTTTCTCGCCGATCACGCCCAGGCGGCACGGGCCGCGGGCGGACCGCGGATCGCGATCGTCGGGGGCGGCATCGCCGGCCTCGCGGCGGCGCTGACGCTGCAGGACAAAGGCGTCTACGCCGACGTCTACGAGTCGTCGGGTCGCGTCGGTGGACGCATGCACTCCGACTGGCAGGAGTTCGGAACGAGCTTCTGGGACAACGGCCAGCAGGCGGAGCTGTGCGGCGAGCTGATCGACACGAACCACAAGACCATCCTCCAGCTCGCACAGCGATTCGGGCTCGCGACGGCCGACCTGCTCGCTGCGCAGCCGAACGGCACCACCGACACGTACTGGATCTTCGGCGCCGACTATCCGTACTCGCAGGCGAGCAACGACTTCAAGCCCGTGCACAACACGCTCCAGGGGCAGGTGCAGGCGGCGAGCTACCCGACCACGTACCAGAGCTCGACGCCGACGGGACAGATGCTCGACCAGATGACCGTCCACGACTGGATCGCGCAGTACGTCCCGGGCGGGCACTCCTCGCAGATGGGCGCTCTGCTGAACGCCGCGTACAACGAGGAGTACGGCGCCGAGACGACCGACCAGTCGGCGTTGAACATCGTCTACCTGCTCGGCTTCCAGGCGTCGCCCGGGAACTTCTCGATCTACGGGAAGTCGGACGAGCGCTACCACATCGTCGGCGGCAACTCGAATCTGCCGGTCGCGATCGCGAACGCACTGCCGAGCGCCGCCGTGCACTACGGCTATCGCATGACGGCGATCGCGACGAACAGCGACGGCTCGATCACCGTGTCGTTCGACAACGGAAAGTCGGTCACTGCCGACCACGTGATCCTGTCGCTGAGCTTCGCCGTGCTGCGGACGCTCAACTACAAGAAGGCCGGGTTCGACCGCCTGAAGCAGACGGCGATCACGCAGCTCGGCGCCGGCCGGAACGTGAAGCTGAACGTGCAGTTCCGATCGAGGCCGTGGTACGCGACCGGCAGCGACGGCTCGCTGTACTCGGACCTCGACTTCCAGAGCGGCTGGGAGGTGACGCGCGCGCAGGCCGGCTCGACGGGGATCCTCGTCGAATATCCGGGGGCGAACGTGTCGCAGTCGATGGCACAGTCGAGCCCGTACACGACGACTGCGAACAACCCCGCAGTCGCGCAGTACACGCAGACGTTCCTCTCGGAGCTCGAGCCGATCTTCCCGGGGATCACGAAGCAGTGGAACGGCAAAGCGATGCTCTCGACGCCGTTCACCGACCCGAACTTCCTCTGCTCGTACTCGTACTGGAAGCCGGGCCAATACACCGGCTTCAGCGGCTACGAGGGAGTTCGGCAGGGCAACATCCACTTCGCCGGCGAGCATTGCTCGATCAACTTCCAGGGCTTCATGGAAGGCGGCGCCGCGGAGGGCGTGCGCGCGGCGAGCGAGATCCTGTCCGACCTGAAGAAGGCCTAGCCGTACGACGTGACGCGCTCGGGGAGGATGCGGACCTTGATCCGCTCCTCCCCGTCGCGGTACTTCCACGGCTCGCCGTCGTACTTCCGGCTGAGCGCGTCGATCTGCTCGTGCGCACCCTCCGTCGTCAGCTCGGCACGACCGTCGATCGACACCCACGTGTAGAAGTCGCCGCCCTTCACGACGAGCATCGACACCCGCGCGTCGTTCTCGAGGTTCGACGGCTTCGCGCGGCCGCGCGCCGTGTTGAACGTCGGCACGCCGTCGTCGTCGAGGTCGACCCAGACGACCGTGCTCTGCGGCGAGCCGTCCGCGCGCAACGTTGTGACGACGCCGTAGTTGGCGCCCTTGAACAGGTCGAGCTTGCTCACTTCAACACGGTCGGGATGTTCGTGATCTTGCCGCTTGCGATCTGCTTCGCGACGGCCTCGACCTTCCGCCTGTCCGCGGACGGCACCTTCGGGCTGATCTTCCCGAGCCGGACGCCGTTGTTGGAAAGGTCGAAGACTGCGTTCGTCCCACCCTTGAACTTGCCGGCAAGCACCTGCTGCACGGTCGAGTAGACCGATGTGTCGACCCCCTTCTCCGCACTCGTCAGGACCTGTGGGCCGAGGTACGACTGGTCGGCGTCGACGCCGATCCCCCAGACGTGATCCTGCTTCGCGGCGTCGAGCACGCCGAGGCCGCAGCCGCCCGCGACCTGGAAGACGATGTTCGCACCCGCAGAGATCTGGTTCTGCGCGAGGGTCTTGCACTTCGCCTGGTCGACCCACTCCTGGCTGTAGTCGTTCAGCAGCTTCACGCCGGGGTCGGCCGCCTTCGCACCGGCCTGGTAGCCGGCGATGTAGCGGTCGACCGGCGGCTGCTTCTGACCGCCGACGGAGCCGATCGTGTTCGAGCCGCCCTTGGACTTCTCGACGAGCCCGGCGAGGTAGCCGGCGAGATAGCCGACCTGCTGCTCCCGGAAGATCAGGCCTTCCACGTTCGCCGGGTGGCCGGGGAGGTCGTGCCAGTCGACGTCGATGATCGCGAAGTGCGTGTTCGGGAACTGCTTCGCAACCTTCGCGATCGAGTTCGCCTGGTCGAAGCCGACGGAGATGACGAGGTCGGCTCCCTGGCGCGCCGCGGTCGCGAGATTCGGGACGTAGTCCGCGCTCGACGGCGATTGGAAGACGTTGCCGCGGATTCCGAGGTTCTTCTCGGCGCGCTTGAGGCCGTCGTACGCGAGCTGGTTGAACCCGTGGTCGTTGAGCTGGCCGATGTCGGTGACGAGGACGACGTACGCCTTCTTCCCGGCCGTCGTCGTCACGCTGCTGCTGTTGCTGCTGCTGCTCTTGCTGCTGCCGCCACACCCTGCGAGAAGCGCGGCGGCGAGGGCGATGACGCTGAATCTCTTCATGTGGTGGAGTATGCCCACGGTGCGCTTTCTCGCAGCACTGCTGGCGGCGCTCCCGATCGGTCACAGCGTCCAGGGCCGGCCGATCCGGCCGGTCGTGCTCGGGCACGGGTCGCGGACGCTCCTCGTCGTCGGGTGCATTCACGGAAACGAGCCGGCCGGCATGGCGATCACCGCGGCGCTCCTCCGGTCGCGGCCGCTGCCCGGGACCCGCGTCGTCGTCGTCCCGACGGTGAATCCGGACGGCTGCCGGGCGTTGGGGACGCGCGGCAATGCGCACGGCGTCGACCTCAACCGGAACTTCCCGTCGAACTGGGCGCGGATCGGGCGGCGCGGCTCGTTCCAGTGGTCGGGACCGCGGCCGTTGTCCGAGCCGGAGTCGCGGTACTTCGTGGCTCTCGTCCGCGCGCTCCATCCAGACGTGACGATCGTCTTCCATCAGCACGAGGACGTGGTGCGTGCCTGGGGCCGGTCGCGGCCGACCGCGCGGCGCTTCGCGTCGTTGCTCGGCGGGGTGCTGCCGTACCGGGACGAGCGCTGGCCGTATGGGACGGAAGCGAACTGGCAGAACCATGCGTTCGGGGACGAGGCGTCCTTCGTGGTCGAGCTGCCCGCCGGGTCGGTGCCCACATCGCTCGTGCCGAGGTACGTGCGGGCTCTGCGCGAGTTGGCACGCGTCGGGTTCGTCCGCTAGGGTCTCTGGCGATTCCCGCCCCTGCGACTCGAGGAGGTTCGAACACATGACGACTGTGCCCGCCTTTTCGATCGCAGCGCGTCGGGCCTAGCTCCTCTCGGGGAGACGGCGCTGCCGCGCCGTTCTGTTCCCTTTGACGAAGGAGCTTGCGTTGTCCGAGTCGGACTTGGGCGCGCTCGGTTGGTCTGACGAGCTCGCCGCGGCGTTGGAACCGGGCCATGTGCCCGGACGGGTGGTGGCCGCACATCGTGCGGCGTTCGATGTCGCTCTCGGCGACGGCGCCCTCGTGCGCTCGCGTCTGCCGGGGCGGTTGGCGCACTACGACGCGATCGACGTCGCGGTCGGCGACTGGGTCGGGATGCGCGACGGGTTGATCCGCGCGGTTCTCCCGCGCCGGTCCGCGTTGGTGCGCTCGGCGGCGGGTCTGACGTCCCAGGCGCAGACCTTGGCCGCGAACGTCGACGTCGTGTTCATCGTCTCGTCGTTGGGGCCCGACCTCGAGCCGAGGCGGCTGGAGCGGTACTTGGTCACGGTCTGGGAGAGCGGCGCGTCGCCGGAGATCGTGCTGACGAAGTCCGACCGCTTCGACGATCCCGTCGTTCTCTCCGACATGGTCGCGACGGTCGAGGCCGTGGCGCTGGGCGTGCCGGTGTTCGTCGTCTCGTCGGTGACCGGGGTCGGCGTCGCGGAGGTGGGCGCGCGGATCGGCGCGGGACGGACGGCCGTGCTCGTCGGCTCGTCCGGCGTCGGCAAGTCGACGCTCGTGAACGCGTGGCTCGGTCGCGAGTTGATGGCCGTGAAGGAGACGCGCGCGGACGACGACGAGGGGCGGCACACGACGACCCACCGGGAGCTCATCGAGCTGCCGGGGGGCGGGATGGTCATCGACACGCCGGGCATCCGCGAGCTGCAGCTGTGGGACGTCGGCAGCTCGGGGGCTCTGGAGGAGGCGTTCGCCGACGTCGACGAGCTCGTCACGCAGTGCCGCTTCAACGATTGCGAGCATCGAACGGAGCCGGACTGCGCCGTCCGGGCTGCGCTTGCGGACGGGTCGCTCGCCGCGGAGCGGTACGCCTCCTGGCAAAAGCTCCAGCGTGAGCTGCGCGCGATCGCCGTGCGAAGCGATGCCCGCCTGCGTCGCGAGGAGAAGAAGAAGTGGCAGCAGCGCGCGAAGGTCGGGAAGGCGCGGGCCCGGCGAATCTAAACGGGGACAGTCCCCGTCATAAAAGGCTCACAGCTTCGCGCCAATTCACAAAATCTTCCTCTGACACACCGCCGCGGCGACGTGTTCTCACGCACACTCGCCGAATGGCGCGCCAAGCACGAGGACCGGTCGAAGCCGGGCGCTACCACGTTCGCACCCGTTCGGCGGGGAAGATCCCCTACTTCAAGGACGACATCGGCCGCACAGACTTCTGCAACCGAGTCGCGCGCGTGGCCGCGAAATACAGCTGGCGGTGCGAAGCGTTCTGCCTGATGACGACGCACTATCACCTGCTCCTCGATGTGCCCGACAACACACTTCAGCGCGGAATGCACTGGCTGAACGGCACCTACGCTCAGCAGTTCAATCGAAGGCACGGCCGGTGGGGGCACCTCGCCGGCGCGCGTTACACGATCACCGCAATCGGCTCGCTACGACAGCTACGGAACGCCTTTCGGTACATCGTCCGCAACCCGGTCGAGGCCGGCATGTGCGAGCGGCCGCAGGACTACGTCTGGAGCAGCTATCGCGGCACGGCGGGCTACGACGGGGGATTCTGGTTCGTCGACGACCGCGACCTGGTGAGCTACTACGGACATGACCGCCCACGAGCCCAGCGGCGGCTGCGCAGATTCGTCGAAGGAGACGTGACGCCGCCGTGACGGGGACTGTCCCCGTTAAGAGGGTGCGGGTGCCGCCGGCTGCCCGACGATGTCGAGCGGCTTCACGATCTCCGCGAAGTGGCACGCGCTCGGATGGCCCTGGCCGCGATCGATCAGTGCAGGCTCTTCTTCCGCGCAGATCGGCTGCGCCTTCCAGCACCGCGTGCGGAACCGGCAGCCCGACGGCGGGTTCGCCGGCGACGGCACGTCGCCCTCCAGCACGATCCGCTTCCGCTTGCCACGCTGCCCCGGCTCCTCGATCGGCACCGCGGACAGGAGCGCCTGCGTGTACGGATGCGTCGGCTGGTCGTAGATCTCGTGCTTCGTCCCGATCTCGACGATCTTGCCGAGATACATCACTGCGACGCGGTCGGAGACGTGCCGGACGACCGACAGGTCGTGCGCGACGAAGATGTACGTCAGGCCGAAGTCACGCTGCAGCGACTCGAGCAGGTTCACGACCTGCGCACGGATCGACACGTCGAGCGCGGAAACCGGCTCGTCGAGGATGATCAGCTGCGGATTCAACGCGAGCGCGCGCGCGACGCCGATCCGCTGACGCTGACCGCCCGAGAACTCGTGCGGGAACCGGTTCGCATGCTCCGGAGACAGCCCCACCGTGCGCAGCAGCTCGTTGACGCGCTGGCGACCCTGCTCGCGCGAGTAATGCCCATGAATGCGCAACGGCTCCGAGACGATGTCGCGCACCGTCATCCGCGGGTTCAACGATGCGTACGGATCTTGGAACACGATCTGCATCTCGCGCCGCACTTCGCGCATCTGGCGACGCTTGAAGCCGGTGATGTCGCGGCCGTTGAAGATGATCCTGCCGCTCGTCGGCTCGACGAGCTTGATCAGCGTCCGCGACAGCGTCGTCTTACCGCAGCCGGACTCCCCTACGAGACCGAGCGTCTCACCCGCCGTAATCGAGAGATCGACGCCGTCGACCGCATGGATCGACCCGACCTGGCGCTTCAGCAAGCCCGCCCTGATCGGGAAGTACTTGACGAGCCCCTCGATGCGGAGGATCTCCTGTCCGGCGCCCGCACGCTCGTGGATCTTCTCGTCGACGACCGCCGGCGCCTCCGACTGCTGCTCGGGCAAGCTCACGCGCCACCGCCGACGGATGCGAACTTGGACGAGCGACCGATCAGCTCCTCCGCGAAATGGCACGCGGACTGATGCTCCGACCCGCCGTCGATCGGCCGCAGCGGCGGCACCTCTTCACGGCAGCGCAGGCGACCTTGCGAGAGGAAGCAGCGCGGATGGAACGGGCAGCCGGACGGGCGGTTGATCAGCGACGGCGGCGCACCGGGAATCGGGCGCAGCCACTCTTCGTCCTCCGTCAACTTCGGCAGCGAGTCCATCAGCCCGATCGTGTACGGATGGCGTGGGTTCTGGAAGATCGTGTGCACGTCGCCGTGCTCGACGATCTTGCCGGCGTACATCACGAGCACGCGCTCGCACAGCTCGGCGACGATGCCGAGGTCGTGCGTGATGAGGATCGTCGCGGCCTGTGTCTCCTCCTGCACGTTCTTCAACACCTCGAGCACCTGCGCCTGGATCGTCACGTCGAGCGCGGTCGTCGGCTCGTCCGCGATCAGCAGCGACGGCGAGTTCGCGATCGACATCGCGATCATCGCGCGCTGACGCATGCCGCCCGAGAACTCGTGCGGGTACTGGTCGTAGCGCTGATCCGGGTTCGGCACGCCGACGAGCCGCAGGAGATCGACGACGCGCGACCTCACCGTGGCGTCCGACTCCTTCGGATAGTGCGTCTTGATCGCCTCGCCGAGCTGAAAGCCGACCTTGAGCACCGGATTGAGCGAGGTCATCGGATCCTGGAAGATCATCGCGACCTCGTCGCCGCGGATCTTCCGCAGGTCCTTCTTCGACAGCTTGATCAGGTCCTTGCCCTTGAACCACGCCTCGCCCGAGACGATGCGCCCCGGCGGCTGCGGGATCAGACCGAGGATCGACATCGTCGACACGCTCTTGCCGGAGCCCGACTCGCCGACGATCCCGAGCGTCTCGCCGGGATAGACGTCGTACGTCAGGCCGTCGACGGCATGCACGATCCCGTCCTCCGTCTTGAACTCGACCACGAGATCGCGGATCGACAGGACGGGCTCAGGCACGCACTCTCCGTTGCTGCGGATCGAGGGCGTCGCGGAGGCCGTCGCCGACGAAATTGATGCAGAGCACGATGATGAGGATGGTCAGCCCGGGGAAGATCGTCAGCCACCACTGCTGCGGGTTCGACTGACCCGAGACGACGAGCGAGCCGAGCGACGGCGTCGGCGGCTTGATCCCGAAGCCGAGGAACGAAAGAGCGGCCTCGGTGATGATCGCCGCGGCGACTGCGAGCGTCCCGTTGACGACGATCGGCCCGAGCGTGTTCGGGAGGATGTGGCGGAACATGATTCGAGCGTCGCCGGAGCCGGCGGCCTTCGCAGCTTCGACGTATTCCTTCTCGCGCAGCGAGAGGAAGATGCCGCGCACGATACGCGCGAGGCCCGTCCAGAAGAACCCCGCGAGGATCAGGGAGACGCGCCACTGGCTGCCGCTCCCGAGGAGCGCCGCCGCGACGAGCAGCACCGCCAGCACAGGCAGCGTCAGCACGAGGTCGGTGATGCGCATGAAGATGTTGTCGATCCAACCGCCGTAGTACCCGGCCACGGCGCCGACGATCAGGCCGATGATCGACGAGAGGAAGGCGACGAAGATGCCGACTTCCTCCGACGTCCGAATCCCGTAGATGACGCGGCTGAAGTAGTCGCGCCCGATCTCGTCGGTCCCGAAATAGTGCTTCCCGACAGTCGTCGGCGCATGCAGGATGTTCGTGAGATCGAGCGTCGAGAAGTTGTACGGCGCGATGAAGTTGGCGAAGGCGCCGATCGCGAAGATGATGATCAGGATGACGAGGCTGACCATCGCCAGCCGGTGGCGGACGAAGCGCGTCCGCGCATAGGACCACTGGCTGCGAGCCTTGAGCTCGAGACCCGCCTCGACCGTCGAGTCGACCAGGCCACCCTCGCCGCCCAGCACGATTCCATCGATCGCCTGCGTGGGCGGCGCGACGGCCGCCGACTCGTGGCCGGGCTGGTGCTCGATCTCAGTCATACCGGATTCGCGGATCCAGGAATCCGTAGAGGATGTCGGCGACGAGGTTGAAGACGATGATGATCACGGACGTGATCAGGAGGTACCCCATCACGGCATAGATGTCGAGCGCCTGGAGGCGACCGACGAAATAGAACCCGATGCCGTCGAGGGTGAAGACCGTCTCGGTGATGATGGCGCCGCCGAAGACCGCACCGATGTTGAGGGCCGCGACCGTCGTGATCGGAATCAACGCGTTCCTGAAGACGTGGCGCATGACCACGCGCCATTCCGGAACGCCCTTCGCACGCGCAGTCCGCACGTAGTCGGTGTTGAGCACGTCGAGCATCGATGCGCGCATGAACCGGCTGTAGAGCGCAAAGCTGATCACGCACAACGTGATCACCGGCAGCCCGATGTGTTGCAGACGGTCGATCGACCACGCACCCTTGTGCGGGCTGTTCAACCCGGACGTGTAGAAGATGCGGACGTGCCACTTCAGATAGATGTCGACGAACAGGATCTGCAATAGCAGCGCGAGCCAGAAGACCGGCATCGCAAGCCCGAGAAAGCTGAACGACGTGAAGGTGTAGTCGAAGACCGAGTACTGCCGCACGGCGGAGAAGATCCCGACGATGACCCCGAGGATGAGGGCGAGGATCTCGGCGGTCATGACCACCTGCAGCGTGTGCCCCATCGTGCGCTCGATGTCCGGCCAGATCGGCTGCAACGTCACGAGCGACTTACCGAGCTTGTGCTCGAAGACGTCCTGCACCCAGAACCAGTAACGAACCGGAATCGACCGGTTCAAATGGAACTGGTACTTGAGGTTGTTGAGGGTCTCCTGCGAGATGTTCGGGTGGATCCGAAGCTGCCCCAGTGGGTCTCCCGCGAGCGAGACGAACGTGAAGCTGAGGAAGCTGGAGATGATCAGCACCGGGATGCTGTAGAGAATCCGGCGCGTGATGTAGGTCAGCATGGCCGTGCTCCCTTCGGGGACGATCCCGGGACTGGTTGAGACGGCCCGCGTCCGCCGTCGGGTGACGGCGGACGCGGGAATTGCGGGAGAGTACCGCTACTGCGGTCCCCTCGCGGCTACGACCACTTCCACTGCTCGAGGTCCCAGGTGAAGCCGGAGCCGGCGTTGTCGGTGATGTTGTGCAGACCCTTGTTGTAGGTCAGCACGTCCGGCAGCGCGTAGAGCGGGATCGCCGGAACGTCGTTCGACATCAGCTTGTCGGCCTGGATGAAGTCGTTGTTGCGCTTCGAGGCGTCCAGCTGCGTCTTCGCGTCGTCGAAGAAGTTCGTCGCCTTCCGGTTGCAGTAGGCGATGTAGTTCTGACTGCCCTTGCAACCCCAGATCGGCCCGAACCCGCCCGGATCGATCGTGCCGCCGTACGCGAACTCGATCATGTCGAAGTTGCCGGCGGTCAGGACGGTGTCGCCGAACATGACGCTCGCGGGCTGGAAGTCGTCCACGAGCTGGATGCCGATGGAAGCAAGCCCGGCCTTGAAGATGGCCTCGCTCGTCTCACGGCGGGAGTTACCGGCGGTCGTCGTGTACTTGAACTTC
>JAICWC010000071.1 GCA_025934995.1 Thermoleophilia bacterium | reverse complement strand
GTGGTAGTCGAGGAGCGTCAGGCCGTGCCGCCGCGCGACCGCGGCCAGCTCCTTCGGCGACGGCTGCTCTGTGAACCCGACGAAGCGGAAGTTCGACTGGTGCACGCGCAGGAGAAGCGCGGTCTCGTCGGTGACGGCCGCGTCGTAGTCGCCCGCGCGCGTGCGGTTCGGCGTCCCGACCTCGACGAGCCGCGCGCCGGAGCCGGCCAGTACGTCGGGAATGCGGAAGCCGTCGCCGATCTCGATCAGCTCGCCGCGCGAGACGATCACCTCGCGGCCCTCGGCGAGCGCCGCGAGCGCGAGCAGCATCGCCGCCGCGTTGTTGTTGACGACGAGCGCGGCCTCGGCGCCCGTCAGTCGGCGCAGGAGCGACGCCACGTGGTCCTGGCGGGAGCCGCGCGAGCCGCTCGAAAGATCGAGCTCGAGGTTCGAGTAGCCGCGCGCCGTCTCGATCACCTGTGCGAGCGCCTCCGCGGCGAGCGGCGCGCGGCCGAGATTCGTGTGCACGAGCACACCCGTCGCGTTCAGGACCCGCCGAAGCGACGGCGCGCGCAGCGTGCGCAACTCTCCGTGCAACCGTGCTGCCAGGTCCCCGGGCTCGGCGCCCGCGCGGATCTCCTCGCGCGCGCGCTCGAGCACGGTGCGGGCGGCGTCGACCGCGAGCGGGTCCTCGACGCCGCGCGTCAGCTCGTCGACCGACGGGAGATCCCTCAGCTCCACCCCTGAAGTATGGGCTTGTGCGACCTGCTTCGGCAGCCGATACACCGCTCGTGCGGGTCGCTTCCCTCTCGCTGGTCCTGGTCGCGGTCGTCGCCACGATCGGCGTCTTCACATTCGCGAAGCCCGCGTACCGCTCCCCGAACCAGAACGGGAAGACCATCCACGTCAAGGGAGCGAAGCCGCCGGTGAACGGCTGGCTCTTCGCCGACCCGACTCCGGGCTTTCACCTCGGCGAGCAGGACAACGTGTGGAACATGAGCGCAGTCCGGGCCGGTGACGTGCCGGCCGGCGCCGGCATCTTCGCAGCCGACCGGTTCTCGCGCACGGCACGCCCGAACGTCCTCTTCTGGCGCCGCGGGTGCCTCGTCGCGCAGGTCGGTGCGTCGCGTACCCGCCTCTGCGATCCGCATGCCGCCGCGGTCTTCATCGCGCGCACCGCGCCGGTCTTCCATTCCCGGACGGGCCTCGTGCACGACATGTTCCTGATCGGCGTCGTGCGCAGCGACGTCACACGCGTCACCGTGCACTCGCCAGGCGAGACGCAAACCGTGATGCACGGCGCGACCGGCCGCGAGGAGCCGCTGGCGCCGCAGGTTGTCTACGACAAGAAGACGCCCGGCTGGTGGGGCTCCTGGGAGGACACCACGTACGGGACCGGCAGCACGTGGCGGGCGACCGTCAAGGTCTACGGCACGCACGGATTGATCGCCACCACCGACGTCGTGTTCGAGAAGCCGGGTGACGCGCTCTACTGCGCGTCGGCCTTGCGCGCCGTGTGCGGGTCGTCCGCGCAGCGCCGCTCGTAGCAGTCGAGCACGTGCTGCACGGCCTCGTCGATGTCGTCGGTGACGGTCAGCAGCGCCAGATCGTCCGGTGAGACCATCCCGAGCGGCAGCGCCTGCTCGCGCACCCAGGCGAGCATCGGCTCCCAGAAGCCGCGCTCGAACAGGACGACCGGGAAGTGGCGGATCTTGCCGGTCTGGATCAGCGTCAGGGACTCGAACAGCTCATCCGCCGTGCCGAACCCGCCGGGGAAGACGACGAACCCCTCGGCCGCCTTCACGAACATCGTCTTCCTCGCGTAGAAGTGCGAGAACGTGAGCGAGATGTCGAGGTACGGATTGGCCGCCTGCTCGTGCGGCAGCTCGATGTTGAAGCCGACGGAGATGCCTCCGCCCTCCTTGCAGCCGCGGTTCGCCGCTTCCATGACGCCCGGCCCGCCGCCGGTCACGACCGCCCACCCGGCCTCGGCGAAGCGCTTCGCGGTCGCTCGAGCCTGATCGTAGGCAGGCGCCCCTTCGCGCACGCGGGCGGAGCCGAAGATCGAGACGGCGGGCCGGTCGATCTCGTCGACCGCGTCGAATCCCTCGCGGAACTCCTCCGCGATCCGCGCGGTGTGCTTGCGGATCTCGGCCTCGTGCTCGTGTGCGGTGTCGAGCAGCCGGCGGTCTTCCATCAGAGCGCCCCGTTCACGCGCGTCGCGAGCATCCCGATCACGAGCAGCGAAGCGAGCGTGACGTAGAGCGAGACGATCATCACTGCGCGTGAGCGGTCGGGAGCGAACGCCGCAACGGGGACACCGCTCTCGAACTGGATCACCGGCATACGCCACGCCTCGCGCGCGGCGTGCGCGGTCTGGCCGCCGTCGAGGAAGCCGATCGGAAGCATGTTGAACGCGTTCAGCAGGAAGCCCATGTTCGCGAGCACCTGCAGCATCTCCGAGCCTCTCTCCGCGCCGAAGCCCCAGACCACCGCGGCGGCGGCGCCGCCGAACAGCGGGCCGGCGAGCGAGATCAATGCGTTGCGCCACGGTGTCAGGCCCGCGCGCTCGATCGTCACGTACGCGCCGATGAACGGGATGAACGTCGGCAGCGACACCTTCAGCCCCTGGCGCCGCGCCTCGAAGACGTGGCCGAGCTCGTGGATCGCGATCAGCAGCACGAAGCCGAACGCGAACGACCAGCTGTGGAACCAGAACGAGAACGCCGCGACGGAGATGAAGAACGAGAAGAACTTCGCGAAGACGAAGCCCCATTTGAGCGCGGCGAGCCCGAGGCCGAGGGCGACCGACCCTGCACGCTCGAGTGAATGGCGAAGTTGCTTCATGACCCCCTGCCGATCCATTCTTCGCCGCCCTCGTAGACCTCCTTCTTCCAGAGCGGGATCGTCTCCTTGAGCGTGTCGATCGCCTCGCGGCACGCGTCGAGTGCCGAGGCACGGTGCGGCGACGAAACGGCGATCACGACGCTCGCCTCGCCGATCTCTACGCGGCCGATGCGGTGGTGGATCGCAACGGCCGTCAGGTCGTGCTTCTCGGTCAGAGATCGGCCCAGGCGCACGAGCATCGCCTCGGCCATCTCCTCGAACGCCTCGTACTCGAGGTACTGGACGTTGCGCCCGCGCGACGAGCGTCGCACCGTGCCGACGAAAGCGGCGACTGCGCCTGCCTCGTCGCTCTCCGCCTCGGCGACGACGCGGGAGACGTCGAGCGGCTCGGTCGTGATCAGGAACGCACCGCCGGAGACCGGCGGGATGAGCGCGACCTCGTCGCCGTCCTGCAGCTCGTGGGCCCGGTCGACGTATTCGCGGTTGACGGCGTACATCAGGCCGCCGGGCTCCTCGCCCAGATCGAGCCGCGCCCAGACGTCGCCGGCGCGGGCGACGTCGTCGAGCTCCAGGCGCGACCTGCCCGCGCGCTCGCGCAATCCGGCGAAGAGCCGAACGGTCACCCGCATGAGCGGAGTGTGCCTACGGGCGGCGGTGCGACCGCATCAGCGCGCGAACGTCAGCGACGGGTCCGAGGTGGCGGAGCTTGTCCGGGTTGATGACCGAACGCAACGCCTGCACGAGGCCGTCGGCGATCTCGAGCGTCCAGACGACCGCGACCGAGCCGTCGGGCGCACGGAGCACGGCACCCGGCTGGCCGTTGACCTCGCGCCGCTCGAGGGAGCCGCCGTAGTCGGCGATCTGGCGGCCCGTTCCCGCAAGAAGGCGTGCGACGCGCTCGGCCCCGACGATCGGGGTCGCCCATTGCGGCGCCTTCCCGCCGCCGTCGCCGACCACGACGACGTCGGCCGCGAGCATCCCGACGAGCCCGTCCACGTCCCCCTCCCGCACCGCCGCGAAGAACCGCGCCGCGAGCTCGTCGCGCTCGCGGCGCGACGCCTCGAAGCGCGGCTTCTCGGCCTCGACGTGGCTGCGCGCGCGGACACCGATCTGCCGGCAGTTCCCTTCGCTGCGCCCGACGACCTCCGCGATCTCGTCGTAGCGATAGCCGAAGACGTCGTGGAGCAGGAAGACGGCGCGCTCGACCGGCGTGAGTCGCTCGAGCAGGAGCAGGAACGCCATCGACAGCGTGTCCGACTGCTCTGCGAGCGCAGCGGGGTCGTCGTCGACCAGCGGCTCGGGCAGCCACTCGCCGACATAGGTCTCCCGCCGCGCCCGCGCCGAGCGCAGCTGGTCGATCGCGAGGTTGGTGACGACGGACGTCAGCCACGCCTTCGGCGATTCGACTCCCGTCGTGTGCTCGTAGCGGGCGAACGCTTCCTGGACGACGTCTTCGGCGTCGCCGACGCTGCCCAGCATCCGATATGCGAGCGAGAACAGCAGCGGCCGGAGCTCCTCCATCAGGCTGCGAGCGCCTCCCGGTCGCCGAGCCCACGCACGAAGCCGTCGCGCCAGGACGGCCACCGCGGCTGCCAGCCGAGCTCGCGCTTCGCCTTCGCGTTCGAGGCGCCGCGCCCCTCGGTCATCATCCGCACCACGGCTTCGCCGGCGAGCGGCCGGGCGAGCCAGACGGGCAAGCGCCGCGGCGGCCTCGCGCCGACGGCTGCGGCGAGCGCGGGGAGCCATTCCGAGACGGTCGCGGGCTCGTCGTCGACGATGTTGAAGATGCCGCGCGCGCCGCGCTCGATCGCGGCGACGGCCGCGGAGGCCGCGTCGTCGACGTGGAGCCACGACGAAACGCCGGCGCCGTCTCCGATCACCGGGATCCCGCGCTTGCGCACGAGCTCGACGAACACCTCGGATGCGCCCGGCCCGTAGAGGTTGCCGTACCGCAGCACCGCGCCTCGCCCGCGGGCGAGCGATTCCAGCTCCTTGATCGCCGCGAGCGACTCCCGCTGGGTCGGCACCGCATCGTCGGCCAGCGGAACGTCCTCCGTCGCCCCGCGCGTGTTCCAGCCGCCGCAGTAGCTCTGCACGACGAAGCGATCGACGCCGGAAGCGGTGGCGGCCGCGAGGAGGTGGCGCGTCCCCTCCGTCCGCAGGCGGTTCGTGAGCGCGAACACCCGGTCGAAGTGCTTCAGGTCGCGGCCGGCGGCGAGGGCGGTCATCTGGTGGACGATCGCGTCGGGCTTCGTCGCGGCGACGACGTCCTGCACCTCGACCGCGTCGAGCCCGTCCATGTGGACGGCGTCGGCGCCGAGCGCGTGGAGCAGATCGAACTTCTCCGGCCGCGTCGTCGTTCCGACGACCTCGTGCCCGCGCTCGACGAGCTGCGGAACGAGCCGCCTGCCGACCGCACCGGTCGCACCTGCCACGAGGACCTTCATCTCGTCTCCTTTCTTTCGTGACACCTCCTAGACGAGACAGGGCACAGGAATGTGACAGCAACGTACCCTGGGCCCGTGGGCATGTATTTCCATTCGTCGCGCGAGGCCCCCGAGCGTCCCGCCGACCCAGAGGTCCGGCGCGCGAACCTGCGCCGGATCGTCGCGCTCTTCACCCCGTACCGGCCGCGGCTCGCCGGCCTGCTCGGTCTGATCGTCTTCTCCGCGGCGCTCGGCGTGGTGCCGGCGTTCCTGCTGCGCCGCGTCATCGTCGCGATCGGCTCCCACGACAAGACCATGCTCTCGTGGGCCGCCGGCGGGATGATCGCGATCGCCGTCGTCAGCGGCGTCCTCGGCGTCGTCCAGACCCTGCTCTCGAATCAGGTCGGCCAGCGCGTCATGCACGACCTGCGCGCGAAAGTCTTCCGCCACCTGCAGAGGCTCTCGCTCGCGTTCTTCACGCGCACACGCACCGGCGAGGTGCAATCCCGGATCTCGAACGACATCGGCGGCGTCCAGAACGTCGTCACGAACACGGCCACGTCAATCGCGTCGAACGTCACGTCGGTGATCGCGACCATGGTCGGCATGCTCCTGCTGAGCTGGGAGCTCGCGCTGTTCGCGTTCGCACTGATCC
Organism: Thermoleophilia bacterium; assembly: GCA_025934995.1. Taxonomy (GTDB): domain Bacteria; phylum Actinomycetota; class Thermoleophilia; order Gaiellales; family Gaiellaceae; genus Palsa-739. The sequence continues at coordinate 7,544 of JAICWC010000071.1, read as the reverse complement.
CGCTGTTCGTCTTCCTCACGCGCCGCGTCGGGAACGAACGCCGCCGGATCGCGAAGACGACACAGGAGACGCTCGCGGACATCTCGAGCCTCGTCCAGGAGTCGCTCTCGGTCAGCGGGATCCTGCTCGGCAAGACGATGGGGCGCACCGAGGAGCTCGCCGACCGGTTCGAGCGGGACTCGCTGCGGCTCGCCGACCTCGAAGTGCGCCAGCGAATGGCGGGGCGCTGGGTGATGGCGTCGATCCAGACGAGCTTCTCGGTCATGCCGGCCGCGATCTACTGGTTCGGCGGGCTGACGGGCGTCGTCTCGATCGCGACGATCATCGCGTTCACGACCCTGCAGACGCGGCTCTTCTTCCCGGTCGGCTCGCTCCTCGGCGTGTCGCTCGACGTGCAGACGTCGCTCGCGTTGTTCGACCGGATCTTCGAGTATCTCGACGAGCGCATCGACATCGACGAGGGTGCGGTCACGACCGCCCGCGCCGGCGACGTCGTCTTCGACTCGGTGTGGTTCCGCTACTCGCCCGATGCGTGGACGCTGCAGGACGTCTCGTTCACCGTTCCCGCCGGGACGAAGACTGCGCTCGTCGGCGAGACGGGCTCCGGCAAGACGACGCTCGCCTACCTCGCGGCGCGGCTCTACGACGTCGAGCGCGGCACGGTCTCGATCGGCGGTACCGACGTCCGCGACCTTTCGTTCCCGGCGCTCACCGATCTCGTCGGCGTCGTCTCGCAGGAGACGTATCTCTTCCACGCGTCCGTCCGAGAGAACCTCCGCTTCGCGAAGCCCGACGCGACCGACGAGGAGATCGAGCGCGCAGCACAGGCTGCGCGCATCCACCACATGATCGCGGCGCTGCCCGAGGGCTACGACACCGTCGTGGGCGAGCGCGGCTACCGGTTCTCCGGCGGCGAGAAGCAGCGGATCGCGATCGCGCGCACCATCCTGCGCAACCCGCCGATCCTCGTCCTCGACGAGGCGACCTCCTCGCTCGACAACGAGACGGAGCGGCTCGTGCAGGAGGCGCTCGACGGGTTGTCGGCCGGGCGCACCACGATCGCGATCGCCCATCGCCTCTCGACGGTGCGCGACGCCGATCAGATCGTCGTCCTCGACAAGGGCGAGGTCGTCGAAAGAGGCACGCACGAAGAGCTGATCCTCGCCGGCGGGCGCTACACGACGCTCGCGTCGCGCGATGCAGAGCTCGTCGGCGCGTAATCCGGGAAACACCGGACGACGCGTCGCCGTCGGCATGCGAGGATTTCCGGCGTGAGCCACTTCTCGGCGTCCTATTCGGTGACGCTCCGCGTGCGCCTGGACGACCGTCCGGGCACGTTCGCCGACCTGGCGCGCGCGATCGCGGACGCCGGTGGGCTCCTCGGAGCGATCGATCTCGTGCGCGTCGAGAGCGGCGCCAAGATCCGCGACGTCAGCGTCTTCGCGACCGACGTCTCGCATGCGGAGGCGATCGGGCGCGCCGCACGCGCGGTCCCGGGCGTCGAGGTCGAGAACGTCTCCGACCGCACCTTCCTCATGCACCTGGGCGGGAAGATCCACATGGACGCGAACGCGCCGGTCAAGACACGAGACGATCTCTCGATGGCGTACACGCCGGGCGTCGCCCGCGTCTGCCAGGCGATCGCGGACGATCCCGACGACGCCTGGAACCTGACGATCAAGCGGAACACCGTCGCGGTCGTCAGCGACGGCAGCGCCGTCCTCGGCCTCGGCGACATCGGCCCAGAGGCGGCGATGCCCGTGATGGAGGGCAAGGCGCTGCTCTTCAAGGAATTCGGCGGCGTCGACGCATGGCCGCTCTGTCTGAGCACGAAGGATCCGGACGCGATCGTCGCGGCCGTCGAGGCGATCGCCCCGGGCTTCGGCGGCATCAACCTCGAGGACATCTCGGCGCCGCGGTGCTTCGAGATCGAAGAGCGGTTGCGTGCGTCGCTCGACATTCCCGTCTTCCACGACGACCAGCACGGCACCGCAGTCGTCGTGCTCGCCGCGCTCGTGAATGCGCTGCGCGTCGTCGGCAAGGAGATGTCGAAGATCAAGGTCGTCGTCACGGGCGTCGGCGCAGCCGGTGTGGCGGTGACGCGCGTCTTGATGGCCGCCGGCGTGCGGAACGTCATCGGCTGCGACCGTGAAGGCTCCCTCTATCGCGGCCACGAAGGCCTGAATCCGGTGAAGGCCCGCTACGCGGAGGAGACGAACCCCGAATGCTTCCGCGGCAGCGCCGACGAGGCGCTTTCCGGCGCCGACGTGTACATCGGCCTCTCGGTGCCGGGCGCCGTCTCCGCCGCCGCGATCCGCACGATGGCCGACCGCGCGATCGTCTTCGCGATGGCAAACCCGACGCCGGAGGTGATGCCGGAGGAGATCGCGGGCGACGTCGCCGTGATCGCAACCGGACGCTCCGACTACCCGAATCAGATCAACAACGTGCTCGCGTTTCCGGGGATCTTCCGCGGGGCCCTCGACGTGCGCGCGACGACGATCACCGACGGGATGGAGGTCGCAGCCGGCCATGCGATCGCAGCCGCAATCGCACCGGACGAGCTGTCGGCCGACTACATCGTCCCGAGCGTCTTCAACCGGTCGATCGTGCCGGCGGTGGCGCGCGCGGTCGCCCGCGCCGCCGAGCGGGACGGAGTCGCGCGACGCCCGACCGAGGCCGGCGTCAACGCCTGAGGGCGGCCGGGCGCCGCCCTCAGGCGCGCTTCCTCAGCGGAAGATGATCGACCTGCTGCGGAGCAGGCTCAGCCGGCCCTGCGCGTCGATGGCGCGCAGCGACGCGACGTACCGGCCCTTCGTGCGGAACTTGCGGCCGAGCGCCCAGCTCTTCGCGTAGACGTTGCACGAGCTGACGAGCGTCACGTGCCACCGGTGCGCCACCGAGAGGACACGTGCCTTGCTGTCGCGCTCGTTGATCGTGATCCGACCGGTGTGGTCGTCGCACACGCGGAACCGGCGAACGCACGAGTCCCGTGCACGCGCAACGAGATGAAGCCGAGCGAGGGCGCGCGGTTGCCCTGCGTCGTCGTGGTCGTGACGACGGTCGTGGTCGTGCCGACGGTCGTGGTCGTGCCGCCGGCCACGAGACTGGACAGGCTCGACGCGACGGTCGTCTGACCCGATGCGGTGCGGGCCGTGACGAGCGCCCGCAGCCGATGGCCTGCATCGGCGGCGCGCACGCCGTAGGACCGGCCCGTGGCGCCGCTGATGTTCAGGCACGACGACCCGTCGGAAGAGCACTGCTGCCACTGCCGCGCGAACGACGTCGGCGTCGGGGTCCAGCTGCCGTTGGACACGGTCAGCGTCTGGCCGACCGCGGCGGTGCCGCTGACCGTCGGCCGAACCGTGCTGGTCGGGCCGTTCGCGGAGCTCACCGGCTCGGTGGGAGCCGACGTGGCGGAGCTGCGGCCGTCCGTGTTGACGCCGGTGACGACGACGCGCAGCGCGTGACCGACGTCGCCGCTGGTCGGGACGTACGTCTTCGCCGTCCCGGCGGTGATGTCGCCGCACGAACGGCCGTCGGAGGCGCAGCGCTGCCACTGGTACGTGAACGACGTCGGCGAGTTCGCCCAGGTCCCCTCGTTCGCGGTGAGCGTCGAGCCGGCCTTCGGTGTCCCGCTGATCGTCGACGGGGACGTGTTCTGCGGTGTCGCGGCGCTCGCGATCGCGGCCAGGATCCCTGTAACCGCAACCGCGAGCAGCGCGACGAACGCGAGTTTCCTTGTCGTCATTCGTTTTCCCCCTTCGTCGGTTTCCTCAGGGGTTGTTTGCCCGCTGCGGCCGTTCCGACGCCGCACGGCTGCCGATTTACAGGGCCTTTACGGGTGCCCGGGCGACCAGCTGAGGAACGCCCACGTACGGTGGCCGTACTAGCCGTCGTCGCGGCCGACGTCGAGCAGAGGCCCGCCGTGGAGCGCGTACAGCGTGCCGATCCCGTCCGCGATGCCTACGCGCACGATACGGCGTGCATGCGACCACGACCGTACGATTGTTGCATGGCGTTCAAGCCTGTCTACGGCGACGGCGAGCAGCCCGGCGAGTATCCGTACACGCGCGGTCCGTACCGCGACATGTACCACGGGCGGCCGTGGACGATTCGCCAGTACGCCGGCTTCGCGTCGGCCGAGGAGTCGAACGAGCGCTACCGCTATCTGCTGGGGGCGGGCCAGACCGGCCTGTCGATCGCGTTCGACCTGCCGACGCAGCTCGGGTACGACTCCGACGATCCGCGGGCGCTCGGCGAGGTCGGTCGAACCGGGGTCGCGATCGACTCGCTCGCAGACATGCGGATCCTGCTCGACGGCATCCCGCTCGGGGACGTGTCGACGTCGATGACGATCAATGCGCCGGCTTCACTGCTGCTGCTCCTTTACGAGCTCGTTGCAGAGGAGCAGGGCGTCGCGCCGTCGCAGCTGCGCGGGACCGTGCAGAACGACATCCTCAAGGAATACGTCGCGCGCGGGAACTACATCTTCCCGCCGAGGCCGTCGATGCGGCTGACGACGGACCTCTTCGCGTATTGCGCGGAGCGGATCCCGAAATGGAACACGATCTCGATCTCCGGCTACCACATCCGCGAGGCGGGCGCATCCGCGACGCAGGAGCTCGCGTTCACGCTCGCGAACGGGATCGCCTACTGCGCCGCCGCCGTCGACGCGGGCCTGTCGCCGGACGACTTCGGCGCGCGGCTCTCCTTCTTCTTCAACGCGCACAACGACTTCTTCGTCGAGGTGGCGAAGTTCCGCGCCGCGCGGCGGCTCTGGGCGCGGATCATGAAGGAGCGCTTCGGAGCGACGAACCCCAAGGCGCTCGCCCTGCGTTTCCACGCCCAGACCGGCGGCTCGACATTGACCGCGCAGCAGCCGGAGAACAACATCGTGCGCGTCGCGTTGCAGGCGTTCGCGGCGGTGTGCGGCGGTACGCAGTCGCTGCACACGAACGGCTTCGACGAGGCGCTCGCACTGCCGACGCAGCGGTCGGCCCGGATCGCGCTGCGGACGCAGCAGGTGATCGCGCACGAGGCCGGAGCCCTCGATACGGCGGATCCCCTCGGAGGCTCGTATTTCATCGAGGCGATGACGGACGAGCTCGAACGCGGCGCGTGGGAGGTGATCGGCGACGTCGACGCGCGCGGCGGCGCCGTCGAGGCGATCGAACGGGGCTTCGTCCAGGAGCAGATCGAGCAGTCGGCGTTCGAGTGGCAGCAGGAGGTCGAGCGCGGTGACCGGGTCATCGTCGGCGTCAACAAATACGAGGAGGCGTCGGACGAGCGCACGGAGCTCCTGCGGATCGATCCCGAGGCGGAGCGGCGCCAGCTCGAGCGGACTGCCCGTGTGCGCTTGGAGCGGGACGCGAACGAGGCCGAGCGCGCGCTGGCGGCCGTGCGCGAGGCGGCGCCGACGGATGCGAACCTCCTGCCTCCGATGCGCGATGCGCTGCGCGCGATGTGCACGGTCGGCGAGATCTGCGAGACCCTCCGCGTCGAGTGGGGCATGTACGACGCGGTTCGGGCGCGGGCGTAGGTTCGTCGTCCTACGCGCTCGCGCCGGAATACCGCTTCAGCCCGTACCGCCAGAACCAGCGCGTCACGAAAAACACGACGGCGGCGAAGCCGACCGCGAGGGCGACCGTCGTCCACGCGAGGCGATGCGTCATCGCCTGGGCCGGCACGGTGACGGCGAAGCCGATCGGCACGAGGTAGGTCATCGAGTAGCGCAGCCACCCCGGATACACGCCGATCGGCCACCGGCCGACCTGGTAGATCCCCTCGAACAGGTCGGACAGGAACCACATGTTGACCACCCAGAACGAGCCGGTCGCGAGCACGAGCCAGAAGCAATAGAGGAGCGACGCTCCGATCAGCAGCAGGGCGAGGAACGCGAACGCATGACCCGGGCCGACCGACGTCTGGAGCCGAGAGACGCCGACCGCGATGACGACCGCGCCGGAGACGACGTCGACCAGCTGCCAGAGCCGCAGCTCGCGCAGCGAGATGAGCAGCTGCGAGTCGGCGGGCTTCACGAGCGCGAAGTCGAGCTTGCCGTCCTGCACTTCCTGCGTCAGCCGCTCCATGTTCGGCTGAATCGTCGCGTGGATGACTCCGCCGAGCAGGATCTGGACGCCGAGCACCACGAGCAGCTCCGACTGCGTCCACCCGTCGAGTGCGTTCGTCTTCGAGTAGACGAGCGCGAGCACGGCGATCGCCACCGCGACACCGAGCAGCGACTGCACGATCGCGACGAAGAAGTTCGCGCGGTACTGCATCTCGTTCAACACGCCGAGCCGCAGATACGTCCATGCGAGCTTGATCAATTGCCGACCGCCGAATAGTGCTTGACGGCGAGCCTGAACGACCTCCACACGAGCACCGAACCGACGAGCGCCCAGAAGCACTGCCAGAGCAGGCCGGTGAGCAGTGTGTGTGTCGACATCGACCCGACGAGAGCCTCGATCGGGAAATAGAACGTCCATTTGAACGGGAACCAGTTCGCGATCGACTGCGCCCAGTGCGGCATGAATGTCAACGGCACGAGCCGGCCCGAGAGCAGCAGCTCGCTGAGGAACCAGATCTGGAAGATCGACGTCGCGCGGGTGGTCAGGAGCGTCAGCATCCCGAGCACGAAGTGGTTGAGCGAACGGATCACGTACGCGCCCCAGATCGCGACGATGAACACGACGACTTCGATCGCGCGCGGGTCGAGGGTCGGGTGGAAGACGAGCGACAGGGCGACTGCGATCGGCGCGTACATGACGAGCCACGGGACCTTGTGGCCCGCGAACCACGCCATGTCGTAGTGCACCGGATGAAGAGGCCTCAGCAGCTGCGACGAGAACTGCCCTTCGCGGATCCGCTCCTCCCAGCCGAACGGCGTGAAGACGACGTTGAACGTGCGCACGAGCGTCCAGACGATGTAGTACGCCGCGATCTGGCCGGCGCCGACGCCGTTGATCGACCCGCCGTGCTGACGTGCGATCGTCCGCCAGACGACGAGATAGATCACCGGCTCGGTGACCATCCCGAGCGTGTACATGTACATCGCGACGCGGTACTGGAACTGCGTCAGGATCTGGGTGCGGATGCCCGTCGCGTAGAAGTCGACGTACGACCGGACCGCCGATTGCTGGGAGCTCACGAGGCGAAGACCTGCTCGATCACGTCCTCGATCGGCGGATCCTCGACCGTCAGGTCGGAGACGTCGTGTTCGGCGAGCAGACGGGCCGTCGCCGCCGACGTCTCCGCGCGCGGCACCTGCATCGACACCGTCTCGCCGTCCGCGAGGACCGCCTCGATCGTCTTGTATGCGCCGAATTTGTCCGCGAGCGAGTCGAGCCTGCCGTCGAAGAGGAGCTGTCCGTGGTGGATGACGATCACACGCTTGCAGAGCGCTTCGACGTCGGCCATGTAATGCGACGTCAGCAGGACCGTCGCACCGAAACGCTCGTTGTAGGCGGCGACGAAGCTGCGGATCCGCTTCTGCATCGTCACGTCGAGCCCGATCGTCGGCTCGTCGAGGAACAGCACCT
>JAICWC010000139.1 GCA_025934995.1 Thermoleophilia bacterium | reverse complement strand
TCGTCGCGGATGTATGCGCTGCGCGCACACCCGCTGCCGATCGAGCTGGATGAGCCGCGCCCGCACATGTCGGGCGCGGCGGTGGGGCCTTCAGCTTCATTCGGCGATCAGGGGCTCGAACGGAAGCGTGTGCAGCGACTCGGCGCCGTCCGGGCGCACGACGGTGAGCGCGCCGAGCTGCAGGCCCATCCGCTCGTCGGGCGTGATCGGATTCGGCTGGACGACGATCGTCATTCCCTCCTCGATCGTCCGGCCTGCAGGCGGCTCGCCGCCGCCGTTCCAGTACTGCACGCACGAGCGATCGACGAGCGGCGGGCCGTAGTCGGTGCCGTAGCCGTGGATCAGGTCGTCGTAGATCGCGTAACCGCGCTCGCCGAGGACGCTCGCGTTGCGCACCACGTCGCCCTCCGTCGAGCCCGGAGTCATCCCGCGCGTAATGCGCTCGTATGCCTCACGCGCCGCGTCGAACATGGCGACCCACTCGTCCGTCGGCTCCGCCTGCACGAACACCGGGCGATGCACCTGGCCGGAGTAACCGTCGAGTGACGCGCTGAACTCGGTGATGATTACGTCGCCCTTTTCGAGCCGGCGAGACGACGGGTTCTGTGCGGGGAGGCAGCCGTTCGGCTCGTCCATCGGCATCGAGCGGAGGAACGTGATGCGCGTCGTGCCTCCGCGCCGCCGGTACGACTCCTCCACGCGCGCGACGAGCTCCGGCTCCGCGATGCCCGGCTTTGCGATCTCGACGAGCGTCGTGATCGCCAGATCGGAGAGCTCGGCGGCGCCGCGAAGCCGCTCGATCTCCTCGGCCGACTTGATGCGTCGCAACGATGCGTACTCGCGCGTCACGTCGACGAGCTCGAGATGCGCCAGGTCGAGGTAGTGCCGCCACGGCATCCCGTCGCTCCACGTGGCGTTGACCCCGACGAGCCCGATGCGACCCGAGACGAGCGCCGCGATCGTCTTCCCGGGCTCGTAGCCACCCCACTGCACGTTCGGCACATCGCTGCGCTCGCGCGCGTTGGGAACGTGGTTGACGAGACCGACGAGCAGCGTCTCGTCGCCGTCGCGCGGGACGACGAGGTAGCAGTGGTGCATGTCCTGCCACTGCGAGAGCCAGAAGTGGTTCGCGTGGTTGTGCCGGTTGACGCCCGAGTTGCCGAAGAGGACGAGGTCGTCGAGCTCGAGCTCCCGCATCAGGCCACGTGCGAGCTCGCGGCGCCGAGCCATCTCGTCGCGACTAAACCGCAAGCTTCTCCTTCAGCCAGTCGGCGGTCAGCGGGCGGTACTTCCAAGGGATGTTGTTGCACACGTGGTTGCCGTCGTCATAGAGCACGAACTCGCCGCCCGGCGCCTCTTCGGCCTGTCGCTGCGTCTGCTCCCACGGGATCAGGCGGTCGTTGCGTCCGGTGATCGCGAGGAACGGCCGGTCGATCGACTTCGCCGCGTCGTACAGGTTGAGCTCACCCGCCTTCTCTCGCCCTTCCTCCATCGAGGACGCACCGGTGTGGTGGCAGACGGTCTCCCGCGTCTGCTGCGGCATGCCGTCCCAGTTCGCCGCGAAGTCGAACGGGCCGCTGATGCCGACGGCCGCCTTGATCCGCTTCTCGTATGCAGCGGCGCGCGGCGCGTAATAGCCCCCGAGCGAGACACCGGCGGCGCCGATCCGGTCGAGGTCGACGTCGTCGCGCGACAGCAGCGCATCGATCGTCGCCGTCGCGGCGACCTCGTAGTTCGGATAGATCCGCGTCGTCAAGCCGGTCTCGCCCTGGCCGGGGCCGTCGAGCGAGAACGTCGCGAGCCCGCGCGAGAGGAAGACGTTCTCCCAGCCGAAGAACTCCTCCTTCGTCGAGTCGAGCCCCGGGAAGAGCAGGATCAACGGGGCCGGACGGCCTGCAGGGCGGCGCAGGTTGCCGACGAGCGTCGCGCCGTGCTCGAACGGGATCTCGATCCGCTCCGCGGTGGGATCGAGGAACGAGTGAGCCTTGCGCAGCGCGTCGACCGCGAGGTGCGTCGCCTCCTCGTAACGCGCCATGTCGAGCATCCAGACGAACTTCGCGAAGTGGTACGACAGCGCTGCCTGGTTCCACAGCTCGCCCGCGGTGCGGACGCGGCCCGCGGACTCGGCGTCGCGCGCGCTCTCGGCGAACGAGTGACCGTTCTCGACCCACGCCGGCAGCCACTCGTCCCACGTGGAGACGGACGCCGTGACGCGCATGAAGTCGTTGTAGTCGACGCCGTTCGTGATGAAGCGCGGCGCCCAGTGGGCGATTGCGTCGCGAACCCGTTCGTCACGCTCGAGCTGCTGCACCACTCGTCAATACCTCCCGTGGGTCGTGGCCGAGGTCCTCGAGGAGGACGACGGCACAGTTGCGGCCCGGCGCGCCCGTGATCGAGCCACCGGGATGAGTCGTTGCACCGGTCTGGTAGAGACCGGGAATCGGCATGCGGTGCTGTGCCCAACCGGGGACCGGCCGGCGCGGGCCGTCGTTGGGCCAGCTGCGATCGCCGCCGTGGATCGTGCCGTGCCACATGTGCTCGTTGTGCCGCTCGACGTCGAGGGGCGACTTGACGTATTCGGAGAGGATGACGCCCTCACGTGCCATGTTCGGCGCCGCGCGGCAGAGTGCCTCGAGGTTCTCGCGCGCGACCGACGCCTTCAACTCGTCGTTCCAGTCGCCGCCGTGCCAGGGCGCCATCCCGAGCAGCTTCACGGTGTGCCGCTCGGCAGGCGCGCGCGACGGGTCGACGAGCGTCGGCGTCGCGACGAGCAGCCACCGTCCCCGGAGGAACCCGCCGCCGCGGAGATCGCGGCCCGCCTGCAGCACGTCGTGCGGCCAGCCGACGACGCCCGCCGAGACCGCCGTCCGGTCACCGAGGAACTGCGGTGCCTCCGTTGTCGCGTAGTACTGCGCGAACGTCGAGATGCCGGCGTCGTACGTCTCGACGCCGTCGAGAAAGTCGTCGCCCCACGCATCGTCCGGCGCCATCTCGACGAGCTTCTTCACGTGGATCGTCGACACGACTGCGCGTCGCGCGTCGACCCGCTCGCCGTCGTCGGTGACGACACCGGCGCAGCGCCCGTTCTCGACCACGAGCTCGGCAACGCGCACGCCGCAGCGCAGCTCCCCACCGTGCGCGTGCAGGCAGTCGACGAGCGCCCGCGCGAGCTCGCCGGAGCCGCCGAGCGGCAGCGTCCACGACGACGACTGCCGGCCGGCCACGATCGAGTAGGCGAGCAGGCCCGAGCCCGGCGAGTCGACCGGCTGCGCCGTCTGGAACGCCTGCCAGAGGATGTATGCCTGCACGTGCGGGTCCTCGTACGTGTGCTTGACGACGTCGTACGACGTCATCGCCGTCCGCCGCAGCCAGCGCGGCTTGTCGCGCAGCAGCTCGTCGAGCGGCGGTGCGTAGCCGATGGGGTTGAATCGGTACTGCCCGAGCGGGCCGCGGATCTCCGCGAACTCCTCGAGCGCACGCTTGTAGGCATCCGCATCTCGGCGGGAGAAGCGCCCGATCTCGTCGAGCGTGCGGTCGAGGTCGAGCCAGTGCGTGAAGTGCTCGCCGTCCGGAAAGACGACGTGCGCGATCGGATCGGGCTTGACGTACTCGAGACCGAAGTCCCGCTTCAGCCCCAGTTCGTCATCGCGCAGCACGGGGTTCGGCTGGATCAGCGTGTGACCGGTGGAGCACGAGTCGAACATGAAGCCGGGCGTCGACAGCTCCTCCGTGACCGCTCCGCCCCCGGCGACCGGACGGGACTCCAGGACGAGCACCTCGTAGCCAGCCTTCGCGAGGTAGCACGCCGTGATCAGCGAGTTGTGACCGGCGCCGCAGACGACGACGTCAGGCATTGGCTACCTTCTGGTCGTGGCACGGATCAGCTACATCGATGCCGACGCGATCACCGATCCCGAGCTCGCGCAGGACATGGAGGACTCGCGGCTGTACGGGACGCCGCGTCCCGAGACGCAGGCCGTCCGCTTCCACGTGCCGGACGTGGCGAAGGCGTTCATGCTCCCGTGGAAGACGCTCTTCCGGCAGGGCGCCGTCGAGCACTCGCTCAAGGAGCTCTGTCGCGTCTACGTCTCGAAGACGATCGACTGCGACTACTGAGGCTCGCAGCGGTCTCTCCGGGGGAGAGACGAGGGATTGAGCGAGGCCGACTACGACGAGCTCCTCGAGTTCGAGAAGTCCGGCCGTTTCACCGACCGGCAGAAAGCGGCGCTCGCCTACACGAGCATGCTCGTGTGGAATCCCGAGGGCGTCGACGACGCGCTCTGGGAGCGGCTGCGGGAGCACTTCTCCGAGGACGAGATCGTCGAGCTCGGATCCTTCGTCTGTGTCACGTTCGGGCAGCAGCGCGTGATCAAGACGTGGAGCGTCGGCCACGGGGAGTACGTCTAGGTGCCGCGGCTCGGTGCCACTCCGGACGACGTGCGCGCGCGCGTCCCGGCCGCGCTCGCGTCGTGGGAGTTCATGCGCGACCGCGTCCTCGAGGGAGGACTGCTCGAACCCGGCCTGAAGCGGCTCTGCTTCCGCTTCGTCGCGCAGGACGACGACGTCATGGACTTCGCGAAGTTCACGCCCCGCGAGCAGCTCGCGCTGCGTTGGGCGCAGGCGATCGCCTGGGACGCCGACCTCGCCGACGACGAGCTGTGGGCCGCTCTGCATGCGGAATACAGCGAGCCTGAGCTCGTCGAGCTCGGCTGTGCGATCGGCTTCGCCATGGGCCAGCAGCACTGGGAGCGCACGCTCGGCTTCGCGGCTCACGCCGGGATCTCCTGACCGAGCAGCCGTTTCGCGTTGCCGCCGAGAATCGCCGCCTCGTCCTCGGCCGGCAGCTGCAGCGCGCGCACGATCTCCGTGGGCCGCTCGACGCCCATGTCGAACGGGTAGTCCGAACCGAGCAGCACCCGCTCGGCGCCGACGAAGTCGACGAGCCCCCGCAGCACCTCGACGTCGTGCACGACCGTGTCGACGTAGAACCGTCCGATCGCCGCGCGGACGTCGATGCCGGTGCCATGGACATCTGCCTCGTGCGCGAGGCGGCCGCGAAGCGCAGGCAGGGCTCCGCCGCCGTGCGCGAGCAGAATGCGTGCGCTCCGATGCCGGTCGGCCATGCCGCTGAGGACGAAGCGGGCGGCGTTCACCGTCGTCTCGAACGGATTGCCGAGCGTGTTCCACAGGTAATGCTCCTCCATCACCGGCAGCGCAAAGCCGCGCGTGCTCGGGTGGACGAAGACGAGCGCGCCGGTTTCCTCCGCAGCGCTGCAGAGCTCGTCGAACGAATTGTCGCCGAGGAGCGTCGCGGGAATCTCGACGCCGCAAAGGCGCCCGTCGCGCATCAGCTCGACGAGCTGCTCCGGTGTCTCGGCGGTGCCGAGCGCCCAGACGCGATCGGACACGTACGAAGCGAGGGCCTCGTTCTGCCGGTCGACCTCGACGCCGCAGAGGTTGACCCACGGCGCCAGGACGACGACGTCGACGCCGCTCGCATCCTGCTCCTCGACGATGCGCGAGACGTCGCTGAACTCGCGGAGCGCCGACCGGATCTCGCGTCCGCCGTGACGGACGATCTGCGCACCCGCCGTCCACTCGACGTCGGCGCCGAGCCCGGGGACGATGACATGCGCATGCGCGTCGACGATCATTGGTCGGTCGAGAGCGGGCGGGCGCCGCTCGCTGCGACGCCCGCCCAGGGTGGTTCGTCCTACTTCTTCTTCGTCGGAGTGACGGCCTTGTACGCCGCCTTCCAGTACGACGTGTCCGTGATCTGCTTCCAGGTCGGCGGGTTCCCGTTGGGGATGTTGCCGAGCTTGACGTTCTCGTAGACGGTCCGGGTGATCGGCGCGAGGCCGAGGCCGGACTTGTTGAGCGGCCACCAGTGCAGCGCCAAGTACTCCTTGAGCGCCGTCTTGGTGACGTCGAGGTTGTGACCGACGATCATGCCGATGTGCGCCACGCGGTCGAGCGCCTTCGGATTGTTCATGTAGCGGATCGTCTGGATGTCGGCTTTCAGGAAGTTGATGATCGCCGAGCGCTTCGAGGCGAGGTTGTCGCGAAGGCCGACGAGCATGTCGTAGTGCTGGAACGGGTCGGTCTGCGCGATCGTCACGATCTTCTTGACGTTCGCACCCTGCGCGTCCGCCTCGGCCAGATCGTCGAGGTGGAGCACCGAGGCGTGGATCTGCCCCGCGAGCAGCGCCTGCAGCGCCGCAGCGCCAGGGAAGACGATCGGCTTGACGTCCGAGATCGTCAGCTTGCACTTCGTGAGCATCGCCTGGAGCGCCTGGTACCGGGCGCCGCCGATCGAGTCGACGCCGATGCTCTGACCCTTCAGGTCGCTACACGTGCTGATCCCGCCGCCGCTGGCGCCGAGCACCCAGTCGACCTTGTCCATGCCTTCGATCCCGACGAGCGGCACGCCCTTGGAGATGAGCGTCATCGCGAACGGCGTCGGCGACCAGGCGAGATCGATCTGACC
>JAICWC010000086.1 GCA_025934995.1 Thermoleophilia bacterium | reverse complement strand
GCTGTCGCTCGACGGTGACATCGTGCTCGTGCTCGGCGCGGAGCGCGACGGACTGCCGGCGGACGTGCTCGCGCGCTGCGACGTGCAGGCGTCGATACCGCAGCCGGGCGACGCCGAGTCGCTGAACGTCGCGCTCGCCGGCGCGATCGCGCTCTACGAGATGAGCGGCAGGGACTTCGACCGGAGCTGACCCGGCATCGGGAAGCGCGGCGCCGGAATCTCCTGCAAGAGCTCGAGCAGCAGCTCGTAGCTCGGATCGCCCATCATCTTCCGCAGCTCGTACTCGAACGTCCGGTAGACCGGCGCCTTCGCCGCATACGCGTCGGGCGTGTCGACGCACCACCAGTGCACCTCCGCGCCCCAGGCCTCGGCGCCGAACGCGGAGACGATCGTCGTCTCGCGGCCGCCCGGCTCGACCGGCTCTTCGGCGCTGAAGTTGAGCGGCACGCTCCAGCAGGTCTCCGGCTTCGTGTCGGCAGGATGGCGTCCCGTGCGAATCGCGAGATGGTGGAACGCGCAACCGGGCTTCCCCGAGGCGCCGCCGACGCGGTTCGCGAAGATGCATGCCTCGCCGACGACCCGCGTGCGGACAGGGACGCCGGCGTTCGAGCTCTTGTACCACCCGCGTTTGCGGCTGTCCCCGACGCGGTCCCAGTCGGCGGCGGTCAGCTCGGCCGTCATCGCGGCGACGTGGGCGAAGTCGTCGTCGTCCGTGAACTCGACGCCCCGCTCGCAGCACCCGACGTCCGGCTGGCTGATGCGGCCGAGCACACCGGGGCAGCCGCGGCCGAAGATGCAGTGATACCGCGAGAGGAGAAAGGAGACGTTGACCCGGAACTGACGCGCGTCGTCGTCCGGCGCCGGAAACGTCAGCCACTCGACAGGTCCTTCTGCGGCGCGCATCCGGCAAGAGTAGAGAGAAAAATTCAGCGAGCCGGTGGCGCTTTCGTCCACCTCGTCCAACCGGCCTTCCGCCTCGGGGTTGCCCCCTCTTCGTAGAACCGCTTGGTCGAAGTTTCGACCTAGTCGCGCTCCGTGCTCGCTGCAAGAGGGAAGCTATCCCGTCGGCGCGGGCGGTGCAAGAGGTTCGCGCAACAAAACTTGTCGCAATTTGCGGACGTTCAGCTGCGACGAGCGACGAAGACCGTGTCCTCGCCGCCGCGGTACGGGCGGCGGTCGAACCACCCGTAGACATGCTCGACCGCGAAGCCGGCATCGCCGAGCAAGGCGAGCCACCGCTCGGGCTCGAGCCACCAGAGCTGCATCGTCGTCGCGCCCGCCGCGCCGCGCACCGACAGGGTCAGCGTCTGCGCCTCGAGATCCCAGTCCGCACGCTCGTCGATGCCCGGCTCGCGCTCGATCCAGCGCCCGTCCGTCTCGTCGATGTCCTCCTGCGACGGGCGGAAGACGTCGAAGATCAATCGGCCGCCGCCGACGAGCAGCTCGCGCGCCGCGCGCAGGGCCACCAACCGGTCGTCGTCGTTCGTCAGGTGGAGGAACGCGCGGAAGGGGCACGTGACGAGGAGCACGCGCTCGTCGACCGGCGGCTCTCGCAGGTCGCCGACGCGCAGGTCCAGCCGCTCCGCCACGCCCGCCTCCGTCGCGCGACGCGCGCAGACCTCGAGCATTCCCGCCGACGAGTCGACGCCGATCACGTGCACGCCCGCCATCGCGACCGGGATCGCGATGCGACCGGTGCCGACGCCGAGCTCGACGACGGGCCGTGCCGCCGCCTGGAGCGCCTCGTCCACGTAGAAGGAGATGTCCTCGACGACGCCCCGGCTCCAGGGGTCGTACAGCTGCGCGATGCTGTCGTACTCGCTCAAGCGGCTTTGCGAGCGAGCCAGACCATCTCGTACGTCGTCTCGTCGTACGGCTCGCGGTGGCAGCCGCCGTACAGCGCTTCGAGCTCGAGGCCCGCGACGTCGATCAACCCCTCCTGCTCGGCACGCGTCATCCACCAGAGCGGGATGACGCCGCCGCGGTGAATCAGGTCGATGCGGTTGTCGGGCGGGGCGCCGCGGACCTCCAGCCACGACTCGCCGCGCGTTTGGCGCGTTCCCTCGTTCGCGACCGCGACGAACGGGCTGTAGGCGAACACGTTCCACGCGAAGCGGCCGCCCGGCCGCAAGGCGGCTGCGACGTGCTCGAACACGCTCCGCTTCTCGGCCCACGTGCGGCAGTGCATGAGCGAGCGGCCCGGACAGATGACGAGATCGACCGGCTCCTCGACGCTGAAGTCGCGCATGTCACCCTCGCGAAACTCGATCGGCAGGTCGCCGGCCTTCTCGCGGCCGACCGCGAGCATCGCCGCCGAGCGGTCGATCCCGACGACGCGCTTTCCCGTCTCGCGGGCGATCGGGATCGCGACGCGCCCCGTGCCGATCGCCAGCTCGACGATCGGCTCGCCCGCGTCGCGGGCGAGCGAGACGTACCACTGGACGTCGTCGATCGTGTCCGCGCTCCAGAGGTCGTAGTCCGCGGCGTGCGCGTCGTAATCGGCCACGGCCGGTATCCTGCTGGACGATGCACGAGCGCGCACAGATCTTTATGCGGCCCCGGCCGCGCTGAGCGAGCGTCGTCTCCTCCACGCAGCCGGGGCTTCACCCGCCGCTGCCATCGCGAAAGGAGGAGAAACCGTTGGATAGGCTCGCCGCCGTGGATCCGGAAGGCCTGAAACACTCGGCGCTCGCCGCCGTCGACGCGGCGCGCACGCTCGGAGAGCTCGACGACGCCCGGGTCGCGTACCTCGGCCGCAAGTCGGAGCTGAAGCTGGCGTTGCGCGACGTGCGCGACCGCGAGAGCGGGATGGCGCTCAACGCCGTGCGCGAAGCGATCGAAGGCGCGGTCGCCGCCAAGCAGGAAGCGCTCGAGCGCGCCGAGCTCGAGGAGCGGCTCGCGACCGAGCGGGTCGACGTGACGCTGCCCGGCACGCCGCATCTACGCGGGCATCTGCACCTCGTGACGCAGATCCGGCGGGAGGTGGAGGACATCTTCCTCGGCATGGGCTACGAGGTCGTCGACGGCCGCGAGGTCGAGACGACGCGCTACCTCTTCGACGCGCTCAACATGGCGCCGAACCACGTGACGCGTTCGCCGCTGCACTCGCTCTACGTCAGCGAGAGCACGCTCCTGCGCACCGAGACGTCGCCGTCGCAGATCCACACGATGGAAGCGAGGAAGCCGCCGATCTTCATGGTCTCGCTCGGCCGCACGTACCGGCGCGACACGCCGGACACGACGCACTCGCCGTTCTTCCACCAGGTCGAGGGCCTCGCCGTCGACCGCGGGATCACGCTCGCCGACCTCAAGGGCACCCTGCTCCACCTGCTGCGCGCGCTCTTCGGCGCCGAGCGGCGCGCGCGCTTCACGACCGACTTCTTCCCCTTCACCGAGCCGTCGCTCCAGGTCGCCGTCTCGTGCTTCCAGTGCGACGGCGAGGGCTGCGCGATGTGCGGGCGCACCGGCTGGATCGAGATCGGCGGCTCCGGCATGGTCGACCCGAACGTCCTCCGCTTCGTCGGCTACGACCCGGAGGAGGTGTCGGGCTTCGCGTTCGGCTGGGGACTCGAGCGGATGGCCATCCTCCGCCACGGCCTGCCCGACATCCGCGACCTCTGGGCCAACGATCTCCGCTTCCTGAGGCAGTTCTAGTGAAGGTCCCGATGAGCTGGCTGCGCGAGTACGTCCGCGTCGACGCGACGGCGGAGGAGATCGCCGCGCGCCTCAGCGTCTCGACCTGCGAGGTCGAGCGGGTCTCGCGGCGCGGTGTCCCCGGCGACCTCTCGCTCTTCCGGGTCGGCAAGGTCGTCGAGGCGGCCAAGCATCCGAACGCCGACCGCCTGCAGCTCACGCGCGTCGACGTCGGCGAGGCCGAGCCGTACCAGATCGTCTGCGGTGCGTGGAATTTCGGCGCCGGCGCGACGGTCGCCGTGGCGCTTCCCGGCGCCACGCTGCCGAACGGGCTGACGCTCGAGCGCCGCAAGCTGCGCGGCGAGACGTCGAACGGGATGATCCTCGCCGAGGACGAGGTCGACCTCGGCACCGACCACGACGGGATCATGCTGCTCGACGACGCGCTCGAAGCGGGGACGCCGCTCGGCGACGTGCTGCCGCTCGTCGACGAGGTCCTCGAGCTCGAGACGACGCCCAACCGGCCCGACCTGCTCTCGATCTACGGGGTTGCGCGCGAGGTGGCGGCGCTGCTCGGCGGCGAGCTCGCCGACTGGCCGGGGACGGAGCCCGCGCGCAGCGGCGACGAGCGCGTCGACATCTCGATCGAGGACTACACGGGGTGCCCGCGCTACGTCGGCCGCCTCTTCCGCGGTGTGCGCCTCGGCCCGTCGCCGCTGTGGATGAAGGCGCGCATCGGCGCCGCCGGCATGCGCCCGATCTCGAACGTGGTCGACATCACCAACTACGTGATGCTCGCGCTCGGCAACCCCCTGCATGCGTTCGACTACGACACGCTCGCCGGGCAGCGGATCGTCGTGCGGCGGGCGGGCGCAGGCGAGCAGATCCGCACGCTCGACGGCCAGCTGCGCGAGCTCGATCCGCGCGACCTTCTGATCGCCGACGGCGAGCGCGCCGTCGCGATCGCGGGGATCATGGGCGGCGAGGAGACCGAGGTCACCGAGGCGACGACGAACGTCCTGCTCGAGTCGGCGAACTTCGAGCCCGTCTCGCTGCTGCACACGTCCGAGCGGATCGCGCTGCGCACCGAGGGCTCGAACCGGTGGGAGAAGGGCGTCGATCCGCACCTCGCCGAGCACGCCGCGCGGCTCGCGACGCAGTTGCTCGTCGAGCTGGCGGATGCGCGGTGGAGCGGCGACGCAGACGTGCACGCCGAGTTGCCCGAGCGGCCGCGCGTCGAGCTGCGGCCGGCCCGCGTCGACGCGCTGCTCGGTCTCGACGTCCCGCAGGAGCGCAAGGACGAGGTCCTCGACGGGCTCGGCTTCGAGCAGGACAACGGCGTCGTCGTCGTGCCGACATGGCGTGCGCGCGACGTCACGCGCGAGATCGACCTCGTCGAGGAGATCGCACGCTTCGAGCTGGACGCCGTGCCGTTCACGCTCCCCCTGCGGCGGGAGGTGGCGGGGCGCCTGACGCACGAGCAGCGACTGCGACGCGTCGTCGAGGACGTCCTCGTCGGCTGCGGCCTCGACGAGGCGTACACGCCGAGCCTCGTCGCGAGCGATCCGCGCGCGGACGCGTTGCGGCTGCCGATGCCGCTGACGAGCGACCAGTCGATCCTGCGGACGACGCTCCTGCCGAGCCTGATCGGCGCGGCCGAGCGCAACCGCGAGGTCGGCAACGACCGCATCGCGCTGTTCGAGATCGCGCGCGTGTACGTGCCGGGCGGCGGGGAGCTGCCGGACGAGCACTGGTCCGTCGCCGCGGTCGTCGAGGGCGGGTACGCGGACGCGAAGGGCATCCTCGACACGCTGTTCACCGCGCTCAAGCTCGAGCCGCGGTTCGCGCGCGGCTCGCATCCACTCCTCCATCCCGGCAAGACGGCCTCGTTCGACCTCGGCGACGTCGGCGAGGTGCACCCCGCCGTCGCGCGCGGCTGGGCCGCATTCGAGCTCGATCTGGGGGCGCTCGCAGCGGCCATGCCGCGCCGCGTCCTCTACGAGGACGTGATCACGTTCCCGTCCGTCCTGCAGGATCTCGCCTTCGTCGTCGGCGAGGACGTCGCCGCCGCCGACCTGATCGACGCGATGCAGGCCGCCGCCGGCTCCGAGCTGCGCGAGGTGGCGGTCTTCGACGAGTACCGCGGCGAGCAGGTGGGGGAGGGCAAGCGGTCGCTCGCGTTCCGCGTGGCCTTCGGCTCGTCCGACCGGACGCTCACCGACGAGGAGGCGGCGGAGATCCGGGCCCGGATCGTCGACGCGCTCGGCAGGCGGTTCGACGCGACAATCCGATCCGGATGACGGGCCGTAAAGAGCGGCGTGGGTCTGAAAGTGGCGCTCGCCGTGCTCGTCGTTACCGCCGCCGGGTCGGCGGGCGCGGCGCGCGCTGACAATCCGACGCTCACGGGGGTTGTCGGCACGAATGACGCCTTCCAGATCTCGCTGAGCGACAGCAACGGCCCCGTCAAGCACCTCGCCGCCGGCACGTACACCCTGCTCGTCCACGACCGCTCGGCGCTGCACGACTTTCACCTCTCTGGCCCAGGCGTCGACGTGGCCACGACCATCGAGGGCATCGGAGACCAGACCTTCACCGTCACGCTCACCGACGGGACCTACACCTTCCAGTGCGACGCCCACTTCACGACGATGAAGGGGACGTTCACGGTCGGCGCCGTCACGGCGTCGCCGCCCCCGGCTCCTGCACCCGTCCCGGCCCAGAAGGTGAGCGGGTCGCTCGTCGGCTCGAAGGCCGTCCTCCACGGTGTCGCCGGCCTCTCGCCGGGCAAGGCCACCGTGACGGTCGCCGACAAGTCGACGACCGACGGCTTCGTCCTCAAAGGCCCCGGCGTCTCGAAGGCCACCGGCGTCGGCTTCACCGGCAAGGCTCTGTGGCGCGTGACCCTGAAGGCGGGGAAGTACGTCTACGGCTCGCTGAAGCATCCCGCGGCGCGGTCGAGCTTTCGTATTTCCGGTTAGTAGCCGTATCTCTTTGAACGCATAAGTCGTTCTCCGGCCGTGACCCTCCATGGGTAACGGCCAAATCCACAAGACACGAGGAGACGACGACATGAGGCGACCGTTCGCGCGCCTCGCGGCCGCCGCCGTAGCTGCGGTCGCGATCACAGCGCTCACGATTGGCACGGCACTTGCTGCCGGGAACCCGAACGCGCCTGGGCAGGAGAAGAAGGCTGCGACGACGTCGCAGTCGAGCTCGACCCAGGCCTCGACCCAGTCCGGCTCGACCCAGGCATCGACCCAGTCCGGCTCGACCCAGTCGGGCG
Organism: Thermoleophilia bacterium; assembly: GCA_025934995.1. Classification (GTDB taxonomy): domain Bacteria; phylum Actinomycetota; class Thermoleophilia; order Gaiellales; family Gaiellaceae; genus Palsa-739. Next base: position 4,638 of record JAICWC010000086.1, on the reverse strand, counting down.
CGCCGAGCCAGGGCGGGAACACCGACGCGGCGCAGGCGGGCATGAAGCCGGCGAACAACACCGCGAAGGGGACGAACTGCACGTACGAGAACGCCGGCACGTGCACCGCCACGAGCCCGACGACCTCGCAGTCCTCGGCCAAGCAGGACGCGTCGAAGCACTACGGCAACGGCCAGACCGCCGCCCAGATCGCGGCCTCGAAGGGCGTTCCCGCGGGCTCGAACATCTACGGCCCCGGTAACAGCCAGCCGCACAAGGTCGCGTGCCCCGGCTCGACCAAGGGGCCGGACGTCCATGCGTTCAAGAGCGGCAAGCATAGCTGCACGACGGTGAGCTCCACCGGCTCGACGAGCAACACGCAGGGCACCGTCAACACGCAGAGCAGCACGAGCTCCAACACGCAGAGCAGCACGAGCAGCTCCACCAGCTCGACGACGAACACCACGACGTCCGTGACCAACAACACGACGTCGGTGACGAGCAACACTGCGGGCACGACCCACACCACGACCGCCGGCACCAGCTCGAGCGGCGGCGTGTTGGGCGCGACGACGAAGCTCGCGACGCCGAAGACGCCCGCGCACGGCGGCGTCCTCGGCACGACCGCGCGGATCCGCGGCGGCCGGCTGCCCTTCACCGGCTTCCCGACCTGGCTCGCGGCCCTGCTCGGCATCGGGATGATCCTCGGTGGCGCGACGCTTCGCCGCCGGGCCACGTCCTTCTAGTCGAGACCACGCATCGAACACTGGGGCCCGCTCGAAGCGGGCCCCAGCTTTTGGTCCGTCGTTACTTGACGATGCGGAAGCGGCCGGCCTTGGCCGTGATGCCGCGCTCGCGACTGCGCCGCATGAAGAGCCGAGCTGTGGCGCCGATGCCGCCGGCCTTCAGGAACCCGAGGCCGAGCGCGCCGGCTGCGGCGACCGGCAGCTTCGCCCGGAGCTTCCCGGACACGTCCGCCGCCTCACCGATCGCACGGCGCAGGTCGTCGACTGCGTCGGCGAGCGCTGCGCGCTCCGTGCGGATCTCCTCGCGGAGCTTTGCGTCCTCGTTCTCAACCGTCATTCTTCAACGCCTCCGTCGTCAGCTTGGCCTCCTCGATCGCCTGTTCGGGCACCGGCGGTGTTCCCTTCGCGAGCGACGAGATGCCGATGAACGCGAGCACTCCCGCGATCGCGAGGAGCACACCGGTGACGATCAGCAGCGCAAGCCAGGTCGAGACGACCGTCGCGAGAGCGGCCGCTGCGGTCAAGAACGCGAAGCCCAGCGCGAAGAGGCCGAAGATGCCGGCGCCGAGCAGCAACCCGATGCCGAGGCCGAGCGCGATCGCCTTCCGCTTCAGCTCGGTGACCGCGAGCTGGATCTCGAGGCGGACGATCGAGCTGACGCGGTCGCTGACCGCGCGCGTGGCTGCGCCTAAACCGGGCCGGTCACCAACGCGGGTGGGCATGGCCTCTCCAATCCAACCACTTCGCGAGAGCCACGCCGATCATGAACGCCGCTCCGACGACGAGGAACGGATTCGGGCCGCCGGTCTTCTTCGGCTTCGGGCGCTTGCCGAGCTGGGGGCCGGACGGCGCGCGCTTGATCTCGGTCGGCGCCTGGTCGGTCGGTGCTTCGCCCTGCACCCGCTTCTTGATCAGCTCCGGCTTGAGCTTGCGCAGGAACTCGGCGTCCTCGGCCAGCTCCGCATCGAGCTTCTCGCGTGCTTTGTCGGCGAGAGCGCTCATCGTTTCTGCGGCGGCTCTTCGCCCGTGGCGCGGCGCCAGATCGAGGAGGCGGTGCGGCGCGCGCCGAGCGTGGCGGCCGCCCCGAAGGCGGCATACAGGCCGCTCCAGAGAACTTTGCGCAACATGGTTCAGGCTTTGCCGACGGCGGCGTCCGGAAAACTTCCGGACCATGGACGAGCCTCTTCCAGCTGGGCCGCGAGGCGGAAGAGGGTCGCCTCGTCGAAGGGCCGAGCGATGAACTGCACGCCCACGGGAAGCCCCGTCTCGCTCGCGTGCAGCGGGAGCGACATCGCCGGCTGCCCGGTGACGTTGACGAGCGCGGTGTACGGGGTGAACAGCGTCTGACGTGAGAACGCCAGGAGCGCGTCGCCGTCGGTGTCCTCCCAGGTCCAGCCGATCGGGACCGGGAGCATCGCGAGCGTCGGCGTGATCACGACGTCGTACTCGTCCCAGAATGCGACGACGCGACGGGTGATCGTCTGGAGCTGCATGATCGCCGCTCCGTACGCCGGGCTCGGTGTCTCGCGCGCCTGCTCGGCGAGCGCGCGGTTGATCGGCTCGAGCAGCGAGAGGTCCTCGACGCCGGCCGTCGCCGGGCCGACTTGCCAGACGCGGATGAACTCGACGATCATCTCGGGGATCGACCAGGGCGGCGTCGCATCGACGACGTCGTGGCCGAGCTCCGTCAGCAGCTCGGCGGCGCTGCTTACCGCGGCGACGCACTCCGGATCCACCGGCACGTCGACCGGCGGCGTCGTCGCGACGGCGACGCGCAGGTTGCCGACGGGCTCATCGCACTCCTCGAGGTAGGGCCGCGGCGGCACGGGCGCGACGTAGAAGTCGCCCGGCTCGTAGCCGCGCATGACGTCGAGGAGCGCGGCGGCGTCGCGCACCGTCCGTGCAAGCGGTCCGGACGTGCCGAGCCCGAGCGAGCCCGAGACGTACGGCGCGGGGGATACTCGTCCCCGGGACGGCTTGACGCCGACGAGCCCGCAACACGACGCGGGAATGCGGATCGAGCCGCCGCCGTCGCTGCCGTGCGCGAGCGGCAGCAGCCCGCCTGCGACCGCGGCCGCAGCGCCGCCGCTCGAGCCGCCGGGCGTGCGCGCCGTGTCCCACGGGTTGAGGCAGGCGCCGTTCAGCTCGGACTCGGTCTGCGCGATCGTTCCGAGCTCGGGCGTGTTCGTCTTGCCGAGGATGACGAAGCCGGCGTCCTTCAGGTTGCGGACGACGGCCGCGTCGACCTGGGCGACGTTCTGCGCGTACGCCCTGCAGGAGTACGTCGTCGGCAGCCCCGCGACGTCGTTCAGGTCCTTGATCGCGATCGGGACGCCGTAGAAGGGCCCGCCTTCGTCGCGCGGCGGCTCCGGCTCGTCGACGACGTGCGTGAATGCGTTGAACGGATCGTCGTGCGCCAGCGCGAGGTGGTCGTCCGCGAGCTCGCGCCACGAGACGTCGCCCGCGCGCACCTGCGCCGCGAGCGACAGCGCGTCGCCGCTCATCGTCTGGTGTTGAAGAGGCGCCGGTACCAGGGCGCCGACTCCGGAAGAATCTCTTCCTGCGGCGCCGGCTCCGTGAAGTCCTGTAGGTGCGGCGCCGCGGTCTTCAGGCGGATCTCGCCGTCGACGATCTCGCCGACGTCCTCCGAAGGGATGTACTTCCCGCCGCTGATCGCGAGCCCGTCGAAGATGTCGGCGTTCTCGTCGCCGGTCACCTCTTGCACCTTGCCGATCTCGTCGCCGTGTGCGTCGACGACCTTCCACCCGCGTTCGATCATGGTCCACGCGACCGGGTCGGGCATCAGACCGACCGCTCGCCGATGCGCCAGACCGGTCCCTGCGTGCCGACCGGATGGGTGTCCGACATCGTGCGCAGGATGCGTACCTCGCCTGGGATCCGCTCCTCGTCGAGCCGCGCGAGGCAGCGGCGCACCATGCCGCGTGACGCGCCGTACCCGAACGTGTGCGCACAGCGGAAGCGGAAGCCGGGGCGGCCCGTTCCCTGAATCGGATTCAGCGGCGCGAGGAGCAGTGCGCCGCGCTCGATGTGGTCGGACGACGTCAGCTCGAGCTCGCAGAGCAGGTCGCTCCAGTCCGATGGCAGCACCGCGAGCGCCGCGTCCCATTCCGCCGCCAGCGAGGCGCGCGTGATCACCGGCTCGGGTGCCGCCTCGCCGGACGAGACGAGCGTCAGCGTGCCGCCGATGCGTTCGTCGTCGATGCGCTTCAACATTCGCCGTACTGCTTCGGGTCCGACCATGGCGCCGCCGCGCGCAGTCGTGAACCGAATCGCGTTGCCGGTGCGACCGGGGCTCGCCGGCCCGAGCAGTGCAGACGCGCGCGAGAGTTGCGCATCGTCGTCGACGACGAGGTCGAGACGCGCGTCACGCCACTTCGGATCCAGGCCTTGTTCGATGCGGGTCCACTGGTCGACGAGGCCCATCGGCCGAACCGTACACTCCGCCCGTGGCCAAGGTCGAAGAGAAGCGCGGCACGCTCGGCAAGGCAGATCTCAAGGACGTCCTGCGGGAAATGCTGCTGATTCGGCGCTTCGAGGAGAAGGTCGAGGAGCGCTTCCGAGCCGGCGAGCTGCCCGGCTTCCTGCACGTCGCGATCGGGCAGGAAGCGTGCGCGGTCGGCGTCTGCCGCGCCCTCGGGGACGGCGACATCATCTCGTCCACGCACCGCGCGCACGCACACACGCTCGCAAAGGGCACGCACCCGAACGAGCTGATGGCCGAGCTGTACGGCAAGACGGAAGGCTGCTCGCACGGGTACGGCGGCTCGATGCACCTGTACGACGTGCAGCACGGAAACATGGGCGCGAACGCCGTCATCGGCGGCGGCCTGCCGCACGTCACGGGCGCGGCCCTCGCGTTCAAGCTGCGCGCCGAGCCGCGCGTCGCGCTCGC
>JAICWC010000149.1 GCA_025934995.1 Thermoleophilia bacterium | reverse complement strand
GACGAGGATGGGCAGCACGTAGTACCCGTACTCGCGCTTCGTCTTCGGCACGTACATCTCGAGGCGGTAGCGGAAATCCCACAGCAGCTCTGTCCGCGCGCGGTCGTGGATCAGCTGGTCGAACGGCGACAGCAGCGTCACGCGATCCTGCACCGGCGAGTCGTCCGCGTTCTCTGCGACTTCCAATCGGCCGCGCCGGAGCCGCACGCCGAGCGCCCGCAGCCGCTGCTCGTCGAGCAGTCTCTTCGCGTCTCGCAACGGCACGACGTCCGTCTCCGGGTACCACCGCTCGCCGAGATCCCACAGGCGATGCCCGCCGCGCCGGCCGACGACCGCGACCTCACCGCGCGCAGCCAGGATCTCGAGCATCACGCCCGTGCGGCGCGCGCCCCACCACGTGTGCCGCTCCGTGCGCGGCTTCGGATCGTGTATCTCCCGCCCGAGCAACGGGCCGCGCCGCTCGAGGTCGCGCAGCACCGCGCGCCGAAACGAGGCATGCACGCGCAGGAACTCCTTCGCGTTCGCGTTGAGCGTGTCGCGCGAGCGCATGCGTGCGCGCAGCAGCGGCAGCGTCTCGATCGGGTAGATGAACGCGCGCCATTCGATCAGCTTCCGCTCTTCCCACAGCAGCCGGTCGAGCTCACGTGTGTCGTACGAGCCGAGCCTGCTCCAGAGCATGAGCCGCTGCGGCGGTGCGACGGTCGAGATCGGGTCGATCTGCAGGTGACCGAGCCGTCTGACCGTCTCCAGGACGCTCGTCGCGGAGCCGTCCAGCAGCTGGGCGTGAACTGCGATTCGTCTGGCCGCCTCGTCGCCTACCATCCGGTGCCGGTAATCAACCAGACGGAAAGGGTTTCATGGCTCTGACGCAATCTCAGCTCGTGGCGGAAATCGCGGATCGCGCGGAGGTCACGCGCGCCGATGCAAAGGCCGTCCTGAACGCGCTCGAGGACGTCGTCCTCGAGGAGCTCGGCAATGCCGAGAAGGTCAAGATCGGCGGGATCGTGCAGCTCGCAGTCCGCGTACGCCCGGCAACGAAGGCGCGCCCGGGCCGTAATCCGGCGACGGGTGAGGAGATCACGATCTCCGCCAAGCCGGCTTCCGTCGCGCTGAAGGCGCGCCCGCTCGCAAAGGCGAAGGCCGCGCTCCCGTCGGTGCAGAAGGCGAAGCGCGCTCTCGGCGCCTAGCGCAAACGCTGGGCGAGCTCGCGTTCCGTCGAGCTCGCCCAGCGGATCAACGCCTTCAGCCACTCGAGCGTGTGCGTGTATGCGAGCTCGGCGTACGCGTCATGGCGGTCGGGATGCTCCTCCAACCGTTTCTTGAGGGAGGTCGCCTGCGTCTTCATCGCGCGAACGTGCTCGAGCAGCTTCTCCGGGGGGAGAAGATCGCCGAAGTAGAGCTTCAGCAAGAGCGGCGCGCGCTCCGGCTCGAACACCGGCGGTTCCTCGAGCCACGCCTTCACGACGGCGCGGCCCTTCTTCGTGATCGTGTACAGGTGCTTGTTCGGACGCCCCGTCTGCAGCACTTCGCGGCTCGTCGCGTAGCCGCGGTCGACGAGCGTGGGGAGCACGGCATAGATCCGGCTCTTCGTCGGCGCCCAGAAGAAGCCGCCGGCCGCCTCTGCTTCGCGTTGCAGGTCGTAGCCCGACATCTCACCACGCGTGAGCAGCCCGAGCACTGCAGCTTCCGTCGCCGAGATCTTCGAAGCCATTAGTCCCGACGAGACTAAACTATTGGGAACAGCGAGGGGATCGCGCAGGGCGTTGTAGCGTCTCACCATGGTGCGCGTACGTTTTGCGCCGAGCCCGACCGGCTCACTCCACCTGGGCAATGCGCTGGGCGCGGTCGCCAACCGCCGCTACGCCGACGAGCACGGCGGCTCGCTGCAATTGCGCATCGACGACACCGACGCCGCGCGCAACGTCCCCGGCGGCGAATCGGCGATCCTCGAGGATCTCCGGTGGCTCGGCATCGTCTGGGACGAGGGCCCGCAGCGCCAGAGCGAGCGGCAGGTGCGGCACCGCGAAGCCGCGCATCTGATCGGCGAGCCGGACACGGACGGCTCCTTGCGTTTCGGCCATGTCACGCTCCTGCGCGCGGACGGCTCGCCGACGTACCAGCTCGCCTCCGCCGTCGACGACCTCGACTTCGGCATCACACACGTCATCCGCGGCTCGGACCACCGGCCGAACGAGGAGGTGCAGGCCGGGATCATCCGCGCACTCGGCGCCGAACCGCCTGCGTACGTGCACCACGGGCTGTTGCTCGGAGAAGACGGGACGAAGCTCTCGAAGCGCCACGGAGCTGCGTCGCTCGCCGATTTGCGGGAGGCCGGCTTCCCCGCGGAAGCGGTGCGCGCGTACCTCGAGGAGCTGGGGCTCCCCCGTCACGACGTGCATCTCGACCTCGCGCGTCTGCGCCGGTTGTCGATCGAGGCGCTCGCTGCGCTCTCGGACGACGAGCTCGCGGCGCGCGTCGGCGTCCCCTTGGCCGTCGTGCCGGCGATGCGCGGCGCGCGAGACTTGCGCGAGTCGCGCGAGTACGCGGAGCACATTCTCGCGCCGACGCGTGCCGAGGTCGACGCCCCCGAGACGATCGACCGCATGCGAGAGCTCGTCGAAAGCGGGCTGGACGGTCGGGCGATCGTCCGTGAGCTGAAGGCCGTCGGCGGCAACCTGAAGGCCGTCCGCCTGGCGCTGACCGGGCGTGACCGCGGGCCGGAGCTCGCAGCGGTGATCGAATCGCTCTCGCGCGACGAGCTGCTGAATAGGCTGGACGCGTGCGGCTCTACAACACACTGACCCGCCGGCTGGAGGAACTTCCCGCGGCGCCGGGGCCGATCCGGATGTACTTCTGCGGCCCGACGGTCTACGCGCGGGCGCACATCGGCAATGCGCGGCCGTTCATCCTCGGCATGTGGCTGCGCAGCTGGCTGCGGCTGCGCGGATACGAGGCGACGCTCGTGCACAACATCACCGACGTCAACGACAAGATCTACGAGGCTGCGCCGGGCGCGAGCGCGGATCTCGCTGCTCGCGCGACGCAGTGGTACCTCGACGATACGGCCGACCTCGGGCTCGGGATGCCCGACGCGTTGCCCAAGGCCACCGACGCCGTCCCACACATCGTCACGTTCATCGAGAAGCTGATCGAGGGCGGCAACGCGTACGCCGTCGACGGCGACGTCTACTTCAGCGTCGCGAGCGACCCGGAGTACGGCGCGCTGTCGCGCCAGCGTGTCGGCGACATGGAGCCGGAGGAGACGAACCGGCTCAAACGGGCACCGCAGGATTTCGCGCTCTGGAAGGCGACGAAGGCCGGCGAGGACACGTCATGGCCCTCCCCGTGGGGCCCGGGCCGGCCCGGCTGGCACATCGAATGCTCCGTGATGGCAGAGGACGCGTTCGGTCCGGCCTTCGAGATCCACGGCGGTGGGCTCGACCTGCGCTTTCCGCATCACGAGAACGAGCTTGCGCAGTCGCGCGCGCTCGGCCACGACTTCGCACGTATCTGGACCCACAACGGCATGCTCACGTTCGGAGACGAGAAGATGTCGAAGTCGCTCGGCAACGACGTCTCGATCCGCAACGTGCTCGACACCTGGGGGCGGGAGGTCGTGCTCCTCTTCTATCTGACGGGTCACTGGCGCAAGCCGATCGAGTTCACGGACGACACGCTCGCGCAGGCGAAGGCGCAGGTCGAGCGGTTTCGCAACGTCTTCCGCGGGGCGAGCGAGCCGGTCGGCGACTGGACCGCGTTCGAGAGCGCGCTCGACGACGACTTCAACACGCCGGACGCGCTCGCGATCATGCACGGCTGGCGCGACCACGAGCTGTTGCGTCGCGCTCTCGCGGTGTTCGGCCTCGAGTCGCTCGCCGAACGCGACGAAGCTCCGGCGGAGCTGGCGAAGCTCGCTCAGGCGCGACAGCGCGCGCGCGAGGCGGGCGACTTCACGGAGGCCGATCGGCTGCGCGACGAGATCGCGGCGGCCGGCTGGGACGTCCGCGACGTTGCGGGCGGCTTCGAGCTCATACCGCGGTGAGCACGCGCGAGCAGGTCTACGGCCGGCGGGCGGTCCGGGAGGCGCTCCGCGGCCGTCGCGAGGTGCTGGAGCTGTGGGCGACCGAGCGTGCCGTCAGGTCGGAGGACTGGCTGCGCGCGATCGACCGTCCCAGGGTGCAGGTCAAGCTCGAGCGCGAGCTCAGCGAGACGGCGACGACGCGCGACCATCAGGGCGTTCTCGCGTGGTGTGAGCCGTACAAGTACGCAGACGCGTACGAGCTCGCGCAGACCGAGCGCCCACTGCTCGCGTGCCTCGACCAAGTCAGCGACCCGCGCAACCTCGGCGCGGTCTGCCGGGCGGCGGAGGGCGCGGGCGCGACGGGTGTCGTCGTCCCGGCCCACGGCTCGGCACGCGTGACGCCCGTCGTCTGTCGCTCGTCCGCCGGCGCGGTCGAGCATCTGGCGGTCGCAGTCGTGACGAACCTCGCGCGCTATCTCGAGGAGATCAAGAGCGGCGACCTCTGGGTCGCCGGCGCCGCGGGAGAGAACGGAACGCCGATGTGGCAGGCCGACTTGACCGGCGGGCTCGCTCTCGTCTTCGGAGCGGAGGGGAAGGGGCTCCGCCCGCTCGTGCGCCGGACGTGCGACCTGTTCGTCTCGATCCCGCAGCTCGGCCACGTCGAGTCGCTGAACGTCAGCGTCGCGGCGGCCGTGCTGCTCTACGAAGCCCGCCGGCAGCGCAATGGCTGAGCCGACGCTCTATCTCTTCGACGGGTTCAACCTCCTCCATGCGGGCGGCTTCCGTTCGCCGGAGGAGCTGCGCGACGTGCTCGCGAGCTGGGTCGCCGGCAAGGGAGCGCGGGGCGTGCTCGTCTTCGACGGCCATGGGCCGGAGGAGGAGCACGGGCCGCTCGTCGTGCGCTGGGCGGAGGATGCCGACGCCGCGATCGAACGTCTCGCCGCCGAGAACCGCACCCGCGAGCAGGTCGCGGTCGTCTCCTCGGACGAGGCTGTGCGCGGGACGGCCGGCGCGCTCGTTCGGAAGCTCTCGTCGCGCCGCTTCGTCGCCGAGCTCACTCCGACCGAGCACGAGGATCGTTCGCGCGGCGACCTGCGCGACAAGCTCGACGCCGACACGCTCGCCCGGCTCGAGCGGCTCCGGCGCGGCGGCCGCTGACCCGCGGCCCGAACGTATGTTCGTATCATATTGGGTCCACCGCAAGTGGGCTTGTATTTCG
>JAICWC010000015.1 GCA_025934995.1 Thermoleophilia bacterium | reverse complement strand
GCTCCTTCAGCTCTTCGAGCTGTGCCGCTTGCATACCGCGACGATAACTCCGGCCGCGCGGACGAGCTCCTCCGGAGGGAGCGCCGAGGCCGGTGGGACGTGGATGAAGCCGCCGATTCGCCCCGGGTCGAGCGTTTGCATCAGCACGTAGAAGACGTGGTTGCAGAGAAAGCCGCCGGCGTCGCGGGACACCTCCGCCGGTATCCCCTCCGCGTCGAGCGCGGCGACGATCTCGTCGACCGGGAGCGTCGACCGGAACGCAAGCGGGCCGGCCGGATCGATTTCCTTCCCGGAGCCCGGCGCGTCGTCGTTGTCGGTGGTGCTCGCCTCGTCGAGATTGTGCGCGAACCGCTCGACGGAAACCTTCGTCCGTTTTTCGGCCAGGCCGAAGCAGAGCACGACATCCGGGTCGGCGTCGTCGATCGCCGCGCGGAGGGCGTCGGCAGCCCGCGCGTAGGACACCGGCAGTACGACGCCGTCGAAGGAATTGGCAACGAGCGCGGACGGATTCACCGCGTGCTCGCCGAACCGCTCGAAGCCCGTGACGAGCACGCGTTTCACGCGTCGGCCTCCTCAAGCCCGACCGCAGCGAGCGCGCCGGCGAGGTGCGGGTACTCGACGACGCGAGCGACGCGTCCGTCGGAGACCGTCACGACCGCCGCATAGCGGCCGACGAGGTACGAGCGGCGCGACTGCAACGGACGTTCGTCGGTCGGGTCGAGCTCGATGCGCGAGAACCGCATGCTCACCACGACCTCCTCGCCGACGCCGATGCACCGGTCCACGGTCACCTGGTACTGCTCCGCGAGACGGCTGCGCAGGACCTCGAGCACGTCGGAGCGGTCGGCGATCGCCGTCACCTCGCCCTGTCCGACCCACTCGACCTCCGGGTCGAGCATCCCCTCGATCGCGTCGAGGTCGCTCGCGACGAACGCGCGGTAGCCTCGCAGGATCGTCTGGACGTTGGCCTCGCTCACGCCACCAAACTAGCCAGCGGCAGCTCGACGCTCGCGTGCGCGATCAACGCCGGATCGTGCGTCGCGCAGACGACCGCGGTGCCTGTCTCGCGCGCGAGGTGGACGAACAGCGCGCCGACCGCGCGCGCATTCTCCTCGTCGAGGCGCGCCGTCGGCTCGTCGGCGAGCAGCAGTGCCGGGCGCGCGGCGAGAGCACGCGCGACGGCGACCCGCTGCCGCTCGCCGAGGGAAAGCCGTGAGACACGTTGCTGCGCCAGCTCGGCGAGGCCGACGGCGGCGAGCGCCTCCCGCGCGCGTCTCGCGTCGCCGACCCGCAGCTCGACCGTCTCCTGCGCGGTGAGGAACGGCACGAGGTCACCGCCCTGCGTGACCACACCGACGTGCTCGCGCCGCAGCAGTGCCCGCTCGGTCTCGTCGAGCGCCACGACGTCGCGTCCGAGGACCTCGATCTCGCCTGCGTCAGGCAGCGCGAGCCCGGCGAGCATGTGCAGCAGGGTCGACTTTCCCGATCCCGATCGGCCCGTGACGGCTGTGACTGCGCCGGCGCGGACGTCGAGGCTGACGTCGGAGAAGACGTGCTGCCGGCCGTACGCCTTCGCTGCGTTCGCGACCCGCGCGACGACGTCGCCCGACGACGGCGCCCGCTCGGCTGCTGTGGGGCGCGCGTGCTCGACGTCGATCTCCACGCTGCCGCGCACGCGGGCGCCTTCTTCGAGCCCCGGAACGCGAACCCAGCCGCCGCGGTTGACGACCGCGGCGCCGTCCTCCGCGCTGACGCGCCCGTCGCGGATCTGCACCACGCGGTCGGCGATCGCCGCCGCGCCCGGATCGTGGCTGACGAGAATCGTGGTGGCGCCCGCGTCGCGCGCCAGCATGCGGATCAGCGCGTAGATCTCTTTCGCATTCGCCGCGTCGAGCTCGCCCGTCGGCTCGTCGGCGATGAACAGCTGCGGCCGGTGCGCGAGCGCGGCCGCAACGGCGACCCGCTGCTGCTGTCCGCCGGAGAGCTCGTGCGGATATGCCTCCGCGCGATCGGCGAGCCCGATTCGCTCGAGGAGCCCCTCCGCGGCCTCGTTCCGTTCCCCCCGATCGACGCCGTGCAGGGCGAGCCGGAGCCCGACGAGCTCGCGCACGGTCAGCTCGGGGGCGAGCGCACGCGTGTAGTGCTGGTCTGCGTAGCCGAGCGTGCGCGAGCGGTACTCGAGCAATGCACGGCCGCGCAACGTGCGCAGGTCGTGCTGCGCGACGCGGACCGACCCGGCCGTCGGCCGGTCGAGTGCGGCGAGGATGCGGAGAAGCGTCGTCTTCCCCGACCCACTCGGCCCGAAGACGACGAGCAGCTCGCCGGCGCGCACGTCGAGGCTCAGACCCTGGAGCGCGACGGCCGTCCCCTGAGCCGTCGCATAGAGCCGGTAGAGATCGCGTGCTTCGACGAGGCTCATCGACGCGTCACCATCCGCACACCGAGCGCGGAGACGACGACGACCACGCCGAGCGCGGCCGCGATCAGCGGCCAGTCGAAGATGCGCGCGAGCGGCGGGGCGGCTTGCTGCGCACCCGCCGTGACCGTGACCACGGCGACGACGAGCGTGCCCACGATCGCGCCGGCGCCGAGCCCGCCCCCGATCCCGAGGACGCCGACCACGGCCGCGCGGAGCCGTAGGTGGAGCCGCAGCTGGGCCGGGGTCGCTCCCTGCACCGACAGGTCGGTCAGCGACGCTCGTTCGCCGGACCGGTCGCCGAGGACGGTGAGGACGAGGCCCGCGGCCGCAAGCGCGAGCGCGACGAGCGCGACGATCAGCAAGAGCGCGATCGCACCGCGGGCGATCGGATCGCCGCGCAGCAGCGAGAGCTCGGCGCTCTGCGACGTGATCTGCAGCGGCAGCGACCGCACAGGCGGCTGCGCTGCCCAGATCTCCGACGGAGTCGCCACGCCGGGCTCGGCGGCGTTCACCGCGGCGAGCCATGTCGGGAGGTCGGCCACGACGACGTTCCCGTCGACCGAGGGGAAGTAGCGGGTGTGCGCGACGATCGTCGCCGGCAGGACCGTGTCGGAGACACGGAGGCCGACGGTCGCGCCGATCTTCCCGAGCGACGGCGACGCGATGACCGGCACGAGTTGGCCGTCGGACGGCTGGCTCGGCCGGATGATGCTGTCGTTCGCGCGGTTGACGACGTAGTGATACGTCCCGGGCGCGTCGACGCGGATGCCGCCGAAGCCGAGCCAGTGCTCCGGGATGCGGAGCGTGCCGACGGATGCGTCAGCGACCACCTGGGACGTCTCAGCCTCCTTGTGGCTCGCGACATACGCGGCGACGTTCGGGAACGACAGCCGCACCGCGATCAGCTTCCCGCGCCGCAGGTGCGTCGGCTTCGTATATGTCCCCGGGCCGTGCTCGCCGAGGTCGATCTGCGTGAAGTCGCCGCGCGGATCGAGGACGACGAGTGCGACACCGATCCGGTCCCCCGTGATCGTGAACCGGAACGTCTGCGGCACCGCCACGCCGTTGAGCTTCATCGACGTGTGCGGCCGGATCAGCGCAGCGAGCTGCGACGGGCTCCGCTCCGAGAAGTCGCTGCGCCAGCCGTCGATGTGCGGCAGTGCACCCGCGGGCAAGGCGAGGAGCGTGAAGTCGCCGCCTCCGCTCGCGGTTCCCGAGTCGCGCAGGACCCGCGTGCCCGGGACGTCCGATGCCGCCTGCTGGATCGTGACGAGCCGCGTCAGATCCTCCTGCAGGACGTAGGCCGCCGGCACGGCATAGCGCGCCTGGTCGCTCTCCCCTTGGACGAGCGTCGCGCGGTACGCGAGCGCGAAGACCGCGATGCCGACGCTGAGCACGAAGAAGACGACGGCGAGCGCCACCTCACCCGGCGCACGCGCAAGCGAGAGGAGCGCGATGCGCAGCGACGCGGACATGCGGCGCGACGACCACTCGAGGGCGCGCAGAAGAGGGCCGAGGATGCGAGCGGCTGCGACGGCGAGCACGAACAGGACGAGTGCCGGCAACAGGAGGAGGAGCACGCCGGTCCCTCCCTGCTGCAGCGACGATGCGTCTGCCTTGCCGCGCGCCAGTGCGAGCAACACCGCCGCGAGGGCGCCGACCGCGGCCGTGTCGACCACCGTGATACGCGCGCCGCCGATTGTGAGCTCGTCCGACCGAAGCGCGACGAGCATGACGAGCGCCGTCAAGGCAGCCAGGCCGAGCGCAATCCCGAGCGTGCGCCCTGTGGCGAGCGAATGCGTGACCGTCAGCGAGGCGGGCGCCGAGAGATCGCGGGCAAGCAGTGCGCCGGCGCCGGTGCCGGCGAGCCAGCCCACGACACTCGCAGCGACGGTGATGACGACGGACTCCGTCGCCGCGACGGCGAAGATCTGCGCGCGGGTCGCGCCCGCCCATGTCAACCGCTGGCGGACCTCGCGGTGGTCGCGTCGCAAGCGGGCGCTGGCGAGAACGGCAAAGCCGAGGAGCAGCACTGCGGCGTCGCCGCCGAGGATGAGCAACCGTTCCGCTGCGACGCGGCTCGTGGCGCGGATCGACGCGATCGTGTCCGTCGGGCCGGCGATGCTGAAGATGTCCGAGCGTCGCTCGAGATCCGCCTGCGCCTGGTCGATCCGCAGCGAGAGCGACGCGAGCTGCCAATCGTGGACGGTGTTCGGCGCGACGGGAACGATCCAGCCGTACGTGCGCGCGACGAGCGCGGCGTCCGGCAGCGGAAAGCGCGAGAAGCGAAGCACCCCGCTGGCGACGAGGATCGGCGGCCGCCGGTCGCCTCCGGCGCCGAAGTACTGGGCGAGCGGTGCGCCCGGCTTGAACGTCGCGCGGCCGACGACGTACAGGCCGCGGATGTGGGGTGTCACCTTCGCGCCGCCGATCTGCACGAGCTCGCAATCGCCCGGCTGGCACGGCTTCGGCACGCGCCCGTGCACCATCCGGATCCACTGGTGCAGGTTGTCGACGGCGCCGAGGTTGACGAAGGCGCCGCCCCACGTCGCCTGGCGGAAGACCTCGACGCGGAAGGGCGGCCGCCCGATGATCGGCGTGGTCGCCGCGCGTGCGAGTCGGTCGAGCTTGGTCAGGGAGAGCGACGACTGGGCGGGGACGCCGCTCCACACCGCCTGGATCGCGCGGTCCGACGGCTGCAGCTCACCGAGCGCGCGCTGGACGGCTCGGTCCTGCACCGCCGTCGAGCCGATCTGGGTCAGCGCGAGGACGGCGGCGCCGATCGCGATCCCGAGCGCGGCGACGAGGGTGCGCGGGCCGTTGCGGCGCACGCGCCTCAGGGCGTACTTCGCGGGAACGAGCGCACGCTCGGCGCGCGACTCGGCACGCGGCGCGTTCGTGCCTATTTCGGCCGCGTCCACGGGCGCCATGGTCGCAGAGGACGTGACCGGTGTAAACCGGTTGGTGGTGTGCCTCCACTCGGCGGGGAACCGCGGAATCGGCGGCTAGACTGGAGCTCGCGCGTGGGGCCGTAGCTCAGCTGGGAGAGCGTCTGGCTGGCAGCCAGAAGGTCAGGGGTTCGAGCCCCCTCGGCTCCACTCTCGTCGAAGCCCCCGCTAGGGGGCTTTCCTTTTCGAGCAGGTGCGCCGAACTCACTGGCGAAGAATCCACAGCGTTCTCCACGCTGCGGCGCTTGGTTTGTTCCACAGGTTCAGCGACAATCGGGAGTCACCGCCGCATGTTCCAGATCGGCCCCAGCCTCCGCGAAGCACGAACGCGCCGCGGGTTTTCCCCAGCGGATGTCCACAAGGCTGTCCGGATCCGCGAGCGGTACCTGACGGCGCTCGAGGAAGAGCGCTGGGACATGCTCCCGGGCGACGCCTACACGAAGGGCTTCCTGCGGACGTACGCCGAATTCCTCGGCCTGAACGGCCAGCTCTACATCGACGAATACAACGCGCGGGTCGCGCAGCACGACGAGGAGCCGTTCGTCCCCGAGGTCCTCAACAGGCGCGGCCGGGGCGGCGGAATCCTGTTTCGGACGATCGGCGCGATCGTGCTCGTGGGCGCCGCGGTCGCGGGCCTTGCGGTCTGGCGCGACGCCGGCGCGCCCGACCGCCCGACGATCGACGCGGCGGTCGCGGCCCCGAAAGCTGTCCGCCGGCACGCGACGCACGTCGTCGTGCGGCGATCGAAGCCGGCCCTTGCGCCGAAGCCGACCTACACCGTGATCCGCGCGGTCCGCGACGGCTCGTGGCTCTCGATCCGCGTCGGCGGGCAGAGCGGGAAGGAGATCTTCCGAGGCACCCTCGAACCGGGCCACTTCCTCAAATACGGCCTCGGCCGCGCGATCTGGATGCGCATGGGCCGCCCGCTCGCGCTCGACATCAGGATCGGGAAGACCCTCGTGACCGGGCTGCCTGCCGCACCGACGAACGTCGTGCTGACCCGAGACGGCGCTACGCGCTAGCGGCGGCGTCGAGCTCGACCGCGGGCAGATCGCCCCATAGGTCTTCGAGCTTGTAGTACTCCCGCGCCTCGGGGGTGAAGACGTGCAGGACGACGTCGAGGTAGTCGGCGAGGATCCAGGTCCCCTCCCGCACTCCGTCGACGGTGCGCGGGATCGCGCCGGTCTCGCGCTTCAGCGTCTCGTGCACCTCGTCGTAGATCGCAACCGTCTGCCGGGGATTCCGGCCCGTCGCGATCACGAAGTAGTCGGTGAAGGTGCACTCCGAGCGCATGTCGAGGACGAGGACGTCCTCCGCGAGCTTCTCCTGTGCGAGCGCCGCGATCCGCCGTGCCTGTTCGAGTGAATCCAAGCTACGAATCAGTGTAGAGGCCAAATTGGCGGATGAGGGCCGCGACGGCCGGCGGGACGAGAAGGTCGGCCGCCTCCCCTGCGCGGATCGCCGTCGAGGAGGCGGGATTCGGCTCGATCTCGAAGAAGTTGACCCGCTCCGGGCGCCGCAGCGATGCGAGCACCGAGTCGAGGCGCTCGCGGGGGAATCCGGGCCGCGTGCCGACCGCGAGCTCCGCCAGCTCGAGCACCTCGTCCGGCTCCTTCCACGAGCCGAAAGCGCAGAACTCGTCGGCGCCGAGCACGAACAGCGGCTCGTCGAACCGTTCCGCGCGGAGTAGGTCGATCGTGCGCGGGTACGGATCGAGCCGGACGTCGTCGTCGGGGAACGCCGCCCGCGCGAGCTCGAGCCGGACGGCGGCGGGCGACTGCGTCGACTTGTGCCCCGGGCTCTCCGAGACGAGCACGAGCAGCCGCGGCAGGTCGAACGTCCGCTTCGCTCCGGCGGCGAGCGCGACGTGGCCGTTGTGCGGCGGGTCGAATGCGCCGCCGTAGAGTCCCGTCACGGCAGCTCCTCCATGAGCTGCTCGATCGTCGGCGGCGTGACGATGATCTCCGCGAACTCCTCCGCTTCCGGAAACGCGGTCGCACGCATCGCGCCGGCGGTTGCGACAGTGTCGTACTCGGTCGTCCGCAGCTCGACGTCGCCGTCCGTGAGCAGCGCCCACGACGCGCCGGCGCGGACGTTCGGCAGACCGACGCTGCCCGGATTGACGATTCGCGTCCCGTTGCTCTCGATGTCGAACTGCACATGCGTGTGTCCACAGACGACAAGTGGGCCCGTGAAGGCACTCCAGTCGGACGTCTCGAGCTGCGGCACGACGACCGCGACATCGCTCACGGGTGTCGCATGGCAGTAGAGAACGCCGTCGAGCGCCAGTGTCTCCGGCCAGTCCCGCACCTCGTGCGGCGCCACCTGCTGCGCCGTCCACTCATCCTTCCCCTCGAGCAGGTAGCGCTCCCAGTTCCCGCGGATGTAGCGCGCGCGATCGCCGACCGATTGCGCGAGCTCGAGCGTCTTGCCCGGCCACGGGCCCCAGAGAAGGTCGCCGCCGAAGACGATCGCATCGACGTCGCCGAGCTCGTCCAGCACCGCGCGCAGCGCCGGCGCGTTGCCGTGCACGTCGTAGAGCGCGGCGACCCTCATTGCCACTCGAGGGTCTGGTCGCCGACCTCGACCTCGTCGCCCTCGCGCGCGCCTGCACTGCGAAGAATCCGCTCGAGCACGTCCCCGGCCGGAGGCGTGCCGGTGACGCGAAAACCGCTCTCGGTTCGGAACACGCGGAAGGCGCGACGCGCCGGCTGCGGCCGGTAGACGAGGTAGTCGACGAGCTCTGCGTCGTCGCCCGGTGCGGTCGGCACGACTTCCTCCGGCGGCACGAGGGTGAAGAGCGCGCGCTCGAGCTCGTCGATTCCGGCGCCGGTCGCCGCCGAGACGCGGAACACGCCGACGATCCGCCCGTCGTCCACGTCGAAGTCCGGCAGCTCGGGAGAGAGATCGATCTTGTTCAGCACGACGACCTGCGGTCGCGTGTCGAGCCCGGCCCCGTAGGCCTCAAGCTCGCCGTCGATCGTCCGCCAACGCTCTTCGACGTCGTCCTCGGACGAGTCGATCACGTGCAAGAGCAGACGCGTGCGCTCGAGGTGCGCGAGGAACTCGTGCCCCAGGCCCACGCCGGCGCTCGCCCCCTCGATCAGGCCGGGCACGTCGGCGACCGTCAGCTGACGGCCGTCGGCTGCCTCGACCGTGCCGAGGTTCGGCGCGAGCGTCGTGAAGGGATAGTCCGCCACCTTCGGACGTGCGTTCGAGATCCGTGCCAGCAGGGACGACTTGCCGGCGTTCGGGAAGCCGACGAGCGCTGCATCCGCGAGCAGCTTCAGGTGGAGGACGATCTCCCCCTCCTCTCCCGGCATCCCGATCTCTGCGAACTTCGGCGTCTGCCGCGTCGGGCCCGCGAAGTGGACGTTGCCGCGTCCCCCACTGCCGCCCTTCGCGACGACGACGCGCGCACCGGGATGCGCGAGGTCGGCGATCAGGCGCTCCTCGCTGTCGAGCACCTGTGTGCCGACGGGAAGCGCGAGCACCGCATCGGCGCCGCGGGCGCCGTTCGAGCGGCTGGCTCCGCCGTTGCCGCCGCGCTCGGCGCGCAGCTTCTGGTTCGGCCGGAAGCCGGAGAGGTCGCGGCGCTGCGGGTCGGCGTAGAGGACGACGTCGCCGCCGTCGCCGCCGTCACCCCCGTCGGGGCCGCCCTTCGGCACGAACTTCTCGCGCCGGAAGTGCATCGACCCGTCGCCGCCCTTGCCGGCGATGACGGTCAATCGTGCGCGGTCGTGGAACATCGCGCCAAGCCTAGAAGCGGGCGAAACGCGGAAGGCCGCGCTCCTCCGCGTGCAGCGTTCCTATGCCTCCGTCGTCGACGAGTCGACGACGGAAATGAAGCGCTTCTCGCCGCTCGTCCGGAAGGCGACGACACCGTCGCGCATGGCGAAGATCGTGTCGTCCTTCCCGATTCCCGCACCCGGGCCGGGGCGGAAGCGCGTGCCGCGCTGGCGGGCGAGGATCATCCCGGCCGACACGTCCTGGCCTGCGAACAGCTTGACGCCGAGCATCTTCGGGTTCGAGTCACGGCCGTTGCGCGACGAGCCGAGGCCTTTCTTGTGCGCCATTAGTGGCTCTCCTTCTCTTTCAACGCCGACTCGAGCGCGGCGATCGCGCCCTTGCGGTTCGCATTCGCCTGCTCGTGCTCGAGCGCAGCTTCGAGATTCGGGCGGCGCCAGCTCGACGCCTGCTCCGCAATCTGGGCGACGGTCAGCTCGTCGTAGTCCTTCGGCGGATGCGCGGTGCGCGCCGGCGCAGCGGCTTCCGCCGGAGCGGCCTTGGGCGGCTCGGGCGTCGGGGCAGCCGCCGCCTTCGGCTTTGCCGCGGCCGCCGCCTTCTTCGCGCCGCCGCCGATCGACTCGATCTCGATCTGGGTCAGGCTGCTGCGGAACCCGTTGTGGCGCTTGTAGCCGGTGCGCTGGCGGTACTTGCCGATGCGGATCTTCTCGCCGAGCACATGATCGACGACCCGTGCGGTGACCGTCGTGGTCGGCGCGAACTCGGTGCTGCCGTCGCCGCCGATCAGCAGGACGCGCGGGTTGAACGTCTTGCCGGTCTCGGTCTTGACCCGGTCCACGAGCAGGCGCTCGCCCTCCTGGACGCGGTACTGCTTGCCGCCGACGGTGATGATCGCGTAGCTCATAGCAAGGAAAATGCCCGACTTTCGGGCGGTCGCCAGTGTAGCGAACTCGCGGATTACTCGAATTCGTCGCCCCATTGGGACATGGGGACGTAGTCGAAGTCCTCGGGCTTCTCCTCGGCCGCAGCGACCGGCTCGGCCCCGTCCGAGGCAGCAGCGGCCTCGCGCTTGCGGCGGTTCTTGCCGCCGCGCGAGCCCCGCCGTGTCCGCTTCCGCGCCGGCGTTGCGGGCGTATCGCCGTTCTCCGACGGCTCCTCGCCGAGATCCTCGGGCGGCAGGTGGATGGTCACGACCTTCTCGACCTTCTCGACCTTCTCGGCCTTCTCGGCCTCCTTGGGCACCTCCGGTGGCTGCGCCGCCTCGTCCACCGCTGCGTCTGCGGCCGCCGGCTTCTTCTTCCGGTTCTTGCCGCCGCGGGTGCCGCGCCGTGTCTTCTTCTTCGCGGCGGCCGTCGTCGCAGCGGCGCCTGCAGCCGCGGGCGCCTCCTCGACGCCCTCCTCGATCTCCTCGTCGATCTCGTCGACGACGCCGTCCTCGGCCTCGACCTCGGCGGCCGCGTCCGCCTTGCGGGCGGGCGGCTTGCGCGTCGGCTTCTCGGCCTCGCCCTCCGCGGTCAAGGGCTCCACGGGCTTCTTCGTCGCCCGACGGACGAGCGATGCGTAGGCGATGCCCTCGAACACGCGCTCGACCTTGACCTTGACCTTCTTGCCGACGAGCTCCGCGGCCTCGCCGACGCAGACGTCGATGCCGTCCACCTTCGCGACCGCGGCCGCGCCGTCGTGGCGGTCGACCTCCACGAGCTCGACCATCAGCTCCGCCCCCTCGTCGACCGGACCGGTCGGCGCGACGTCGGCGAGCTTGCCCTCGCCGAGGACGACGAAGTGGTCGCTGTGCATGTCCGGCTTGCCGGTGAGGAAGAAACGCCGCTTCGTCAGCGACTCGAGCTCCATCAACCTGCGCGCGCCGGGTCCGATGAGCGCCGACGCGATCGGTGCAGCGAGCTCGACCTTGAACGCCTGCGAGCGGGCGCCGGTCGCGAGCGACCGCAGACGCCGTTCGACGTCGAGCGCGGCCGACGCCTCCGAGTAGACGATTCCGTCGCCGCCGCACGTCGGGCACTTCCGCGTCATCACCTCGCGCGGACCGTCCGTGACGTTCTGGCGCGTCATCTCGACGAGGCCAAGCGGTGAAATCTCGACGACGTACGTCTTCGTCCGATCGCGCTCGAGCTCGGTGCGGAGCGCCTCCTCGACGGTGGCGCGGTTCTTCGGGTTCGCCATGTCGATGAAGTCGATGACGATGATCCCGCCGATGTCGCGCAGGCGCAGCTGACGCACGACCTCCTTGACGGCTTCCAGGTTGTTCTTCGTGATCGTGTCCTCGAGCCGTCCGCCCGCGTTCTTGCCGCGCGAGCCGACGAAACGGCCGGTGTTCACGTCGATGACGGTGAACGCCTCGGCGTAGTCGAAGATCAGATACCCGCCCGACGGCAGATCGACCCGGCGCGAGAGCGTCGACTTGATCTCCTGCTCGACGCCGAACGACTCCATCAGCGGCGGCTTATCGCGGTACCGGACGACCCGCTCGACCATGTGCGGCGAGGTCTTCTTCAGATAGCCGGTGATGCGCTTGTACGCCTGGTCGTTGTCGATGTACGCCTTCTCGAAGTCGCCGGTGAAGAGGTCGCGCGTTACGCGCAGCGGCAGCTCGGCCTCCTGGTAGATGAGCTCGGGCGCCTTGGCCTCCTTCGCCTTCGCCTCGATCGACTTCCAGAGGCGCTGGAGGAAGACGAGGTCGCGTTCGATGTCTTCTTCGGACGCGCCTTCGGCGGCGGTGCGAACGATGATCCCGCCCGTCTTCAGATCGAGCTTCTTGAGGATGTCCTTCAGGCGCTGGCGTTCGTCGTCGTCGAGCCGGCGCGAGACGCCGAGCCCTTCGCCCTGCGGGACGAAGACGACGAAGCGGCCGGGCAGCGAGATCTGCGTCGTCAGGCGCGCGCCCTTCGTCTTCATCGGGTCCTTCACCGCCTGGACGAGGATCTGCTGGCCCTTGCTGATCAGGTCCTGGATCTTGCGGCCGTGGCCGCGCTCCAGCTCGGGGCCGACGATCTCGTCGACGTAGAGGAAGCCGTTCTTCTCGAGGCCGATCTCGACGAACGCGGCCTCCATCCCGGGCAGCACGTTGTCGACCTGGCCGAGATAGATGTTGCCGGCGATCGAGCGGCGGTCGGGCCGCTCCAGGTAGACCTCGGCGACGCGCCCGTCCTCGAGGACGGCGACGCGCTGTTCGCCGACGTCGACCGAGACGACGAGCTCGCGCTTGGCCGCCGGCAGCGGTGCGCGGCGCGGCGGCTCACGCCGGCGGCGCGGCTCGTTGCGCCGGCGCTCCTGCCGCTGCGACACGGCTTTCTTCTCGGCAGGCTGCCGGCGCGCGGCCGGCTTCTTGGCCGGCGCGTCGGCGGTCTCCGCGGCCGCGGCGACGGCCTCGCCGGGCTTCTTGCGGTTGCGCCCGCCGCGCGAGCCTCTGCGGCGCTTGGGCTTGGTGGAATCGGATGTGTCCGGAGCGGCCGAGTCGGCCGGCTCCGCGGCGACTACTGCGGGCTCGGGACGCGGCGCAGTCTCCTCGACTGCAGCCGCAGGGACGTCGGAATCGGATTTCCGTCGACGGAACCAGGGCAAAGAGAAACTCCTTCGAGGTGGAGCGGCGCTGCAGCCACGGTGGATGCGCGCGCGCTATGTACGAAAAACTTCGGCATGGGCCGCTCCCCAGGGTATCAGCGGCTCCGGCGCCGCCGGGGATGCCGTCCGGCGGGGGTCCTACGATCCGGCCATCCACGACCCGGAGGTCAATGAGCCGTGACGGGGAAGCGCGAGGCCGAAGAAGTGCTGTTGATCGAGGAGGCGGACGCCTGGTTCGAGTATCTCGAGGCGACGCGGTCGCAGTCCGAGGCTCGCTACCGCGAGGTCGAGCCGTGGGCCTGGGCCCGGCTCTCGCAACGCCTGCGCGCGATCAAGGCACGGCGCGCGAAGCTGCGCCCCGCCGCCGCCTAGTCAGTGGCGGCCTGGAGCCCCCATTTCGAGCCGTCGGAGCGTGGCCTCGCCGAGCGCTCTCGTGCCCGCGTAC
This sequence comes from Thermoleophilia bacterium, assembly GCA_025934995.1. Taxonomy (GTDB): domain Bacteria; phylum Actinomycetota; class Thermoleophilia; order Gaiellales; family Gaiellaceae; genus Palsa-739. The sequence continues at coordinate 26,663 of JAICWC010000015.1, read as the reverse complement.
GCAACGGCGCCCTTTACAGCCCACCCCGCTACCGGCACGAGATCCAGGAGCTCGCGCGCCACGGCGCGCAGCCCGACACCGGCGGCGAAGGTGACGCCGATCTCGGGCAGGCGGGCACGCGGATCGACGTCGTGCCCGTAGGCCTGGTGGAGCCGGAGCACGAGCCGCAGCTCGTTTCGCACGAGGACGGGCAGGTCGACGCCGGGGATGAACACCGCGACGGCGACCAGGGCGTTGCGGCGCGCGAAGCTCGCGATCAACTCTTCGGCGACCGCGCGGCGTAGCAGCGGCACGCGCGCTGCGAGCGGCGCGGCCTCCTCACCGAGCCGGCCCGCGATCGCCGTCGCCAGCGCCTCGAGCGGAAATCCGTGTCCGGGCTGCAGCCGGACGACGTCCGTCGCGAGCACGAAGGGGACGTCGTCGACCTCCGGCGGCGCGAGCGCCACGATCGGCACCCGCGCCCGGCGCGCGCGCTTCAGCGCAGCTTCGTCGTCGTGGCCGCCCCAGATGTGCACGTAGACGGCGGCGCCTCGCGGGTCGTCGCCCCCGCTCACACCGAGCTCGCGGCGCAAGGTCTGCGCGAGGGCGGCCGGTCCGCCGACGATCAGCGGCTTGCCGGCCTGCGCGGAGACGTTGATCTCCTTGACGAGCGCGCGCAGCGTGCCGATGCGAACCGGCAGGCCGCTCACCGTCTGCGCGGATTGCGCGCCACGCGGCCACGACCGTGGATCGCGAGCAGCACCCCGACCGCCGCGAGGTTCGCGATCATCGACGACCCGCCGACGCTCACGAACGGCAACGGGATACCCGTGATCGGCGCGATCCCCATCGTCATCCCGACGTTCACGAAGATCTGGAAGAGGAGCGCGAAGACGATGCCGCCCGCGACGATCGCGGAGTAGAGGTCGCGGGCCACCGTGACGATGCGCAGGCCGCGCCACAGAACGAGCAGGTAGAGCGCGAGCAGGAGCGACGCGCCCACGAACCCGCGCTGCTCCGCGAACGACGCGAAGACGAAGTCGGTGCCGTGCTCCGGCAGGAAGTTGAGGCGCGTCTGCGTCGCGTTCTTGACGCCGCGGCCGTTCACCTCGCCCGAGCCGACGGCCGCGATCGACTGTTCGAGGTTGTAGCGGGCATCGACCGAGCACTTCTGCGGATGCACGAAGCAGGTCAGGCGCGACTTCTGGTAGCCGTGCAGGAAGTTGACGCCCATCGACGGGCCGATCCACAGGACGACGCTGACGAGGAGCGCCGCGAGCCCGCCGAGCACCGCGAGCTGGCGCCACGGCGTGCCCGAGACGAAGAGCATCGCGCCGAGCGCCGCCGCGTAGACGAGCGCGGTGCCGAGGTCCGGCTGCGCGAAGACGAGGAGGATCGGGACGACGCCGAGCCCGAGCACGCGCAGCGTCACCGAGGGATCGGCGGCGGCGCGCGCACGGTCGGCGATGAAACCGGCGATTGCGAGGACGACGAGCAGCTTCCCGAACTCCGACGGCTGGAAGGTGAAGAAGCCGACGTTGATCCACCGCGTGGAGCCGCGGGCCGCCCGGCCGACGACGAGCACGATCGCGATCAGCCCGATCGTCGAGAAGAAGATCGGCCGCCAGAAGCGGCGATAGACGTCCGGGTCGACGATCAGCCCGATCACGAGCGCGACGACGCCGACGCAGACGTAGGCGATCTGGCGCTTGAGGTAGTAGTCGGGGTTGCCGCCGACGTCGAACCGCGTCACGCCCGAGATCGCCCAGAGGCCGACCGCGACGAGGCCGGCGACCCCGAGGATCAGCAGCCAGTCCAGCGAGCGGAGCACGCCGGCGAGCGCGACGCCCTCGTCGCGGCGGCGGGTGACGCCCCTGCTCTGTGAGCCTGCGTACTCGAGCATCAGTCCATCGTGCCCATCAATCGGAGTGCTTGCTGATCGTCTGTTGAATCTTCACGTGGAAGTAGGACGCGAAGACCTCCGCCGCCGCCGGAGCGGCCGCGACCCCGCCGTGGCCGCCGTTTTCGATCACGGCGCAGACGACGAGGGTCGGCTTGTCGGTCGGCCCGTAGCCGCACCACCAGGCCTGGTCCTTGATCCCCGTGAAGCCGGGGAGCTGTACGAGCTTCTCCGCCGTTCCCGTCTTGCCGGCGATCGACACGGGGAATTGGCCGAACACGGGATAGGAGGTTCCGAAGGTGAGGTGTGTCGCCTCCCACAGGCCCTGCCGCACGACCTGGATCGCGGCGGGGTCGAGACCGCTGACCGGTTTCGGCGACGGCAGCGCGGGCGTCGGCACGACGGTGTGGTTCGGGTTCTCGACGTCCATCAGCACGTGCGGGGTGACGAGATCGCCGCCGTTTGCGATCAGCGCGTACAGCCGCGCCATCTGGAGCGGCGTCACGAGCAGGTCGCCTTGGCCGATCGCGAGCTGGATCGAGTTGCCCGGCTTCCACAGCTGGTCGACCTGCCAGCAGCACGGGTCGCGGCGTTGCGAGAACTCGCGTTTGCGCCAGCCGATCGTCGGCACGAGCCCCGCCTCTTCCGGACCGACGTCGACACCGGTCTTCGCGCCGAAGCCGAAGAGCCTCGCCCAGTCCTGCAGCGGCTGCTTGCGGTCCTTCGGGAGCTCGAAGAACGCGTTACCGAGCTGGTAGAAGTAGGTGTCGCACGAATACGCGAGCGCGGTCGGCATGTCCATCTGCTGGTTGACGTTCGGGTCCCAGTTGTGGAACGGGTGATGCGACTTGTCGTCCGGCGACACGTACGTTCCTGTGCACGGCAGGTACGAGTAGGGCGAGACCAGGTGCTCCTGCATCGCAGCGAGGGCCGTGACGGGCTTGAACGTCGACCCCGGTGGATAGAGCGCCATCGTCGCGCGGTCGAGCGAGGGATAGTTGGCGGCCGCAGCCGTCTTCGCGGTGAGGCCGTGCGCGGCAAGGGCCCGCTGCGTGACGCGGCCGCTGTACACGGCCGGCGGGTACGTCGGCGACGACGCCATCGCGAGGATCGAGCCGTCGTTCGGATCGAGGGCGACGATCGCGCCGCCGGCCGCCGCCCACTGTCCGTCGGCGCGGGCGAGCCGGATCCCCTCGTCCAAGCCCCGCTCCGCCGCCTCCTGCAGCGGCAGCGACAGCGTCAGGCGGACGGCGGCACCCGGCTTCGGCAGCGCCGTGACCTGCAGCGCGCTGCGCGGCCGGCCGAGCGCGTCGAGGCTGCGCTTCGCGGTGCCGTCCGTGCCGCGGAGGTAGCTGTCGTATGCGGACTCGACGCCGGCCTGGCCGATCTGATCCTGCAGGCCGTACCGGTGGCCGAGCGAGGCGAGCTGTGACCTGGTGATCGCACCGACGTAGCCGAGCACCTGCGACGCGAGCGTCCCGTACGGATAGCGCCGCAGATACGTGCGGCCCGTCGTGACGCCGGGGAACTCCGCCTCGTGCTCGGAGAGATAGGCGACGAGCCCCTCGCTCACATCCGTCCGGACGGTCACCGGCGTCAGCGGGTCGCTGCGGCGCCGCGCGATCCCGCGCACGATCTCGCGCAGCGGCACCTGCGTCAGCTCCGACAGTCGCTTGAGCTCGCCGTACCGCGACTTCGGCAGGTCGGACGGCCAGACCTGCACGGTCGTCGCCTGCCGGTTGCCGACGAGGACGTGGCCGTTGCGGTCGATGATCTGGCCGCGCGGCGCGAGCACGGGCACCGCCCGGAACGAGTTCGCGCGCGCCTGGTCGACGTACTTCGTCCCCGACAGGACCTGCAACGCCCAGAGCCGCAGGAAGAGAGCGGCGAAGATGACGAGCAGGATCGCCGTCAACAGCCCGACCCTCGTCAGGAGGCGCGGGCTGCGCCACGGGGCGACGAGCTCCGGCTCCGCCTCGGGAGCCGGCTCGACCGCCGGACGTTCCGTCGTCGTGCTAGCCAAGCAGCTGCACCTCTGTCGCGTAGTCCCCGTGATCGAGCGGGCGCAGCAAGCGGCGGACGAGCCAGTACACCGGCGCCGTCAGAACCAGGTTGAGGACGATCGACGGCACGAGCCCGCGCACCATCGGGCCCGCGGGCGCCGGCTCGCCGAGCACGAAGAGCACGATGAGCACGCCGAACGCATACAGCACCGTCGTCACCGCGACGGAGAGGAACGGCGCGTGTACGCGGTCGCGCCCCGTCGTCTCGCCGTAGCGTCCGATCCAGTAGCCGGCGAGAGTGAGCACGAGCGACGTCAGTCCGAGCTTCGACAGCGTCGCCGTGTCGACGACCAGTCCGCCGAAGAAGCCGCCGAGCGCGCCGAACATCGAGCCGCGCAGCAGTGCGACCGCGACGAGCGTGACCAGCAGGATGTCCGGCTCGCCGCCGAGCACGCGCGCCTGCGAGAAGATCGATACCTGGAAGATCGCCGCGACGAAGAGCAGTGCCGCGGCCTTGAGGCCGTCGACGCCGCTCACTTCTTCGGGACGAGTGCGGCGACCGCGTCGAGCTGGTCGAACCGCGCGTACGGCGTGACCTGCACGGTCAAGAACGTCGCAATGTCGCTCGGCGACGCCGACAGGACGGTGCCGATCGGGATGCCGTACGGGTAGTAGTCGGGGAGTCTTCTGTCGACGGTGCCGCGCGTGACGATGACGTCGCCCTTCTTGACGATCGCCTCCTTCGGCACCCGGTCGAGGTCGAACGTGCCGCGTGGGCCGCGGCGGATCAGGCCGCTGATGTGGTGCGTGACGTCGACTGCGGGCACGGAGCTCTGCGGATCGCTGAGCAGCGTCACCTGTGCGGTGTGCGGCGTCACGTTCGTGACTCGCCCGATCAGCCCGTCGGCCGTGACGACCGGCGTGTTCATGCGTAGACCGCTGCTGCTGCCGGCGGCGATCGTCACTTGCTGCGCGAACGTGCCGGGGAACGAGATGACGGTCGTGTTCACCGGACGGAAGTTCTTCGGGAACGTCTTCAGCTCTTCGAAGTGCAACAGCGCCTTGAACTCGGCCAGCTGGCTCGCGGCCGCGAGGTTCGCGACGTACTGCGCACGCAACTGGCGGACCTCGCGATGGAGCTTCTTGTTCTCCGACTTCGCGCCGGTCAGTCCGCTGACGTAGTCGTACGCGTCGCGGAAGGGACGCGCAACGCGCTCGGCGGCGACCTGGAACGGACGCAGCGCACTTGCGCCGTAGCCCTGCGCGTCGTGCAGTGCGCCGCCCGTCGGCGACCGGAACGAGACGGTCAGGAGAACGAGCGCGAGGAGCACGAGCCCGAGCAGGACGACCCTGCGGACGTGCGCGGACCGGCCCCGGCTGGGGCGGCGTTCATTCCTGGAGCGCTGGACCGACGTGCCCAGCACCGCCACGCGCGCGGTGCGGTCGCGGGAAGCCACGCGCCTAGGGTATCGCCCCGTCCGGCGGGGCGGGTCCTATTCCCCGGGACGGGAGGGCCTAGTAGCGGCGGCCGTTGCGACCGCGGGCTCGCGCCCGGTTCGAGCGGTGGATCGCCTCGAACTCCTCGAGGCTGCGCCCGGAGCCGACCGCGACGCAGGTGAGCGGGCTCTCGGCCAGATGGACGGGCATCTGCGTCTCGTGGCGCAAACGCTCGTCGAGACCGTTGAGGAGCGCGCCGCCGCCGGCGAGCACGATCCCGCGATCCATGATGTCGGCCGCGAGCTCCGGCGGAGTTTTGTCGAGCGTCGACTTGATCGCCTCGATGATCTGCGTCACCGGCTCGTCGAGCGCGCGGCGGATCTCCTCGCTCGTGAGGATGACGGTCTTCGGCAGTCCGGTGAGCATGTCGCGGCCGCGCACTTCCGCCTGCAGCTCTTCCTTCAGGTCGAACGCGGAACCGATCTCGAGCTTGATCTCTTCGGCCGTCTGCTGACCGATCAGCAACTTGTAGTCGCGCTTGATGTGATTGATGATCGCTTCGTCCATCTCGTCGCCGCCGACGCGCAGCGACTGCGAGACGACGATGCCGCCGAGCGAGATGACTGCGACCTCGGTCGTGCCGCCGCCGATGTCGACGATCATGTTCCCGGTCGGCTCCGCGACGGGGAGCCCGGCGCCGATCGCGGCGGCCATCGGCTCCTCGATCAGGTATGCCTGTCGCGCGCCGGCGCTCAGCGTCGCCTCTTCGACCGCGCGCTTCTCCACGCCCGTGACGCCGGACGGCACGCACACGACGACGCGCGGATGCGCGAAGCGGTTCTGGTGCACCTTCTGGATGAAGTGACGGAGCATCTGCTCGGTCACGTCGAAGTCTGCGATGACGCCGTCCTTCAGGGGACGGATCGCTTGAATGGTTCCCGGGGTGCGTCCGAGCATGCGCTTCGCCTCGACACCGACCGCGTGCACCTCGCCGGAGCGCTGGTCGATCGCGACGACCGAGGGCTCGCTGAGCACGATGCCGCGCCCGCGCACGTAGACGAGCGTGTTCGCGGTTCCGAGATCGACGGCCATGTCACGGCCTCCGAATCCTCCAAGCGATGAAAACAGGCCCATGACCGCTCCCGAGTGTAGTGGCACGTGTGGAAGCCGCAGATAAGCCTCGACTGTTTCGTGACGATTGCCCGTCTACCTTCACCCCATGAACACGGTGAGTCTCGTCGGGAACCTCGCCACCGAGGTCGAGCTGAAGCAGGTGAGCGAGAAAAAGGTCGCCAGCTTCCTGTTGGCGGTCGGCCGGGCCGCGAGGGACGCCGGGGCCGACTTCGTCTGGATCACGGCCTGGGAGCGCCAGGCGGAGCTCTGCGCCGAGTATCTCCGCAAGGGCAACCGCGTCGCGATCGAGGGACGCTTGAAGTCGCGGACGTGGGAACAGGACGGCCGTCGCCGCGACGCGATCGAGATCGTCGCGCGTCGCATCGACTTCCTCGGCGGCTCCAAGCAGGACGAGGGCGGCGAGCTCGCGGAGGTGGTGCCGTTCGAGCCGGCGGCCCTTTAGGAGTGGAGACGAACGTGCCGCATGCTCGCGACCGCGCGTGCGAGCGCGGACGGCGCGAGTGCGGACGTCGTTTGCGCCGTCGACGCGGCGAGCTCGATCCGGATGCCGGACGCGGGGACGCACCGCCATGCGCGCTGCACCGTCCCGTGCTGCGACCACGAGACGTTCGTGTGGTCGAACGCGAACGTCTTCTGCTTGCCGCCTGTGCAGCGGCCGTACTGCCACTCCGCGACGAAGTCGATCGCCGCGCCGGCGCGGTTGCGGAACGTGACGTGCATCTCGCCGAGGTTCTGGCGCCAACGCCAGCTGACGTAGCGGTACAGGCTCGGCGCGGACGCCGGCACGTACGCGAGCAGCGGCGAGCGCGCTGCGAGACTTTGCTGCGCTGCCACGGGAACGGCGGGCGCCGTCGCGAGCGCTGCGACGAGAACGAGAAGCTTCACGAGAGATACGGATTCGGCGCGACTTCGACGGCGCGTTCGGCGCGCACGTCACTGCGCTCGGGATGGTCGAACACGTGCAAACGGTACATGTGCTGCAGCCATTCGGCGTGCTTGAAAACGCGGGAATACACGAGCGAGCGATCGACGTCGAGCTTCCGCAGGTCGTGCTCCGCGTTGAACTCGTCGATCGCGAGCAGCTCGCCTGCAAAGCGCGTGTGCGTTCGTTCGTGGACGTCGTCGACGTACACGCACACGGTCGGCAGGTAGCACCGCGCGTCGCCGAGAAAGAGGCGCAGCGCGTACTGCGACGAGGTGTAGTAGTCGACGTCGAGTGTCGCGAATCCGAGCGGAGCGTCCGGCGACAACGTCGCGACGAACGGGTCGATGGTCTCGCGGAGATCGCCGTAGACGATACGGGCGTTCGAGGGCAGCGCGCGCTCGAGCGCGTCGCGGTCGTGCGGGAACGAGCCGGCGCTGTACAGCTCCGGGTGGTCGCGGTGATCGGTCGGCGGCGGCAGTCCGGCGCCGGTGTCGAAGCCGACGATGTCGAACTCGATCCCGGTCGCGGGCGAGACGCGGCGAGCGAGGTCGCAGATGTTCAGCAGCCCGGCGCCGCCGCCGACGCCGAGCTCGACGACGGTGACGCGGCGCAATCCGCGCCGGCGCGCAGCGTCGGCCGCATCGAGCAGGCCGTAGGCGTGCTGCTGGCGGACGAGCACGTCGAACGCCGCCTTCGCACGCGTCGACCCGGCGAGTGCGACGCCGAGCGCGATCGCGTTCAGGTGCAACGGCTCCGTCAGCCGCTCGACGCCGATCCGCTTCCAGATGTCCCGCCGCCGCAGGAGGCTCGTGAGCAACGCCATGCGCAAAGCGTATGTTGCTGCCGCATGGGCTCGGTCCTCCGCTTCGTCGTCCGCGCGCCCGTCGCCGTCGTCGCGGCCGTCGTCGTCCTGGCGATCTGGCTCGCGGCCGCCCCGATCGCATTCGTCCTCGGCCTAGCCGGCTGGGCCGCGATCCGCGGCACCCACGAGGAGAAGTTCGTCTGGGGCGAGGCCGTGCTGCAGCGGGCGCGCGCCCTCGGCGAAGGGGTCGCACAGCTCGTCTGGAAGCTGTAGACGCTCTAGTCCGCCGCCGCTTCCCAGCCGTCGTACTCGCCGCGATGGATGTTCGCGAGCGCCTCGAAGCGCAGCCGCGTGTCGCGGAGCACGGTGTCGTTCAGGCCGGTGAACGTCGTCGCCGTCACGAGCCAGAGGTCGGCGACCCGCTCGTACTCGGCATCCCAGCCGTCCGTCGCGTTGAGCGAGCGTGCCGCCTCTTCGGCGCCGACCTCCCCTGGCACGTACAGGTAGTGGCGGCATTCGCGCGGCTCGTTCGGATCGCAGCCGAGCCGAGACAGGTGGTCGAGCACCCGCGCATCCGCCTCGAGCGGGCTGTCGACCCGCTCGACGGCGCGGACACGCCCCTGGCGCCACACCTCCACGGCTCAGCCCCTACCCGGAAACCACCCGTCTAATCGAGAAATTCACGAATCGCCGCGACGACCGCGTCGGGACGCTCGCCGATCAACAGGTGGCCGCAGTCGGCGATCGCACGAAACGGCTGCGTGCAGGCGCCGCGCGTACTCCATCCCGTCTTGCAGCGGCACCCAGTTGTCGGACGCGCCCCAGAGGCAGAGACACGGGCATGCCACGCGGTCGAGGACGAGCCGAGGATCGGAGACGACGAGCGCCCGGCCTGCGGTCAGCGTGTCGCGATGCTGGGGCGGCCCAGCGAAGAACGCCCGCGCCACCGCCGGATCGAGACCGACGGGATCGGCGACCGCCCAGCCGCCGAGCAACAGGGCCCGCAGCCGCGGCGAACGCGCAGCGGCGGCGCTGCGACGGCCGACGACGCGACCGGGCCGAAGCGCGCCGAGCACGGTGACGGTCAACTCGCCGACGCGCGTCGACGACGTGATCCCCGGCGCCGCGGCAAGCACGAGCGCCCGCACGGCATCGGGACGACGCACCGCGGCGTGGACTCCGACGAGTGCGCCGAGCGAGTGGCCGACCCAGGGCGCAGGCACTGCGTTCTCGTGTTCGAGGACCTCGAAGATCGCCTCCACGAAGGGCTCGAGGGTCGTTGCGCCGGGGAGCGGGTCCGAGCCACCGTGGCCGGCGAGCTCCGGGACGACGAGCCGGAAATCGCCGGCCAGGCGCTCCGCCACGGCCTGCCAGTTCCCGGCCCAGCCGCCCAGGCCGTGCACGAGGACGAGCGGCCGGCCCTCCCCGGCAACGAAATACCGGGTTCCCCCGAGTCGTTTGGATTCCATCCTCACCAGGGCATATTCTTGGCGTGATGGAAGCTTTCGTGGGGCGGGCCGACTGATGCCCGTCAGGTCGACAAGAGAGGGTCGCGACTAACCCGTTCGGCGCTCGGCGCCCGCGGGTTTTTTCGTGTCTCTTTCGCTATTGGGGAAGGAGCCCGGTCGAATGGCGAATCACCTCACGCCCGAGGAATTGTCCAAGGAGCTCGGGATCGAACGGCAAGAGGTGATCAGGGTCTGCGTGCAGGAGGGCGTCCCGATCTACCAGGGAAAGATCGACAAGCACCTCTTCCAGGCGCAGCTCCAGGCACTCGGGGCGATGCCCCAGCACCACTAGTTGTGCGCAAGCGCCGGAATCCGCTCGCGCGGATTCCGGCGCGCGCGAAGATCCCTGAAGCGGCCGCGCGTCGCGCGTCCGGCGAGTCTCGGAGAGAAGGCTCGGCTACTTCCGCGCAGCAGTCTTCTTGCGAGAGCCGCTCTTTGCCGGAGCGGCTTTCGGCTTCTTGGTGCCCTGCACCTCGGCCACGCTGCGGCGGAGCGCCTCCATCAGGTCGATCACCGGGGTCTCGGCGACCGGCTCGGGCCGCGTGATCGTTTCGCCGGCGAGCTTCGCGTCGAGCATCGCCTTCAGGTCGCGGCGGTACTCGTTCTCGAAGTCCTGCGGCTCCCATTCGCCGACGAGCGAGTTGATCACCTGCTCGGCCAGGCCGAGCTCGGCGTCGCGCACTTCCGTCGCCTCGACGGCCTCCTCGATCTCCGCCTTCGAGCGCACGTCGTCGGCGAAGAAGAGCAGCTCCATCGCGAGCGTCTCGCCCTGGGCGCGGATCAGGCAGAGGTTCTCCTTCCCCCAGAGAACGAACTTGCCCACCGCGGCCATGCCGGTCTCCTGCATCGCGCGGAGCAGGAGCACGTACGGGCGACGCTGCGCGTCGGCTGCGGCCGGCGCAAGGTAATAGGTGCGGTCGAAGTAGACGGGATCGACGTCCTCGAGCTTCACGAAGCGGAGGATGTCGATCGACTGCGAGCGCTGGAGGGCGACCGACTCGAGGTCGGACTCCTCGACGACCACGTATTCGCCCTTCGCGACCTCCCACCCCTTGACGAGCTCGTCGGCCTCGACCTCGCGCTCGTGATGCGGACACCACCGCTTCTGCTTGATCGGCGTGCCGCACTCCCGATGGAGGGTGCGGAACGAGACGTCGTCCCGTTGGGTCGCCAGGGCGAGCCCGATCGGGATGTTGACGAGGCCGAAGCTGATCGATCCGTTCCAGATGGTGCGCATGGGACGAGACGAATTCTAGTCGTCGGCCCGTATTCCTACTTGGAATTACGATGGAAATCTGGTGGCCGCGACGATCCCATCGCTCTGGCAGGGCGTCCTCGGCAAGGGGCTCGCGACTCCCGCCTACCTCGAGGAGCAGGAGGACGGCTGGCGCGAGGTCCCGTGGACCGAGGCGGCCGAGCGCGTCGAGGCGCTCGGTCGGGCGCTCCTCGCCCGCGGCGTCGGCCACGGCGACTCGGTCGCCGTCGTCGCGCGGACGCGCCTCGAGTGGCTGCTCCTCGACTGGGCGATCATGTCGATCGGAGCCGTCGTCGTCGGTCTTTACCCCTCCAACACCGCGAGCGAGTGCAAGTACATCCTGGAACACTGCGAGGCGGTGCTCGTATTCGTCGAGAACGACGAGCAGCACGAAAAGGTGGCGAGTGTCTACAGCGGGCCGATCGTCCGCTTCGCCGAGATCGCGCAGTTCGAGGACGAGGGCCGTGCGTATAACGGGCCGCCGGCGCAGCCGGTGTCCGAGGACGACGTCGCGACGCTCATCTACACGTCCGGCACGACGGGGCCGCCCAAGGGCGTCATCCTCACGCACCGCAATCTCGTCACCGCCGCGTCGCGGCCGACATCGACAACGGGCGAGGACGACACCGTTCTCCTCTTTCTGCCGATGGCGCACAGCTTTGCGCGCATCGCACACCAGGGATCGGCGTACAACGGGGCCACCGTTGCGCTCGTCAGCGACGTCGCGCGTGTGCCGGAAGCCCTGCAACGCACGAAGCCGACGTTCCTGCCGGCGGTGCCGCGCGTCTACGAGAAGATCCATGCGAACACGCTCGGTGAGATCGAGCGGGCCGGGGGTCTCAAGCGCACGCTCGGGCTCTGGGCGTTGCGCGTCGGCGCGCGCGCGAGCAGCACCGACCGCCCCTCGCCGCTGCTGATGGCGCAGGCGCGCATCGCCGACAAGCTCGTCTTCGCGAAGGTGAAGGAGAGGCTCGGCGGCCGCCTGCGCCTCGGCATCTCCGGTGCAGCGCCGCTCGGCCTCGACGTGCTGCAGTTCTTCAAGTCGATGGGGATCCTCGTCATCGAGGGCTACGGCCTCACCGAAACGTCGAGCTCGCTCAGCGTCAACGAGCGAGACGACTACCGGCTCGGCACCGTGGGCCGCGCCGTCGAGGGCTGCGAGGTGAGGCTCGACGAGGACGGCGAGATCCTCGTCAAGAGCCCGAGCGTGTTCGCCGGCTACTACAAGGACCCGGAGGCGACGGCAGCTGCGTTCACCCAGGACGGTTGGTTCCGCACCGGCGACGTCGGCGAGATCGACGCGGACGGGTTCATCAAGATCACCGATCGCAAGAAGGACCTGATCATCACCGCCGGCGGCAAGAACATCGCGCCGCAGAACCTCGAAAACGCGCTGAAGGCGTCGCGCTTCGTCTCGCAGGCCGTCGCGATCGGCGACCGCCGCCCGTACGTCACCGCGTTGATCACGCTCGACCGGGACGAGGTGAATGCAAGCGGCCGCGATCCACAGGAGCTCGTGCAGGAGATCGTCGACGCCGTCAACCGCGACCGGGTGCGCGTCGAGCAGATCAAGAAGTTCATGATCCTCCCGCGTGACTTCTCGCAGGAGGAGGGTGAGGTGACACCGACGCTGAAGCTGCGGCGGCGCATCGTGCAGCAGCACTTCGCGGACGAGATCGAGCAGCTCTACGCGTGACTGCTGCGTTCCTCGTCGCATCGGCGTTTCTCGCGAGTGCCGTCGAGTTCGTCGAAGCGCTCACGATCGTGCTCGCTGCAGGGCTCACGCGAGGGTGGCGCTCGTCGCTCACCGGTCTCGCGGCGGCGACCGTCGTGCTCGCCGCGATCGTTGCAGCGCTCGGCCCGACACTGAAGCTGATCCCGATCGATGCGCTCAGGCTCGTCGTCGGCGCGCTCCTCCTCGCCTTCGGGTTGCAGTGGCTCCGGAAGGCGATCCTGCGCGCCAGCGGCTACAAGGCGCTGCACGACGAGGACGAGATCTTCGCGCGCGAGGCCGCGGAGGCGCGCGCGGCCGGCGTCGACGTGCGCGCCGGGCTCGATTGGTACGGCTTCACGCTCGCGTTCAAAGGCGTGCTGCTCGAAGGGCTCGAAGTCGCGTTCATCGTCATCACGTTCGGGAGCACACAGGGGAACATCGGCCTGGCGGCGATCGGCGCCGGCGCGGCGCTCGTGCTCGTCGCCGTCGTCGGTGTCGCAGTCCATGCGCCGCTCTCGCGCGTTCCCGAGAACACGATGAAGTTCGCGGTCGGCGTCATGCTGACGACCTTCGGGATCTTCTGGTCGACCGAGGGCGCCGGGGCGCACTGGCCCGGGAACGACGCATCGCTGCCGGGCGTGCTCGCGTTCGTCATCCTCCTGTCCTTCGCCGCGGTGACCTTGCTCAGACGGCGGCGGACGATGGTCCTCGTATGAGATTCCTGCGCTTCTGGTGGGATTTCGTCGTCGGCGACGACTGGCGTGCCGCGCTCGGCGTCGTCGTCGCCCTCGGCGCAACTGCCGTGATCGTCGCTGCGGGCGTCGACGCCTGGTGGCTGATGCCGATCGCCGTCGCCCTGGTCCTCTACATCTCCCTCAGGCGAGAGACACAAAAAGCGAGCTAAGCCCGCAGGGCTTGGTGAGCGCCCAATGAGGGCGCGTCCCACGCGCGCCCGCAGGACGAGCCTATTTGCACGGAGGCACCGGAGACCGCGCTCTCCGGTGCGCGGAGACCCCCAGCGTTCGAGGCGGCTCAGCCGCCGAGAATTCTCCTGGCGCCGACGTACGTGTCGGCGTACCAGCCCGTCAAGGACGAAATCTGCACGACCGTGCCCGTGTGAGGGGCGTGGATGAACTGGCCGCCGCCGATGTAGATCCCGACGTGGCCGAGGCCGTCGAAGAAGACGAGGTCGCCCGGCTGGAGGTCGCTGCGGGAGACGGGGACGCCGACGTTCCACTGCGCGCCGGTGTAGTGCGGAAGCGAGACGCCCACCTGCGCGTAGACGTACATGACGAGCCCGGAGCAGTCGAAGCCCGAGGGGCTCGCGCCGCCCCAGACGTAGGGGACTCCGAGGTAGCGCATCGCGATCCCGACGACGCCGCCGTACGGAGAGGGCGGCGCGACGGTGCCGTCCGGGGTGACGGCCGTCGGGCCGACGACGGCGCCGCTGAGCGCGAGATTGGACGACGCCGAGGCTGTGTTGTAGGTCGCGCGAGCCGCGGCCGCCGAGGCAAGCGCCCGGGCGCGCGCCTGGGCGAGCAGCTGCGCGATCTGGCCCTTGATCGACGAGAGCAGGCGATTCTGGTGGGAGAGCTCCGACTCGATGCGGTTCTTCGCTGCAGCCCGCCGCTGGACGAGCGCCGTCTGCGCACGATTCGCACGGACGAGTGCGTGCTCGTGGCGCGTCACTGCGCGCTTGAAGCCGATCACCTGGTGCATTACCGCGACATCCTGCGAGGACACGTTCTGCACGGCCTCGATACGCGTGACGAGGTCGCTGATGCTCTTCGCGCCGAGCATCACGCCGAGCGTCGACTGATCGTCGCGCGTCGTGTAAATGACACGGAGTCGCTGCATGAGCGTGCGCTGCGACGCGACGAGGTTTGCGCGCGCGGCGCGGAGGCCGACTTTGTTGATCGCAAGGCTGTGCTGGATCGTGTGCAGCTTGTGCGTCGACGACTCGTACTGCGTCCGTGCGCGTTCGAGGCTTGCGTCGAGCCGGTTGATCTGACCGAGCACGGCCTGCGCCTGCGCGCGCTTCGCGTCGACTCCGGGGTCGCCGACAGCAACGCCGGCTACGACAGAGGCCGCAACGAGAGCGATGACGAGAACCAGCGCCTGCCGCGAAACGGGGCCTCTCAGCAGGCGCACCGGGAGAGGCCGGTACGTCACAAGTTCAGCAGGCTAGCAAGGGTTCCGGATGCCTGCAACCGGCTAACACGCGTAAAGCTGCTGCATTTCCGCCCAGAACCTCCGTGAACCTCCCTCGCGCGAGGAGTCACAAAGTTGCTGGGATCTGCGCCCGCGACCTGCTACGGTCCCGCCCTCGTGCGCAGGGTTTGTGCCTTTGCGGCGGTGCTCGCGCTGGGGCTCGTCTCGGGAGCAGCAGCGGCCGGCCCGACGCTGAAATCGCTCGAATCGCAGCGACGTGCGGCGATCCTCGACCTGTACGCCCTCGACTCGCGCGTCACCGCGGCGCAACAGAACTTGTCCGGCTTGCAACAAAAGGTGGCCGCGCTCCGACGCGAGCAGCAGCAATTGAAACAGCACCTGTCGGCGACCCTCGGCACGCTCCATGCCTCGCAGGCACAGCTCGCCGCGAACCTGCGCAGCCTGTACAAGCGCGGCAGCGTCAACACGCTCGCGGTCGTGCTCGGCGCCCAATCGCTCGACGACGCGGTGTCTCAGATCGACACGCTCAATGCGGTCACCGATCAGAACAGAGAAGTCGTGACGATCACGACGCACGCACAGTCGCGGTTGACGGTGCTGCGCAGCACGCTCGCGCGGCGCGAGCGACAGCTGCACGAAGCGGTCGCCGACGCCACACGCACGCTCGCGACGCTGACCGCCGCGCGCGACGCGCATGTTGCGTTCGTCGACCGGCTGCGCCGGGCGGAGCAGCTGAAGTCGCAGCAGATCAACGCGCTCGAGGCACGCGTCCGGCACGCGGAGAAGAAGTCGGCGACGCTCACCGCGGCCGCCGCTACCGCTGCGGGCGGGGGCGAGGCGGCGTCGGCCACACCGGCGGCGAGCGACCCACGCCCCGCTCCCGCTCCCGCTGCCGAGCCGGCGCCGAGCGGCGGGCGGACGATCACCGTCCGCTCCACCGGCTACTCGCTCCCGGGGCACACGGCGACGGGCCTCCCCGTCGGCTGGGGCGTGGTCGCGGTCGATCCGAACGTGATCCCGCTCGGGACGAAGTTGACGATCCCGGGCTACGGCGAAGGAGTCGCGGCCGATACCGGCACCGCGGTGCGCGGCAACGACATCGACTTGTGGTTCCCGACGCTCTCGCAGGCGCGCGGCTGGGGCCGTCGCACGGTCACGATCACCCTCCACTAGACTTCGCACGCCGACGAGGGGGACTGTTGAGCGAGACGCTGCAGGCAGCCGAGGACCGCCAGACCGATTCACTCCGCGTGCTGATCGTGGACGACCACGATCTGTTCCGGACCGGCCTGCGCAACCTGCTCGAGGAGCAGGGAGTCGTGGTCGTCGGCGAGGCTGCGGGCGGCGCCGAGGCGGTCCGGATCGTCCGCGAGCTCTCGCCCGACGTGGTGGTCATGGACCTGAACATGCCGGGGATGGGCGGTGTCGACGCGACCCGCCACATCGCGGGCATCGCGCCGCTCACGCGCGTCGTCATGCTGACGATCTCGGATCAGGACAACGACGTGATGGACGCGATCCTCGCCGGCGCCTGCGGGTACCTGCTGAAGGATGCGTCGATCCAGGAGTTGATGGCGGGGATCCGCGCCGCGTCGCAGGGCGAGTCGCTCATCTCACCGACCATCGCGGCGAAGGTGTTGCAGCGCGTTCGCGCGACGAGCACGCAGCCGGAGATCGCGAACACGATCCGTGCCGAGTTGAGCGACCGGGAGATCGAAGTCCTGAAGCTGATCGCGAACGGCAAGGACAATGCGGTGATCGCCGCTGAGCTTCACATCAGTCCGAAGACGGTGAAGAACCACATCTCGAACATCTTGATGAAGCTCCAGATCGACAATCGCATCCAGGCGGCGGTCTACGCCGTCCGCTCCGGGATCGTCTAGAGCGACGTCAGGAGGCTGCGGCGGCGCGCAGCAGGCGCGCGCGGTCCCGCAGGGGGCCGAGCAGCGCACGCAACCGATGGAGCTCGCCGTCCGCGCTCGTCAGCCGCGTGCCGAGCAGCCGGATCTCCGCGGTCTGATCCGCGGTCGCGTTTCGCGCGACCTCGCCGAGCCGCCGCTCGATGCGCAGGCGCTCGGCTTCGAGCGCGAGCGCCTTGGCATATCCCTGCGTCAGAGTCTCCTCGACGTCGGCGAGGCTCGGCTCTGCGTGTGCAAGGAGGTCTTCGATCTGCTGAACCATTGGGAGGGCAGCCGGTTCCATGGCCGGCCTTCGATTATCCGTGCCGGGGACCGCGCTGGGCATGGGCCGGACGGCTCATCTTCGCCCGAGGCTGGGCCTACACTGAACGGCGATGCGTGGCCGGACGTTCGCCGCAGCGCTACTTTCGGCGCTCGCACCGCAACTCGACCACGCGCTCCGTGTCCCTCACGTGAGCCTCGCCTCGACCGGCGCCGTCGCCGTCGACCTGGCGTCCGGTCAGACGCTCTACGCGCACAACGTCTCGCTGCCGTTGCTGCCCGCGTCGAACGAGAAGCTGACCGTGACCTACGCGGCCCTGACCGCGCTCGGCCCCGGCTTCCGGATCGAGACCGATGTCCTGCAGGACGATGCCGGCGACCTGATCCTCAAGGGGTACGGCGACCCGACGCTCTCGTCCGCCCAGCTGACCGTGCTTGCGCGGCAGGTGCGCGCGGCCGGCATCACCGCCGTCCACGGCGCGGTCGTCGGCGACGAATCGTGGTTCGACACGCGTCGCACCGCCGCCGGCTGGAAGCCCGCGTTCTACATCGAAGAGTCGCCGCCGCTGTCGGCGCTCATCGTCGACCGCGGGCGCGTCGGACGGACGACGTCCGGCGATCCGGCACTCGCCGCCGCGCAGCTCTTCCGCAAAGCACTCGTGGACGCCGGTGTCCGGGTCGCGCGCGGCGCGGTGCACGGCGTCGCGCCCGACGACGCGCAGGTCGTCGCGAGCGTCGATTCGCCGCCGCTCGTCTCGATCGTGCACTGGATGGACACGGTGAGCGACAACTTCGACGCCGAGATGCTCCTCAAGGAGCTCGGAGCGGTGCAGGCGAGCACGGGCACGACCGCCGCGGGCGCAGGGGTCGTCGCCGGGCTGCTCGCGCAGGCAGGCATCCCGATGGCAGGCGTCCGGCTCGTCGACGGCTCCGGCTTGTCTCTCCTCGATCGATTGACTCCGGCCGCCCTCGCCTCGCTGCTGACGACGATGTGGAACGACCCGGAGCTCCGCCTCGAGCTCCTCTCGTCACTGCCCGTTGCCGGCCGGACGGGCACGCTGCACGACCGCATGCTCCATGACGCCGCGACCGGCGTCGTGCGTGCCAAGACGGGGACGACGTCGAACGCGTCGGCCTTGTCGGGCTTCGTCGGCGACCGCTTCGTCTTCTCGATCCTGCAGAACGGGTATCCGATCTCGTGGACGTGGGCGCGCCGGGCCCAGGACCGGTTCGCGAGCATCCTCGCGTCGACGCCGTGAGCTCCGTCGTCGACCACGTCGGCTTCCGCGTCAGCGACCTGGCGGCGAGCCGTCGCATGTACGAGCCGGCTCTCGCCGAACTGGGCTTCGCGGTCGTGAGCGAGGGCGAGTTCGAAGGCGACGCATACGTCCTCTTCGGGCTCCCAGGCCTCGACGACTTCGCGCTGCACAGCGTCGGCACGGTTCCCGGCCGCGACCGTGTGACCACCGGCGCGCACGTCGCGTTCCCGGCGTCGAGCGCCGCCGCCGTCGATCGCTGGCACGACGCCGCGATCGGGCACGGCGGCACCGACAACGGGCCGCCCGGCCTCCGACCCGAATACAGCGGCCGCTACTACGCGGCGTTCGTGCTCGACCTCGACGGAAACAACGTCGAGGCCGTCTTCCACTCAGCCGAGCAGCTCTAGCAGGTCGGCTTCCGTCAGCAGCGGCACGCCGGACTTCTCCGCCTTCGTCAGCTTCGACTTGCCCGGCTCCTCGCCGACGATCAGGCCGCTGGTCTTCGACGAGACGGAATTGCCGACCTTTGCACCGCGCTCCTCGAGCAGTGCGGCCGCTTCGTCGCGCGTGTACGACTCGAGCGTGCCGGTGATCACGTACGTCCGGCCGGTGAGCGGCCCCTCGACCGGCCGCTCCTCCTCCCCGGTCTCGAAGCGAAGACCGAGCTCGCGCAGCTCGGCAAGGAGCGCGCGATTCTCCTCGTCGCGGAACCACTCGGCGATCGCCTCGGCGCGCTCGGGCCCGATGCCTTCGCACTCCACGAGCTCCTCCTGCGTCGCGTTCGTCAACGCGTCGACGTTCCCGAAGTGCAATGCGAGGTTGCGCGCGGTGATCCAGCCGACGTCGGGGATGTTGAGGCCGAAGAGCACGCGGAAGAACGGGATCTCCTTCGACGCCTGGATCGACTCGATCGCATTCCTCGCGCTGATCTCGCCGAAGCCTTCGAGCTCCATCAGCTGTTCGGGCGTGAGCCGGTACAGCTCGGGGATCGAGCGCACCATCTCCTCTTGCCAGAGGCGCCAGACCGTCTGCTCGCCCACGCCGTCGATGTCGGCGGCCGCCATCACCCAGTTGTTGAGCGTCTCGAGCCCGCGCGACGGACAGGCGCGGTTCGGGCAGCGGTGCATCACCTCGCCCTCCGGCTTGACGATCTCTGCGTCGCAGAGCGGGCAGTTCGTCGGCATCGCGAACTGCTTCGTCCCCCTGCGATGCTTTCCGGCGGGGCCGACGACCTGCGGGATGACGTCGCCGGCCCGCTGGACGATCACGTCGTCGCCGACGCGAATCCCCTTCCGGTTGATGTCCTCTTCGTTGTGCAACGTCGCGCGCGAGATCGTGACGCCGCCGACTTCGACGGGCTCGAGGAGGGCCCAGGGATTGAGGTTGCCGGTACGACCGACGCGGATGCGGATCTCGTTCAGCCGCGTCACGGCAGTCATCGGCGCCCACTTGAAGGCGCGCGCCCACCGCGGCCGCTGGTGCAGCGCGCCGAGCCGTTCCTGCTGTGCGTAGTCGTCGACCTTGATGACGATGCCGTCGATTTCGTAGTCGAGCTCGGCACGACGCAGCTCCCACTCGCGCACGAGCGCTGCGACGTCGTCGATCGTCTCGAGCCGCTGCGCGAAGGGATTCGTCGGGAAGCCGCGCTCGCGCAGCCACTGCAGCGTCTGCCAGTGGGTGTCGAGACCGAGCCCCTCGCGCGCGCCGACGCCGTACACCCAGATCGACAGCGGCCGGCCCGCCGTGATCGTGGAGTCCTTCTGGCGCAGCGAGCCCGCGGCGGCGTTGCGCGGATTCGGCCACGTCGCCTTGCCCTCGGCGGCGAGCGCTTCGTTCGCGGCGCGGAAGCCGGGCAGAGGCATGTACACCTCGCCGCGCACCTCGAGCACCGCCGGCGCGTCCCCGCGCATCTGCAGCGGGATCGCCTTGATCGTGCGCAGGTTCGGCGTCACGTCTTCGCCCTGCACGCCGTCGCCGCGCGTCGCGCCGCGTGTGAAGACGCCGTTCTCATACGTGAGGTTGATCGCGGAGCCGTCGATCTTCGGCTCGACGACGAACGCGATCGGGTCGTCGGTCGCAAGCCGCTTGCGGATGTCGGTCGCCCACTTCTGCAGCGCCTCGTCCGTCGTCACCTTCTCGAGCGAGCCCATCGGCTGCAGGTGCTGCACCTTCTGGAACTTGTCGGAGAGCGGCGCGCCGACGCGCTGGGTCGGCGAGTCGGGCGTCACGAGCTCGGGGTTCTCCTCTTCGATCCGCTTCAGCTCGTCGTAGAGCGCGTCGTACGTCGCGTCCTCCATCACGGGCGCGTCGTCGACGTGGTAGGCGATCGACGCTTCGTTCAGCTGCTCGCGCAGCTCCTTCGCGCGATCAGAGAGCGTCGTAGAGCTCATCGGCGGTGTCGACGATTGCGGAAGGGTGTTCGGCCTCGAGCTTCTTGCGGTCGTGGATGCGGCCCCAGGTGACGGCGACCGAATACATGTGCGCGGCCTTCGCGGCGCGGATGTCGAACGGCGAATCGCCGACGTACGCGCAATCCATCGGCGCGACGCCGAGCCGTTCCGCCGCGAGCAGCAGCGGCTCGGGATTCGGCTTGTGCAGCTCGGTCTCGTTGCCGCCGACCAGCACCTCGAATAGATCGGCCGCGCGCAGCCGCGCGAGCGCAAGCTCGGCCGTCTGACGCCACTTCGCGGTGACGACGCCGATGCGTACGCCATCCTCGTGCAGCCTCACGATCACGTCCTCCATGCCCTCGCACGGCTGAAGCTCGTCGTGCAGCGGAATGTTGTGCGCCCGGTAGACACGCACGAGCTCGTCTACGCGTTCGGGCGCGAAGGCCGCCATTTGCGCTTCGAGGCCGGGGCCGCCGACCGCGGCCATCAACTCTTCATCCGGCGCTTCGATCCCGAGCACCTCGCGCGTCGCGTGGCGCATCGACGCAAGGATGATCGCGCCGGAGTCGACCACGGTGCCGTCGAGATCGAACAAAACGACGGGGAAACGAGCCACGGGGGCATCGTAGTGATGCCCCCGTGACGCGCGATTTACTTGCAGCCGGAGAACTTGAACGACCCGATGCGGGTCGCCCAGGTCCCGATCACGGCGAGGTCCGACTCCAGGTACTCGTTCGTGTACCAGAACGTGCACTGGTCGGTCGGGTCGACGGTGAGCGCGCTGTAGTCGCCCCACCGACCTTCCGGCTCCGTCTGCGGGCCGGTGCCGGTGAAGAACGTCTGCTCCGCTTGTGTCATCTGACCGAGCGGATCGCTCGCAGCGCGGCCCGTGTAGCGCAGCGACGGGTACTCGTTCACGCCGGACGCGCTGAAGCCCAGGGCGATGTCGCCCTTCTTGTCCTGCGCGATGCTGCCCATCCACCGTGACAGCGGGTCGGTCACCGGGTCGTCGGGCGCGTACGTCCCCTGCTGGTAGATGCTCGGGCTGCCGAGCGGGTCCCGTAGCTCGTACCAGCGGATGCCCTCACGCGTGTCGACCTTCACCGTCTGGTTCAGGACGAGCGATTGGTGATCGCCGAAGTTGCGGTAGGCGAGCCGGAACATCAACCGGTCACCCAGTGCGTCGAGCCCTTCGGGGCCGGCCTTCTGCATCGGGCAGTCACCGATGCCGTACGTGCACTGCGGTCGCACGAACGGCGCCACCGGGATCGTCGTGCTCGGCTGTCCGTCGTTCCCGAACGTCGACGCCTGCGGGTTCGTCCAGTCGACGTGGAACTTCCACAGGCGAAGGTCGAAGCCCGGATCGCTCGTGCCCGTCGGCGGAATGCCCGTCGGGTCGTCGACCTCGGCGAACACGTCGGGCGCGCCCGCCGGCGGCTGGCGCGAGCCGTCCGCGGTGCCCGCGAGCTGGCCGATGTACTGGCCGCCGACCGGGTTCGCGGCGGACTCGTCGAACCAGACGAACCGCGCCGGCTGGCCGGTGAGCATCGCGCTGCGCTCGAAGACGATCGCCGCTGCGCCTGCCGACGTCTCCTGCCCGGCCGGGAATTCGTTCGCCGACATGTAGTACCCGTCCGGCCACACGCCGATGTGCGGGTAGTCGAGGAACATGTCGGGGCCCCAATCGAACTCGTAGAGGTTGTAGGTCCCCGTCGCGTCGCTCGTCGTCGAGAGCGCGATGCACTCCGCATACGACTCGCCGGTGTTCGGTTGCGCAACGAACTGCGACAGCAGCCACCGGTTCGCGTACTGGTCGTACACGACCACCGGATCGCCGTCGTTGTGCGCGGCGCACTCACTGCTCGTGCCGCTCCACAGCTCGTCGATCGGCGTCGCGTGCCGGACCGCGAGCCCTGTCGCCTTCGAGTAGACGGCGAAGTCGGAGTTCACCATCTGCACGTACTGCGTCGCGCCGACCGCGCCGTTCGGATCGGGCGGCAGACAGCCGCAGCTGCTCGGGTCCGTGCACGGCTGACCGCCCGGCAGGCAGATGCCGTCGAAGTTGGCCGTCGTCGAGGTCAGCGAGCCGCTGCCCTTGCCGTGCTGGACGACGGGGTCCTTGGCAGTCGACGCCGAGCCCTGCGCGGCGACGAGATTCTCGGAGTCGCCGACCTTCACGGAGGTGACGACCGGGATCGTCGGCAGCGGCAGGTCGGCCACAGCCTTCGAGACGCCGAGGAACGTCCCCGAGCCGACATGCGGTCCAAGGGTTGCCGCCGCGGCGACCGCGAGCGCATGCGCCTTCTCGCCCGCCGAGACCGTGTTCGCTGCGTCCGCGTCGCGCTCGACGCCGACGACGTGCGAGTCCGCATCGCGGACGGATCGCGCCGCTTCACGGCCGCGGCCCGCGCTCAGCGCGAGCAGCGTCGCGGCGACGCCGAGGACCGCGACGACGGCCGCGACCCTCTAGGTCCTGCGTTTCATCCCGCCTCCCTGACGTTGGGGATCGAACAGGAAGCTTTTCCTCGTTCACAGCAACCCCAATCCCGATTGATCGTTCAGTCAATATGCGACTGAAATCAGGTAGAGACCATGCGGTGGCGCCGTCACGCCGGCCTCGCTGCGCGCCGCGCCCTCGAGCAGGCCGTCGAGCGACCCGCGCTCGACCATGGTGCCGACGAGCGTCCGCACCATGTGTCGGAGAAAGCTCTCGGCCGTGATCTCGAACTCGAGCCCGTCGTCCGTGCGCACCCACCGCGCCGACTCGACCTTGCGGACGAAGACCTCGTGCTGCGTCTGGGCCGGCGTGAAGGCACGGAAGTCGTGCTCCCCGACCAGCGTCGCGGCGGCCGCGTTCAGGGCGTCGTCGTCGAGGGGTCGCGGATACCACCAGCTGCGTTTCGCCTCGAACGGCGACGGCGTGCGTCGCGTGAACATCCGGTAGCGGTAGCTGCGCGAGCGAGCGCTGAAGCGCGCGTGGAAATCCGGTGGCGCCTCCGCCGCCTCGACGATCGAGACCTCGTGGGGCAGGCGCGGGTTGAGCGCCATGACGACGCGCTCGAGCGGCGGCCCGCCGTCGACCTCGACCGAGGCGACGTTCGCGAGCGCATGGACTCCGGTGTCGGTGCGTCCGGCGACCGCGAGCCCTTCGTACCGGTCGAACGTCTGTGCAAGGGCGTCGCGGAGGTGCCCTTCGACCGTGGGCAGCCCGGGTTGCGCAGCCCAGCCGCGAAACGGCGTGCCGTCGTACTCGACGGTTAGCTTCAGGCGCACGTCAGGCGCTCCTGACGCCGCTTGTCAGGTGTGCCTGATGTTCTACTAGTTTGCACCTTGGTCGATATACTCTAACGAAATGTCCGACGAGCACGCCTTCCTGCTTCAGCGCATCCAACCGATGATGGTGGGTCTCATCGACGGCTCGTTGTCGACGCTCGCTCCGATCTTCGCAGTCGCGCTCGCGTCGCACGACACGCGCTACGCGTTCATCGCCGGCCTCGCGACGTCCCTCGGCGCGGCGATCTCAATGGGCTTCTCGGAGGCGCTGTCGGACACGGGCGAGCTGACCGGCCGTGGGTCTCCCATCAAGCGCGGCTCGATCACCGGCGGCGGCACGTTCCTCGGCGGGATCCTCCATTCGCTGCCGTTCCTGATCCCGAACTACGGCGTCGCACTCTCCTTCGCGGTCGGGGTCGTCGGGCTCGAGCTGCTCACGCTCGCCTACCTGCGCTGGAAGTTCTTCTCCGACACGTTCGTGCGCGCGCTCGGGATCGTCACCTTCGCCGGCGTCGTCATCGCGGCGGTCGCCGCCGGCCTCGGGTCGATTCTCGGGACGCCGGGCGGCGGCTAGGCGAGCGAGCGAGCGCTCCGCGCCCGCTCGCCGGGACATCGAGCTCCGCGCGCGTGCCGAGAATCGAGAAGAGCGCTCCGCCCAAGCGAGAGCTAACGCGCAGCGTTAGCGAGCGCGCCCCGAGAGCGTCGTCGCAGCCCCTGCCGACGACGCGGCATTGGTCAGTCCCGAGCCAGCAAGCCTGAGAGCACGAAGCGCACCGGAGACCGCGCTCTCCGGTGCGCGCAGTTCCTCAGCCCAGCGAGCGCGCCCGCGCGCGAGCTAACGCATCGAGCGCGCCGGCGCGCGAGCTAAAACTCGGTCAGCTCGACGCGGTTGCCGAACGGGTCGCGGCACATGAAGCGCGGCCGTCCCACGATCTCCTGCGTGTCGCGGACCTCGACGCCCGCGTCCTCGAGCTGCGCGCGGAGCTCGTCGAGGCCGCCGTCGACGCGGAGGCAGAAATGTTGTGAATGCGGCGCCGACTCGTCCGAATCGAACAGGTGCAGCTCGAGCTCGCCGCCGGCGCGAAACCAGATCAGCTCCGAGGGATCGAGCGTCGGCGGCACGTCGCGCTCCTCGAGCCCGAGCAGCCCACCGTAGAACGCGCGCGCCGCATCGTGCCCGTCCGCCGGCATCGGGATGGACACGTGCTGGAGCTCGAGCGTCATACCTGCAGTATCGAGGCAAAGCTAACGCGAAGCGTTAGCGAAGCGCCAATGAGGGCGGGTCTCCCACACCGCCCGCAGGACGAGCCTGACTGCACGGAGCGCGCGGAAGACCGCGCTCTTCCGCGCGCGGAGTTCCCCACCGCAACGCGCCTACGCGCGCGAGGGGTTCGTCGGGTCGTAGTCGACGAGCTCGAGATAGACCATGTCGGCCGCATCGCCCTGGCGCGGGCCGATCTTGACGATCCGCGTGTAGCCGCCCGGCCGGTCGGCCATGCGCGGCGCGACCTCGGCGAAGAGCCTGTGCACGATCTCCTGCGAGCGGAGCTCGCTCAGTGCCTGACGGCGCGCGTGCAGATCGCCGCGGCGCGCGAGCGTGATCAGCTTCTCCGCCTGCGGCTTGACCGCCTTCGCCTTCGCCTCGGTCGTGCGGATGCGGCCGTGCTCGAAGAGCGAGCACGACAGGTTCGCGTACAGCGCCTTGCGATGCGAGGCGTCGCGCCCGAGCTTCTTGCCTGCCTTCGCGTGGCGCATGACTACTCGGAGAACGCTCCGCCGCCGCCGTTGTCGCCGCGGAGGTTGAGCCCGTGCTGCTGCAGGGTCTCCTTGACCTCTTCGATCGACTTCTTGCCGAAGTTCGGGATCGCGGCGAGCTCGTTCTCCGTCTTCATCACGAGGTCACCGATCGTCTCGATGCCGACGCGCTTCAGGCAGTTGTACGAGCGAACGCCGAGCTCGAGCTCCTCGATCGGGAAGTTCTCCATCCCGTGCGCGAGCGCCGTCTCCGGCGTGGCGCCGTCACCGGACGCGCCGACAGACTGCTCGCCGTATCCCTCGATCTTCTCGATGTCCGTGAAGATCGCGAGCTGGCGGATCAGCACCTCCGACGCCTCGGCGAGCGCATCCTTCGGATCGACCGACCCGTCCGTCGTGATGTCGAGCGTGAGGCGGTCGTAGTCCGTGCGCTGGCCGACGCGCGCGCTCTCGACGTGGTACGACACACGCCGCACCGGCGTGAAGATCGAGTCGATCGGGATGACGCCGATCGTGTGCTGCGGCCCGCGGTTCATCTCCGCCGGCGAGTAGCCGCGGCCGCGGCCGATCGTCAGCGTCATCTCGAGCCGCCCGCGATCGGACAGGTTCGCGATCTCGAGCTCCGGGTTCAGGATCTCGAGCTCGGCCGGCGCCTCGATGTCGCTCGCCGTGACGCTGCCCGCGCCCTTCTTCGCGATGTGCACCTCCACCTCGGGCGAATCGCCGTGCAGGCGCGCGACGAGGTTCTTGAGGTTGAGGACGATGTCCGTCACGTCCTCGCGGACGCCCGGCAGCGTCGTGAACTCGTGCGCCGTCCCCTCGACCTTGACCGAGGTGACAGCGGCGCCCTCCAAGGAGGAGAGCAGCACGCGGCGCAGCGAGTTCCCGAAGGTGTGACCGAAGCCACGGTCGAGGGGTTCGATCACGAAGACCCCGCGATGCACGTCCACTTCCTCGTGGACGATCTTCGGGATCTG
>JAICWC010000024.1 GCA_025934995.1 Thermoleophilia bacterium | reverse complement strand
GACGGCATGACGCGCGACGACCAGGACGACTTCGGTCTCTACTTCGGCACGTCGACCGGCCAGGTCTTCGCGTCGCTCGACGAGGGCGAGAACTGGACGGAGCTCGCCGACTACCTGCCGTCGATCTCGTCCATGCGGGTGGCGACGATTGGCTGACGTGCACCTCCCGTCGACGCTGCGCCCGCTGTTCGACGGGCTGCCGCGTCATGTCGACGTCGAGGCGCCGACGGTGCTCGAGGCGATCGCGGAGCTGGACCGGCGCTGGCCGGGGCTCCGCGACCGCCTCTGCGCGGAAGGCCCGTCGCTGCGGCGCCACATCCACGTGTACGTCGACGGCGAGCGCGGCGACCTCGCCACGCCCGTGCCCGCGAACGCCCGCCTGGACGTGATCGCCGCGATCAGCGGGGGCTAGAGCTAGCCCTTCTTGGACTTCTTGGCGGCCCGCTTTTCCTTCAGGGACTTCTGCGGGGCCTTCTTCGCGAGAGCTTTGGGCTTCTGTTGACCTTTCATGCCGACAGTGTGGCACGGTTCGAGGATGACGCTCAATCCCGTCGAGATGCGCGTCCTCGGCTGCTTGCTCGAGAAGCAACGGACGACTCCCGACCAGTACCCGCTCTCGCTCAACGCGCTGCGGCTCGCCGCGAACCAGACGACGAGCCGCGACCCCGTCACGGACTACGACGAGGCCGCGATCCGCAAGGCACTCGAGACGCTGGGCGACCGCGGCTGGACGCGCCTCGCGTCCGGGCCCGGGTCACGGGCGGCGAAGTTCCGCCACCTGCTCGACGACGCGCTCCAGCTGACGCCGCCGCAACTCGCTTTGCTCGCGGTGCTCATGCTGCGCGGCCCGCAGACCGCCGCAGAGCTGCGCTCGCGCACGGAGCGCCTGCACGCATTCGCCTCGAACGAGGAGGTCGAGGCGACGCTGCGCGAGCTGGCGGAGCGCGAGCTCGTAGCCGAAGGGTCGCGGCACCGCTGGCAGCAGCTGCTCGGCGCCGGCGAGGAGCCGTCGCCGGCCCCGGGCGCCGCCGCCGAGTCGACGGACCTCGAAGCTCGAGTCGCCGAGCTCGAACGGGTCGTCGCGGAACTGCAAGAACGCCTCAGCTGATCGGGCGGTTCGCAGCGCTAACGGAACATCCGGTGCAGCACCGAGACGCCGTCGCCGGTCGACGTGACGACGAGCGTCGTGCCGTCGACGCGCCACCGCGCCCAGCTGCAGCAATCGTTCTCGACGGCGACGAGCTCGTGCAGCTCGGTCTCGCTCCCGGCCGCAAAGGCGATGCGCAGGCCGTCCGCCGTCTCTTCGCGCAAGAGCTGTTCCAGCGCCCGCCACCGCGCGCTCTGCGTGGCGAGATCTGCGGATGTGAGTGTGCAAGCGATCTTCATAGGGCGAATCGTGCTGGTTAAAGTCCGGTTGATGTCAAGTCTCTCGATCGGCGAAGTTGCACGGAAGTCCGGGAGAGCCGCGTCGGCCATCCGGTACTACGAGTCCGTCGGCCTGCTGCCGGCCGCGATGCGCGAAAACGGACGTCGACGCTTTCCGAGCACCGCGGTCCGCACGCTGCACGTGATCGACATCGCGAGGCGCGCGGGGCTGCCGCTCGAGGAGATCAAAGCGCTGCTCGACGGCGAGGAGCGGCTCGACACGATCGCCGGGCGACGGCTGCAGACGCTCGAAGACCAGCGCGTGTGGCTCGAGCACGCCAGCAGGTGCACGTGCGCCCCGCTCGACGACTGCGCTCTCTTTGCCTGATGGCGTACGACGAGGAGCTCGCCGAACAGATCCGCGCGCTCGTGCCGGCGGGGACGGCGGAGAAGAAGATGTTCGGAGGGCTCGCGTTCCTCGTCGGGGGCAACATGGCAATCGCCGCGAGCGGCCAGGGCGGTCTGCTGGTACGTGTCGACCCGGCGGAGTCGGACGAGCTCGTGCGCACGACGCGCGCCGAGACGATGGTTATGCGCGGCCGGGCGATGCCGGGCTGGCTGCGGGTCGACGCCGGCGACGACCTCGCCGAATGGGTCGCACGCGGCGTCCAGTACGCGGGCGTGCTGCCTCCGAAGTAACGGGCTCACCGCCCGATGCGCTGCAGGCTCTCGCGCGGCCAAAGCTCGTCGAGGTCGTAGAAGACCTCGACCGCCGGAACGCCCTCGGGCAGCGTCACCCACTCCACCTTCGAGCGGGTGAAGATGTGCACGTCGGGGTGCACCCCACGCGGCTCGTCGAGCGTCCCACCGCGCACGAACCAGATGTGCGGATACGTGTACTCGCTGTAGAGCGCCGTTTGGCAGTCCGGGCACCGGTAGATCTTCTGCGTGCCGCCGTTGTCACGCGCGACGTCGACCGTCACCGGCTCGCCGGTCACGTCGACGCGATCGCGTTCGATCAGGAGGTTGATCACGAACGCGCTGCCGGTCTGCCGCTGACAGCTCAGACAGTGGCAGCAATGCACGAACAGCGGCTCGGACGTGAGCCGGTAGCGAACGGCGCCGCACGCGCACCCGCCTTCGCGCCGGCCGGTCGTCATTGCGCCCGCGACGTTCACGAGGCGAGATTAAGCGCTTTTTCGAAATCCCGCAGGCGCGGCGCGCACTGCGGGGCCCCGCCGAGACAGGGCCCCACGGTGGATGCGTCAGAGCGTTCCCGCGAGACGTTTCAGCGTCGCAGCTTGGCCCGCGGTCAGCCAACCGCCGCGGACGAGATGCGCGAGCGCGTCGCCGTAGACGCGCTGGAACGCGGTCTTCTGTTCCGGGTCCAGCGTCGGCACGATGCGGGCGACAGCGCGCGTCGCGACGTCGACGAGCTTCTGCACAGCCAGCTGCTGCGGCTGCGCCAGCGACTGGTAGGCCGGAGAGCCGGTGACGAACGTCGCCACCAGTCTCCCGATGCTCGCCGGGTCGGCCACGACCGTGAAGCTCGTGCTCCCGTTGCCGCTGTTCCCCGCGCCGTCGGTCGCGCTCGCCGTGAACGTGTTCAGGCCGAGCGCGAAGGAGTACGCGGGGCCGGTCACGTCGGCGCACGTGCTCGACGCCACGCCCGACAGCGCATCAGCAGCGTCGCAGGTGATCGCGACCTCCTGGTCGACGGTATACGTCCCGGCATTCCCCTCATAGCTCACCGAGGGCGGCGTGTCGTCGATCCGCACCGTCAGCGCGTGCGGTGACTCGACGTTGCCTGCCGCGTCGGTCGCGTAGTAGGTGATCGTCGTCGCCCCCTCCGCAGAGAGCGGCACGTCGACCGAGCTCCCGTCCGACGTGCTCCCGTCGACGGTGATGGACGCCACGCCGGAGCCGCCGTCCTCGTCGGCGGCGCTGATGTGCACGGTGACGGGGCCGTCGTTCCAGCCCATCGCGTTCGGAGCGGGCGCGATCGACGCAGTGCTCACCGGCGGCGTCGCATCGGACGGCGGGGCGGGTGCGCCGCCGACGATCGGCAGCAGCCCCGACGATGTCGCGACGACGTTGTCCGGAACGAGGATCCGAAATGAGACGGTGCCCGTGAAATCGCTGCTCCCGTCGGCGGACAGCACCAGCCCCGGCACGCCGTCGATGAGCATGTGCACGTCGTGCCTCAGGTCGGCCTGGAACTCGCTGTCGCCGGCGGGCAGCTCGACGGGGATCGAGAAGGTGTCGTCGATCGTCGTCGTCGAGCCGTCGGCGGCGTCCGGGAAGAACTGCCGGTCGTAACCGCCGATCAGGCCGAAGCCCTCGCCGAGGCGCCGGCAGCAGAAGCCGACCTGTACGTCCGTCTCGACCGATGGGTCCTCGAGCTGGTCGGGGTCGCCGTTCCCGGCGGCGAGCGTGCCGTGCACCGTCCCCTGCACGACGACCGTGGCGTCCTGCGAGAGCGTGATCCAGTCGTCGATGCTCGACTCGCTCTCGACGAACGAGATGCCGCCGTCGCTCGGGTCCGGCGGGTTGCCGATCAGCACCGAGCCTGCCGCGCCGGCACGCAGGATGCCTGCCGCCTCGTCCACCGATGCGGTCGCGCCGCCGGTCGCATCGGCGCAGCCGGACGCGGCGCAGTCGAAGGCGGTGGCTCCGGGAAACGAGACGGGCCAGCCGTACGCGACCGAGGCGATGCCCGCAGAGCCGTTGTCGTTCCGGCTCTGCTCGACGAGTGCAGGCGAGCCCACCCCCGCCTCGGCGTCGATCGAGAGGTTGGCGTTCACGCCTGCACGCGCTTGCGCGCACCCGATCGCCGAGCCGGCCGCGAGCGCCGCCAACAGAAAGAGCATGCGTTTCATCGAGCCATCCCTTCGTAGACGGATTCGTTCGGAACGGGAGCGCGGCGCCGTGATGCAAGACCGACGCAGCAGCCGGCGGTGAGCCCGACGGCGAGCACCGAGAACGATGCAGCGGGAGAGGGCTTCGCCACCATCGACAGGACGACGGCGAGCGCGACGCCCGTGTTTCCCCACGATGCGCACCACCACAGCGGATCGCGCACGAGGGCCGCCGCATGCTCGAGCGACTCGCCCGGACGCGCAGCGAGCGCCGTCGCGATCCTGCGTGCTCGACCCCCCTCGACGACGCCGCCCGAGACGGCGAGGAACACGACACCGGTGAGACCGGCCTCGACGAAGCCGGCGCCCCACGGCCAGCGGTCGTGCACCATCCACGCGCCGGTCCCGAGCAGCGCTGCGAGCGCGATCGGGAAGACGCGTGCGAACGCGTGCGCGAGGCCGAGCCATTGCAACGCCTCGCCGCCGGTGCGCGCACTCCGGACCTTCGACATCGAGACGTGGACGATCGTCGAGGCTGCGATCGCCGCGAGCAGGGCGAGCAGGTGGAGGAACAGCGCGAGGTCGTATCGATTCATCACGTCTCCTTGTGGTCGCCGGTTGAGCGCGGGTTGAACACGTCGACGCCGCGGCGCCACGTGCCGTCCGGTTGGAGGCGATGGAGGACGACGTACGTGCCCTGCTCGGCGACGTCGTCGGTCGCGAGGGCAACGGCATAACGACCGATCTCGATCGCGATGCGACCGGTGACGCGCAGCTCGATCGGCTCCACGTCGAGGCGTGACAGGCCGAAGGCGATTCCGGCCCGCCAGTACTCCTCGATCTCTCCCCGGCCGCTCAGCAGCTCGGCGGCCGAGGTGAGCAGCCGGCCGTCGTCGGCGTAGAGCGACGCCGCGGCCGCTGCGTCGCCGCGCGCGAGCGCGTCGGCGAGTGTCGCGGTCGCGTGGAGTACGTCGTCATCCATCGCCCGAGGACGATCGCCGACGTGCGTTGCAGGAACGTTGCAACGACGTATGAGAGCCGCAAGCTCAGTTCGACAGCGCGAGCGCGACGGCTTCGTCGAGCGTGATCGCCTGCGGCGGCGGCCCGTCCGGGATCGCCGACGCGTACGCCTCGCGATCGAACTTTCCGAACCGGCCCGGCGGCTCCTCGGCCGCGTCGACGGCCGACCAGAGCAACAGCGACCGCTGTGCGTCGCCGCGCAGTGCCGCCACCCGCGCGAGGACGGCGAGCGCGAACCGCACGCAATAGCGATTTCCCGTCTCGCGGGCGATCGACAATGCTTCGCGCGCGCGCCGCTCCGCGTCGTCGGCGCGGCCCTCTGCGCTGTAGACGTCGGCGAGGCGGACGAGCCATTGAGCCTGCCACCACAGCCAGCCCGCCTCACGCGCCATCTCGATGCTCTTTTCGATCGCAGCGAGCCCGCGCTCGAGGTCGCCCGCAGGGACCTCGAGCCAACCGAGGTTGCAGACGATC
Source organism: Thermoleophilia bacterium (assembly GCA_025934995.1). GTDB lineage: Bacteria > Actinomycetota > Thermoleophilia > Gaiellales > Gaiellaceae > Palsa-739. The sequence continues at coordinate 22,590 of JAICWC010000024.1, read as the reverse complement.
TGCAGCTCTCCGATCAGGTCGCCCTCGCGCCGGCACGTCTCGAGGCTCGCTTCCCAGAGGGCGAGTGTGCGCTCGCGGTCGCCGTCCCGGTGGAAGATGGCGATGCCGATGCGAAAGTCGAGGTGCGCGACCGCGACCGCATCGCCGAGCTCGCGGAAGAGCTCGCGGCTCTGCTCGTACAAGGACTGTGCGCTCGCGAAGTCCTGGAGGACGTCGAGACACGCTGCATAGTCGCGAAGCAACCGCGCGCGCAGCCGGCGGTCGAGGGCACCGGAGCGCTCGACGACCTCCTTGAATCGCCGCCTTCCCTCGTCGAGAGCCTGCGTGACCCAGAAGTTCTCGAGCGCGAGCACCAGCCGTGCCGCGAGCTCGATGTCCGACGTCGTCGCCCAGTCGATCGCAGCACGGAGGTTGTGCTGCTCGCGCAAGACCGGGGCGTGGTTTTGCCTGCCGCGACCAATGGAGTCGAGGGAGAGGCACGAGGCTTCCGCAAGACGGAGGTAGTGGTGCGCATGGCGCCGGCGAACGTCGTCTGCGTCGGTGTCGACCGCGAACAATGCCGCGGCGTACTGGCGCACGGTCTCGAGGAGGCGGTACCGCAGACGTTCGCCCGCTTCCGCGCGAACGAGCGAGGCCGATACGAGCCGTCCGAGGAGCTCGATCGACCGCTCGTCGTCGCCGTCGCCGCACACCTCGACGACGGCGTCGAGCGCGGCTCCGCCGGCGAAGACCGACAACCGTCGCAACATCGTCTGCTCCTCGGGCGAGAGCAAGCCGTAGCTCCAGTCCATCGTCGTGGCGAGCGTCTTGTGCCGCGGGTCGGCGATGCGTTGCCACGCGCGCAGGAACCGGAACCGATCGTCGAGCCGTTCCGCGATGTCGTCGACCGACAGCGCCTTCACGCGCGCCGCCGCCAGCTCGATCGCGAGCGGGAGACAGTCGAGCTCACGGCAGATGTCGGCGACGGTCGCGAGAGGCTCGTCGACGACATCGCGGCGGACCGCGGCCGCTCGTTCGAGGAACAGCCGGACGGCGGAGTCTTCCCCGAGCGGATCGAGTGCGTAGTCGAGCTCGCCGCGGACCGCGAGCGGGACGCGGCTCGTGGCGAGCACGCGAACGTTCGCACAGCCCCTGAGGAGTGCATGGACTGCCTCCGCGCACGCGGCGACGACGTGCTCGCAGTTGTCGAGGACGAGGAGGAGCTCCCGTTCCCGCGCGTGCGCGACGAGCTCCTCGCGCAACAGGTCGTCCGGGCCGCTCGGCACGCCCAGCACGGCCGCGATCGCGCCGAGCACGAGCCCACCGTCGGCAAGCTCGGTGAGATCCACGAGCCAGACGCCTCCGGACCACGCGTCGACCTGGCGTCGTGCGATTTCGAGCGCCAGCCGTGTCTTGCCGGCGCCCCCGAGACCCGTGACGGTGACGAGGCGGTGCTCGCGAAGCAACCGTTCGACGTCGGCGAGCTCTCGTTCGCGACCGACGATGCCCGCGAGCGACGCGGGCAGGTTGTGTCGCGCGCCCGCAGGCTCGACGTTCTCGACCTCGTGACGAAGGATCGCCCGCTCGAGCTCCTGCAGCTCCGGCGTCGGCTCGAGGCCGAGCTCCCGGTCGAGAAGCGCTCGCGCCTCGCTGTACGCGGCGAGCGCGTCCGCCTGCTGGCCCGACCGGTAGAGCGCGAGCACGAGCTGGCGCCACAGACGTTCGCGCAGCGGTTGCTGCTGTACGAGAGCGCGGAGCTCCGGCACGAGCTCTGCATGACGCGCGAGTGCGAGGTCGGCGTCGATGCGGTCCTCGAGCGCGGCAACTCTGAGCTCGTCGAGCCGCAGCGCCTCGCTTGCGAGCGTGCCGCCGTCGCTGACGTCCGCGAGCGCGCGGCCGCGCCAGAGCTCGAGCGCGGCGGAGATTCGCTCCGCGGCGAGCCCGGCGGCCCCGCGCGCCAGCGCGTCCCGCCCTTCGCGAACGAGTCGCTCGAACCGGCAGACATCGAGACGTTCGGCGTCGAGGATGAGCGAGTACCCACCGGACTGCGAGACGACCGCGTCGCGGCCGAGCGCCTGGCGCAGCCGCGAGACGTACGTGCGGAGCGTGTTCTCCGCGCCGACCGGAGGCCTGCCGTGCCAGAGCTCCTCCGCGACCGCCGCCGCCGGCATGCTGCGACCCGGTTCGAGTGCGAGCAACGCGAGGAGGGCGCGCTGCCGCGGACCCCCCAGCGGCAGCGCCTCTCCATCCGCCAGAGCCTCGACCGGCCCGAGCAGCCGCACCTCGATTCCACGAGCTTCCACGCCTTCGCACAGATTAAGCGGATGCCGATGGACGCGGGCGGGCGGCGTGGCCGCCCGCCCCTCTGGAACCGTTCACATCAGTGCGAGCTGATCGGCGTCACGACGTCGGTGCCGAACGTGTTGTTCGAGAAGTCGCCCGGCGTGTTGAGCGTCCAGATTCCGATCGCATCCCCACTGATCTTGTTGCCGCTGATCACGGTGCCGTTGAGCGGCGACGGCAGCAGGAACGGCGGCAGCGGAGGACCGGGCGGCGCACCCGACGCCACGAGGATGCCGGTCGTCTGCATGTCGACGGCGGCTGCGAAGTCGTCGTCGCCAAGGCTGTTGTTCGTCCCGATCGTGTTGTTTTCGATCACGTTGCCCGTGAGGTTCCCGGCGACGTGCTGGTGGATGGTGATTCCCGCATGGCCGTTCCGGTCGACGGTGTTGTTCCGGATCGTGTTGTCGTATACGGCAGAGCCGGGCGCGCCGCCGCCGATCAGAATCCCCGCGCCGGTCGTCGTCACGCCGTTGTTCCGTGCGAGATTGTTCTCGATCAGGTTGTCGAACACGCCCGCCTTCGTCGGATCGGCGCCGTTCGGGTTGTGTCCGGCCAGCACGATCCCGCACTCGTGCAGATTGTTCACCGTCTTGTTGTTGCGCACGACGTTGTGGTCGGTCGGGCCGAACTCGTCGGTGAGCAGGATGCCGTCGCTGTTGTACGCGACGATGTTGTTGTCGACGACCGAGCCGGTCGACCAGATCAGGTGGATGCCGCCACCGCAATCCGCCGGCGCGGGCGGGGTCGACTTGCACTCCCCCGTCGCGTCGGGCTTGCCGCGGCCCTGGTTGTTCATGACGACGACGTTGTTCCGCACCGTGACGTCACTCACCGGTGCGGGCACCGGATTCGGGTCGCTCGGCGACGTGCCGACGAGAATTCCCTCGTACGTCGCCTTCTCGACGATGAAGCCCTGGATCACGGAACCGTCGCCGCCGGGACCGACCACGTCGATCCCGATGCCGTTCGGTGACGACGACGCGTCGATGACGACCCGGCCGTCGGCGACGAGGTGCACCTTCTTGTCGATCACGTATCCGCCGTCGTACTTCCCTTTTGCGACGTGCACCGTCGCGCCTGCGGAGGCACGCGCGATCGCAGCGTCGAGCCGGCACGGCTTCTTGGCCGTGCACGACGCGCCCGCGCCCTGCGGCGCCGCGAACAGAGCGTTCGAGGGCAGGGCGGCGGCCGTGGTGGCGAGGACTGCGGCGATCCCGGCGGCGAGCGCTAGGACGCCGATCCCCCTCGTTGCGTCTCTCATCTGGTCCTCCTTGCATTTCCGTGGGCGCGAGGAGGATCGCCCGGCGGCGTTGCAGGAACGTTGCAGCCCGCGCGGGCCTTGCAACGTGCCTTCGGGGTCAGACGATTGGCAGAGGCACGCCGTGGATGCTGGCTGCGAGCTCCGTATCCCAGCCGCACGTCGTGCAGCCGTGCTCCGCCGCGGAGCGGGCGAAGTCGAGCGCGGTCCCGAACGGGTCGCCCGACGCGATCACGTCGTCCCAGTCGAGGAGGTACTCGCCGAGCGTCCCGTCCCAGCGGGCGAACGTCCCTTGCGAGAAACCCGGCGGAGAGGGATGCGCGTAGGCGTAGAACGCGGCGTGCGGGTAGCGGTCATCGCCCGGCCACCAGCCGACTGCGATCTCCTCCGAGTCCATCGCGTTCCGCATCAGCAGGTCGTCGGAAGGGGGCTCTGCCGGGCGGCCCGAGAAGAGATTGACCGCGAGATCGAACGAGCCCCACCACGCGTTCACGAGGGTCGAGCGGCCGCGGTACGGTGCGCGGAAGGCTGCGAGCACGCGCGCCACGCTCGTCGCGGCCGCAAAGTAGGCGTCGACGTGCGCGGGCTCGAACGTCGCGTGCTCCTCGTCCTCGTCGAACGGCGTCGTCCACGCGACCTCCTGCGGCTTCAGGTCGAGCTCCGCCGGGACCGCGGCGAGGATCTCGCGCGTCACCGCAGCGACGCTGCGATGCGGCGTCAGCGCGATCCGCGTGCGTGCGCCGCTGCTGTGCTCGACGACGGCCTCGCGCGCAGGCAGGTCGAGCGCGACGACGACGCTGCCGTTTTCGTCCGGCGCCGGCAGCGGCGCCGTCTCCCAGCCGCGGGCCGTCAGCCGCAACGCGGCGTGCTGCCACTGCGGCTCGGGCGGCGCGAGCTTCGCGGCGAGCTTGCCGAGCACCTGCGTGTGGGCGTGGAGCGTGTCGCACGTCGCCCGCCATTCGTCGAGCGGGAGCGGCGGCCACGAATCCATGACGCAGAGTAGCCCTCGGAGAAGAGGTTGAATTGGGTGATGCAGATCACGCGCAACACCCTCAGCACGAATCCCGGCCCGGCCGACTGGTTCACCGGCGCCGTGTTCGTCGACGCGATCACGACGCCGGACGGCGACTGGCGGATCGGCGCCGCGGCCGTGCACTTCGCGCCCGCGGCCCGCACCGCCTGGCACACCCATCCCAACGGTCAGACGATCTGGGTGACCGAGGGTGCCGGCCTCTGCCAGCGCGAAGGCGGTCCGATCGAGGAGATCGGTCCCGGCGACCGCGTCTTCTTCGAGCCGGGCGAGAACCACTGGCACGGCGCGGCGCCGAACCGGTTCATGACGCACATCGCCATGCAGCAGGCCGATGACGAGGGGAACGTCGTCACGTGGGGCGAGCACGTGACCGACGAGCAGTACGGCCGCGCGACGTGAAGATCCTCAGTCCGCGAAGCGGATGACGCTGCGGATGCCGGCCTGCTGCTCCATCAGCTCGAAGCCCCGGTTCACCTCGTCGAGTGTCAGCGTGTGCGAGACGAAGGGCTCCACGTCGATCTCGCCGGCGAGCCACCGCTCGACGAGCTGCGGAACGCCGTCACGGCCCTTGACGCCGCCGAACGACGAACCTGCGACGCGGCGACCCGTGATGAGGTAGCGCGGAACGATGTCGAGCGTCTCCCCCTTGCCGGCGACGCCGCACATCGTCGCGAGACCCCAGCCCATGCGCGCCGACTCGACCGCCTGCCGCATCACCGCCACGTTCCCCGTCGCCTCGAACGTGTAGTCGGCGCCGAAACCGCCGGTCAGCTCGAGGATGCGCTCGACCGCTTCCGGGCCGCCGAGCAGCACCTCGGTCGCGCCCTGGCCGCGCGCGAGCTCGAGCCGTTCCTCCGACAAGTCGACGCAGACGATTCGCTCCGCACCCTGCAGCCGGCAGCCTGCAACCGCGCCGAGACCGACCATTCCGGCGCCGAACACGACGCACGTCGTCCCGGCTTCGACGCGTGCTGTGTTGATCACCGCGCCGAGACCCGTCGAGAGCCCGCACGCGAAGAGGCAGGCACGGTCGAGCGGCGCCTCCGGATGGACCTTCGCGAGTGCGATCTCCGGCAGCACCGCGTACTCCGCGAACGTCGACGTGCCCATGAAGTGCCGGATCGGCTCGCCGTCGCGCGACAGGCGCGTCGTCCCGTCCGGCAGGTAGCCGCGGTTCTGCTGCTCGCGGATCGCGAGGCAGAGATTCGTGCGCGGATCGCGGCAGTGGATGCACTCGCGGCACTGCGGCGAGAAGAGTGTCACGACATGGTCGCCAGGCGCGACCGATTCGACGCGGTCGCCGACGCGCTCCACCACTCCCGCTCCCTCGTGGCCGAGCACCGTCGGCGAATAGCCGGACGGGTCGGCGCCCGACGCGGTGTACAGATCGGTGTGGCAGACGCCGCACGCGACGAGCCGTACGAGCACCTCGCCGGCACGCGGCTCGGCGAGATCGACGTCCTGCACGACGAGCGGCGACCCGAACTCCTCGAGGACGGCGGCGCGGATCCTCACGCGTGGAGGGCTTAGCCCATCTCCAGCTCGACCGCGATCCCGTTGCGGCCGAGAGTGCGGAGATGCCGGTGATGTGAGCGCAGCGCCGCGCGCAACGAGGGTTGAACGGTGTAGCGGACACCGTGCCTGGCGGCATTTCGGCTGACGATCTCCGCGATGTGCGGGTAGTGCGTGTGTGCGACGCGCGGGAAGAGATGGTGCTCGATCTGGTAGTTGAGACCGCCGAGGAACCAGGTCAGGACACGGTTTCTCGGGCAGAAGTCGACGGTGGTCTCGACCTCGTGCTCGGCCCATTCCCGCGTCTCGCCGGCGACCTCCGCGAGCGAGAAGTGATCGGCCTCTTCGACGCAGTGGGCGAGCTGGAAGGTCGTCGCGGTGACGACGCTCGTGACCATCGTGAACACGAGGTAGCCGAGCAGCACGACCTGCCACGGATAGACGAGCAAGGGCGCGAGGATCGCCCACGCGGCGAACAGGATCTTGCCGCCGACGATTCCGACGAGATCCCATCGCCTGGGCGTCCGGATCGGGCTCGCGCCGATGCGCCCGCGCAGCAGCGCCGCAATGTCCGCGCCGACCTGCCAGCGGATGATCATCATGCTGTAGAGCGGCCAGATGTACACATGCTGCAGGCGGTACCACGGCCGCGGCGTCTGCGAGGGCATCAGGCGCACGAACGGCGTCTGGCTGATGTCGTCGTCGTAGCCGTCGACGTTGGTGTAGGTGTGGTGCGCGATGTTGTGCTTGACCCGCCACGCATAGCTGCTGAAGCCGAGCAGCGCATCCGTGCTCCAGCCGAGCAGATGGTTCGCGCGGCGGGTCCGGAAGTACGCGCCGTGATTGGCGTCGTGTTGGACGCAGAAGCCGATCAGGATCGTCCCGAGGCAGAGCCCCGCGAGCGCGAGCACGCTCAGGAGGCCGCCGGGCCTGATCAACACGAGCACCCACCAGGACGCGGCGAGCAGGCCGAACGCGACGACCGACTTCGCATAGAGCTGGAGGCGTCCGCGGCGGGCCGCCGACTCGCACGAGAGGTACGCCTCGACCTCCCGCCGCGTCTCCCGAATGAACGCGCCGTCGGCCGAGAACGAGAGCTTTCCAGGGCGGGGACTCACGCGGCCTGCGCCTTTGCGAACACGAGGACCGCGTTGTGGCCGCCGAAGCCGAAGCTGTTCGACACTGCGACGCGCACCGGCATCTGCCGCGCGTGGTTCGGGACATAGTCGAGATCGCACACCGGGTCCGTCGTCGCGTAGTTGATCGTCGGGGGAACGACATCATCGCGAACGGCGAGGACCGTGACTGCGGCTTCCACCGCGCCTGCGGCGCCGAGGCAGTGCCCCGTTGCGCCCTTGATGGAGGAGACCGCCACCGACCGAGCCGCCTCTTCTCCGAGCGCAAGCTTGATCGCGGCCGTCTCGACCACGTCGCCGATCCCCGTCGAGCTGGCGTGCGCGTTGACGTAGTCGACGTCCGCGGCTTCGAGCCCGCCGTCGGCGAGTGCAGCGCGGACGGCACGTGCCTGGCCGGCGCCGGTCGGGTTGGGCTCGGTGATGTGAAACCCGTCGGAGCTGACGCCGAAGCCGACGAGCTCCGCGTGGACGGTCGCGCCACGCGCGAGCGCGTGCTCCCGTTCCTCGAGCACGAGGACGGCGGCGCCCTCGGCCATGACGAACCCGTCGCGGTCGGCGTCGAACGGCCGGCTCGCGCGCGCAGGATCGTCGTTGCGACGCGAAAGCGCACGCATCGCTGCGAACCCGGCGACGGCAACCGGCGTGATCCCTGCTTCGGTGCCGCCGCAGAACATGACGTCGGCGCGGCCGATCCTGATCGCGTCGTAGCCTTCGCCGATCGCCATCGCGGACGCTGCACACGCCGCACACGGCGCACCGAGCGGTCCGCGCATCCCGAGCTCGATCGACACCCAGGCGGCGGCCATGTTCGGCATGAACGCGGTGACGTTGCTCGGGTGCACGCGATCGGACTTCACCTCTTCGCAGCAGGTGGCGAGGCTCGCGACGCCGCCTTGCGCTGTCCCGATCGAGGCCCCGATTCGATCGCGCTCTGCCAGGACGTCGATCCCCGCGTCCCGTTCCGCCATCCGGGCGGCGGCGAGCGCGAATTGCGCAAACCGGTCCATGCGGCGGGTCGAACGGCGGTCGGCCCACTCGCCTGCATCGAAGTCCGGCACCTCGCACGCGATCCGAACAGGCTGATCGCCGGTGTCGAACGCCGTGATCGGGCCGCACGCGCCCTCACCGTCGAGCAGACGGCGCCACGTCGTGTCGATGTCGCGACCGAGCGGCGTCACCGCACCAAGCCCGGTCACCACCACGCGACGCGGACCATTGCTCGAGGGCAGCGACGGCGACGGCACCCATCGAACGTAGCAGCGGCGCTCCGCCTACCATGCGCCGCCGCCGCCCTAACGAGCCGGTCAGGGAACGCGGCGGGCGCCGTCGAGGTGGCTTGCCCAGTAGCCGCTGAGCGTTCCGATCTGGACGACCGTGCCGGTATGCGGTGCGTGGATGAACTGGCCGCCGCCGATATAGAGCCCGACGTGGGCGAGGCCGTCGAAGAAGACGAGATCACCGGGCTCGAGGTCGCTGCTCGGAATCGGCGTCGTCGCGTTCCATTGGGCGACCGTGTAATGAGGAAGCGAGACGCCGAGCTGCGCATAGACGTACATGACGAGCCCGGAGCAGTCGAAGCCGGCCGGCCCGGCGCCGCCCCAGACGTAGGGGACGCCGAGATACCGCGCTGCGATCGTCGCCGCGGTCGCGTGCGTCGGCGGTGGCGGTTGAGGCGCTGCTGCAGGCGCGGGGGCTGCGGCCGGCGGCAGAACCGGTGCGGCGGCAGGCGACGTGGGCGGGGGCGGCTGCGGTGGAACGGGAAGCGCTGACGTCGGGGCAGGCTGGACGGCCTCGACCGCTGCGCGCCTGCGCGCCGCCGCGACCTCGCGGGCGATGCGCTCTCGTGCGATCGCTGCCTGTCTTCGTGCGCGCGCGGCCTCGGCGGCCTGCAGCGTCGCAATCGTCTGGTGGATCGATGCCAGCAACCGCCGCTGTGCGGCAATGCCGTCCGCGATCCGTTCATGTTCTCCGGCGAGGCGTGCGAGGACTTTCGTCCGCGATTGCTTCTCCCGGCGCAGCGCGGCTGCGCGTCGCTGCGCCTGCGCACGGAAGCGCTCGGCCGCCGCGGCGATCGCGTGGTCCTGGCGCGAGAGCGCCTGCGTGTCCTCGATGCGGTTGATCAGATCTGTGAGCGTCTTCGCCCCGACGAAGATGTCGGCCGCGCCCGGCGGCGGCGAGATGTAGAGCTTGACCAATTGCTCCGCGAGGCTGCGCCGCGCAGCCTCGAGGTTCGTGCGCGCGATCCGCAACTCGGCGTTGGTCGTGCGTATCCGCGCCGTGACGCCGCGCAACGCGACTTGCTCACCGTCCCAGCGCTGAATCACCTGCTCGAGCTGGGCTCCCATGGCGTCGACGCGCGCTTGCACGGCTTTCGCGCGAGCGCGTTGTGCAGAGACGCCTGTGTCGGCGTATGCGGGAGCGGCGCACGCGAGCGCGCCGAGCAGGGCAAGGCCGATCCGGGCCGGCCGGGTCGTCGCGGCGAGCGTCACCTGTGCACAACGCTATCGCGGTCGCACAGCTCATTGAGCTCCCACGGCGGGCTCTGCTTCTAGGGCCGCCAGCCGCCTCCGAGCGGCGACCCGAGCTGCAGTCCGAATCGCTCGAGGAGACCCGGGACGGTTTCGGGGCGCATCTCGAGGCCGTAGCGCTCGCTGAGCTGCGCAAGCTCCTCGGGATCGGCAGCGAGGCTGCCGCCCAGGTCGGAGAGCTCCTTGAAGAAGCGCTCGAAGCCAGCCGGCGAGATGATCTCGAGGATCCGGCACGGCTCGTCGCCGGCGTTCCAGAACGTGTGCCACTCGTTGCGCGGCTTGAACACGAGGTCGCCGGGGCCGGCTTCGACGACGTCGTCACCGAGCAGCGCCCCCATGCGGCCTTCGAGCACGAAGCTGTACTCGTCTTCACGCGTGTGCCGATGGACCGGGGCGGCGAGCGCGCGCGGGGACATCGGATGCTCCACGAGCGAGAAGCGCTCCTCCGCGTCGGGCCCGTCGATCATGAACCGCACGCCGATGCTGCCGAGGAACCCGTCCCGCTGGTTGTCCGGGCCGACCAGCCTCACGCCTGCCGTTGCGGAAGTCATCGCGCCTTCCTCCATTTCAGTAGACAGTTCTGTCCACCGAAATATACGCCTCGACGGGCCGCGCTGTCAATATGATTGGACAGCGATGTCCGACCAAAAGCGTCGATACACGATGCGGCAGCGCGCCGAGCGCGAGGCGGAGACTCGGCGCAGGATCACCGCGAGCGCGGTCGAGCTCCACGAACGACTCGGCCCCGCCCAGACGACGATCAGCGCCATCGCCGACCGCGCAGGCGTGCGCCGTGCCACCGTCTACCGGCACTTCCCCGACGAGGAGTCGCTGTTCGCAGCGTGCTCGGCGCACTGGCGCAGCGCCAACCCGCCGCCGGACCCCGCAACCTGGTCGTCGATCGGCGATGTGAACGAGCGCACCCGCACCGCGATCAGCTCGCTCTACGCGTTCTACGACAGCACGCACGCCATGTACACGAGCCTTTTACGCGACGAGCCCCTGGTCCCCGCCGTCGCGGAACGGCTGCGCGACTTCTATGGCTACCTCCGTTCGATCCAGGACGGCCTTGCGGCGGGCCGCGGTCTCCGTGGGAGACGCGCGCGGCACACGCGATCGGCGATCGGTCACGCGCTCGCGTTCACGACGTGGCTGTCGCTGACGAGAGATGAGGGCTTGAGCAACGAGGAGGCAGCCGAGCTCATGGCCCGATTCGTCGCCGGCACCTGAAATGCGGGGCGCGGGGCTTGACCCGCCGTGTTCAGACCGTCGAGAATCCCGAGATCGCATCCAAGATCGGAGGCAAACATGGCGTGGAACCTCCGGGGTACGTATTTCGAAACATGCTCGTGTGAGCTCATGTGCCCCTGCAATTTCTCGTTCGACCATGGCGCGACGTACGACTACTGCCGGGTGACGCTCGTCTTCGCCATCGCGGAGGGCGACGTGGAGGGAACCGATGTGAGCGGACGGAAGCTCGCAATCGTCGCCGACACTCCCAAGGTGATGACCGACGGCAACTGGCGGGTCGGCCTTTTCGTCGACGACGGCGCATCCGATGAGCAGGTCGACAAGCTCGCCGCGGTCTTCGGCGGCCAGAAGGGCGGGCCGATGGCCGGCCTCGCACCCTTGATCGGCGAAATGCTCGGCGTCGAGCGCGTCCCGTTCGAGGTGCACGAGGACGGGCTCACCCACAGCGCCAAGATCGGCGACGCGGTCGACTTCGAGGTCCAGGACATCGTCCCCTTCGGCATCGAGACCGGCCAGCCGGCGAAGCTCACCGGCATCTTCCATCCGGTCGGCTCCGAAATCACGGCCGCCGAGGCGAAACGGTCGAGCATCAACGCGTTCGGCATCGAGTACGAAGGCAAGACCGGCCTTTCGGCGCCCTTCTCCTGGGCCGCCTGAGTCGTGTCCGCCTCCGCGCTCGGGGAACCCGCCGCGTCCGGGGGTCTCGCCCTTCCGTTTGCAGCGGTCCGCGCGCGGCTCGGCCTCGTTGCGTTGCTCTTCGCGATTGCGGCGGCCGCCTGGTGGTCGACGGTCGACCGCATGCGCGGCATGGACGCGGGACCGGGAACGAGGCTCGGGACCCTCGGTTGGTTCGTCGGGGTGTGGGTCGTGATGATGGCCGCGATGATGTTCCCGTCGGTCGCACCGACGGCAGCCCTCTACGCCCGGATGACGCAAAGCAGGTCGCCTGTCGCGCCGCTCGTGTTCGCGGGCGGCTACCTCGTGACCTGGGCGGCGGCGGGTGTCGGCGCGTTCGCGATCTCGGATCTCGGCGGCCGTGCGGTGGGCGACGCGCTCGCGTGGCACCGCGGCGGACGCTGGTTCTGCGGCGCCGTGCTCGCGATCGCCGCCGTCTATGAGCTGACGCCGTTCAAGGACGTCTGCCTGGGAAAGTGCCGCAGCCCGCTCGGATTCCTGCTCGGCGCATGGCGAGACGGCGTCTCCGGCGCGCTGCAAATGGGCGCGAAGCACGGCGCCTGGTGCGTCGGCTGCTGCTGGGCGCTCATGGCCGCGCTCTTCGCGCTCGGCGTGATGAGCATCGCGTGGATGGCGTTCATCGCCGGCCTCATCGCGGTCGAGAAGCTCATCCCGTCGCGCCGCCTCGCGACGTACGGCACCGCCGCGTTGCTCCTCGCGCTCGGCGTCCTGCTCGTGGTCGCGCCCGATCTCATTCCGGGATTCACGGTGCCGGGCAGCGGAACGATGTAGCCGGTCGTTCCCATCACTCGAGCCGGCACTAGGCTGCGCGAATGTCTGAGCCCCTGGCGTTCGTCTTCGTATTCGGAGGCGACCCACAAGACCTGACGGTCACGCTCTCCGGCTCGCTCGACGCCCGTGGCCTCTCGCAACTGAACCATGCGCTCATCGCCGATGCGCGCCTGAGGCCGGGGATGAGAATCCTCGTCGATCTCGAAGGCGTGGACACCTCACCGCTCGACGACGACGAACTGTTCGTCGGCGTCGGCCCCGTGCACGAACGTGACGCAATCGCACCGCCAAAAGCCGTCGCGATCATCGCAAGCGACCCGGCGAGCTTCGAGCGCGCCCTTCACTATCGGGCGCACCTCGGGGGCTCGACATCGCGTCGGCAAGTCTTCGCGAGCAGGGCCGACGCCCTCGCCTGGCTCGCCGCGCAATAACGCGGCGAAAAAGCCAACGGCCCGGCGGGAGAAGCCGGGCCGTCGGAATTCGGTCGGCAGCAACTTGGCGAGCTGCTATCGGCGGGCGAGCTGCGGCACCCTTCCCGCCTGATTCCCCGAACCGTGCCCCTGTTGTCGGGAGGAAAGGCCGAACGGCCTACCCCCAAAAGGGGTGATTTCAAGACCTTGGTCCCGCGATCGCGACCACGTGAACCGGTCTACTGCATCGGCGGGTGTGTGCGCGCCGTCGACTGCCGGATCCTCTTGGGCTCCGTCGGGGATGGAGTCAGGGCGTCCCGCATGACACCAGGCGCGCACGCACTCGCAGCCTTCGAGGCGCCCTGATTTCGCTCACCGATCGAACCGTGACGCAGAAACAGAAAAGCCCCGTTTCCGGGGCTCTTCGAGAGTAGCGGGGGCAGGATTTGAACCTGCGACCTCCGGGTTATGAGTCGCCTGTTGCCAGGTCATGCAACGCCATCTTCCGGGCTTTCTCGTCATCTCAGATCGCCTCAGATCAGGTCGTGTCGGCTAGCGCGGGCAAAAGTTTGGGCAAAAGTTTCCGCCTGAACTGAGAACTTGCCGCCGTCTCAATGAGATTCGTCGAGCGCTAATGCGGAAGTGTGCCCGCAATCGGGACTGATCCCGCCACGGGTATATGGGCACCGCAGGTCGCGGTGCGCGTCGATCGTCGCGTGGGCGCGTTGCCCGTGCGCCGGTCTGCCGAACTCAGCCGCGCGCCGACGGATCCTGAAAAGCCGTCGCCCTTGTCGACGCCAACACCAAACGTCCTGCGACTGGACTGAGGCCAGTCGCGCAATTAGTTCCCAGGCCGTTTCCGGAGCCCTCGTATAGCTACAACTGCGAACGCACTGACGATCGCGGCGAGCACCCATTGCCTCGAGACAAGAAGGAGGATCGCAAAGGCGACTGCGGTCGGGGTCATAATCAAGAGGTACCCGCGACGCGGCCCATAGACAGACGGCGAGCGGTCCCATGCACGGTACGCCGCTCGCAGTGATCGGAAGCGGTTCACCGCCCGCCTCTCACGAGGTCACTCCAAAGGTCGAACGGGCGCGCGGGGTTTCTCTGTGCCAAGCGAACCGCATTTCCGGTCGCAACTGCGTCAACGACGGCGAAGGCGAACCCGCCGTAGCGGACATAGGGATTGCGTGAACTGGATGTGTAGTGATTCACGGCGACCGCGATACATCCGCCCAGTGCGCCCTCGGGCCCTCCGATCGCGCCGAGGGTTCCGCCTTCGAGACATGCCCCAAGATAAGGAGCCACGTCCTTGCTGGCGGTCGCAAGAGCGTTGGCTGTATGGCTTCCAGCGGCTGCTAGGGCGTTGCGAGCCGTCGAGCTTGCATTCACGACGGCTTCCCCCACCGACTTTGCTTCTGAGACCTGCGACCTAGCAGCATCCATCGTCCTCTTGCAGACAGTCCGGACAAACGGAATCTTGGGGCAGCTAATCGTTCCGGCGAGGTCGTAGTTGTTGATTGGGTCTTGGCTGGCGTAGTCGTAGGTAGTACTCGGCCTTCGTAACTGCGTCGGGTCGTGTCGGACGCATCGGTATTCGGTACGCCGCTCGCTGAGGCGCTCGTGACGCCGCGACCGGTCTGGACAGCGAGAGGCCCTTCGGCTTGTCCGAGATCTGTCGCGAGCCGTGCTGGTGGATGCGGCGCTCATGCCGCGTGTCTACCAGATCGGCGGGCGGTCGACTATCAGGCTTGGATACCGAGCCGTCGTTCGAGCTGCTCGAGCCGCCAGGCTTCGTTGGCGAGCCAGATGGACGGCTTAGCTGCTGGTGTCGGAAGGGCGGTGAGCCTGATCGCCCGTTCCTGCCGACCGCAGATCGGGTCTTCGCGGTAGAGGCTGAGGATCGCCTCGTGCATCGGTTCGTCGGCGACGCGCAGGTAGTGGCGTTCGTGCATCCGTCGCGGCGCCCAACCCATGATCCGCTCGATAACTCTCGTGCGGACACCCTGCTCGTACATCACCGTCGCCACGGTTCGCCGGAACGCATGGGATGGCGAGTCGACCTCGACGCCGGCATGGTCGACGAGCTCGCGCACTGTTCGTCCGAGGGTGCGAGCGGCGAGTCGTTGCCCGTTGATGGTGGTGAGCACGTACTCGTCGAGGGGTCGTGTTCGCTGTTTCTGTTCGCGCAGCACTTCATTGAGGACCGGGTGCAACGGGACGAGCCGGAACTTGCCGCCCTTACCAGTCAGCCGGATCTGCCACCGATCGAAGTCAACCTGCGCCCAGCGAAGCCCGGCAACTTCGCCGAGCCGAAGACCTCCGAAGGCAAACAGGAAGAACGCCGCCTCCTCGCGTTCGCAGCGAATCGCCGCGTGGATCGCCTTCAGCTGCTCCGTGCTGTACGTGGCAGGTTCGATGTCCGGCAGCCACGGCAGCCGCACATCCATGGTCGGGTCACGCTCGACCAAGTCATGGCGGACGCCGTACCGGTACGCCGCTCGCACGTAGGCGAGATGCCGGCGGACGGTGGAAACCGCGCCCTGGTCGAGCAGCTCGTCGAAGTACTCCTCGCATTGCAGGAGCGTCAGCTCCGAAGGCGCGATCCCCCGCTGGTCGAGCCAGCGCTGTGTCGTGCGCAATGCGTGCGTGGTCGCCTTGATCGTCAACGGTGACGAGCGGCGACGTCGCTGCGCGGCCAGGTAGGCCTCGAAGATCGCGTCCACGATGTCCTCCGAAGGGTTCAGGTCGGCCGGGTGAGCGCCCAGCCGACACCGTGTTGAGAAAGCATGAAGCGGCCGCGCGGAGCGCCCGCCCCAACGAGCGCCCGCCGCACACAACTGACGCTCATCTTCACCGCGTTCGCCCCGTCACCCGAGCGCCGACACCAGACCTCGGCCAGCAGCTCGTCCTTACCGAACACACGGAACGGATCGGCGGCCATCACCACCAACAGCCGGTGATGCAACGGCGTCAACTCGAACTCCGCCTCCCCGTACCACTGCCGCCGCGACACCGGATCGACGCGCAGCTCGCCCACACACAGCTCACTCGCCGGCGGCGTCGCTGGATGCGCAGGCACGGCGCTCACCGCGGCCGCGAGCGCCCGTCGAGCGAGCCTCGCGGCCTCCTCGACCCGCAACCAGCCCTCATCTGGCTCGACGCCCGTCTCGATTACGTGGGCGACTTCGCTGAGCATCGCGTCCAGCCGGCCCCGCAGCAGATGCAGCTCGCCCAACACGACGCGGTCCCTCGGATACGTGTCCGGCACCCGGACCCGCTCCAACCTCGGACTCACCTCATACCTCCCTTTTCATTCGCAGACCCCGCGTGGCGGGGCTGTGGCTCACCCGAGACGGCCACAGCCCCGACACGCGGCTCGAAGCGTGATCCCGCGCCTGACTTCGGCCTGACCTCGGCCTGACCTCGGCCTGACTTCGGCTCTTAAGCAGCCTTCGAGGGGCCGCCGTGGCGCGTGGAGGCCCTCGCAGCAGGTGCGGCGGGCTCAGCTCACGGAAGCCCGAGAGCGACCCTCAAGGCCGTCCCGGCATCGAAAGCGAGCCCGCCGCACGCGCACGCTCAGTTATCAAAGACCGGCCCCGCGACATCGACAGCGCGCCCCCAACAAGAGCGACCCGCCGCTCACGGCCGACGAGGTAGTAGCCGCAGACTAGGACCGATCACCCCGACCGGCAACCGGACTCCGACACGTCCCCTCGAACTCCCCACCGAACAGCTACCCGCCGTTCAGATCAGTGCGCCCGCGCTCCCGCCATCAACATCAGCTACGCGCTCCCGTGGCTCCTGACCACCCGATCGAAACCGCAAGGTGAGAGTGGGTGGTCAGGAACCGGAGTCGAAGACGACGGACGCGGGAGCGCGGGGCGCAGCCGCACCGCTACGCGGAGCGCGGGGCGCGCCGACCAGCAACCCTTATCCCGAAAGAACTGGCACGGCCACCCAACGCGGATGACAGCCCGAACGCCAGCTCGTTCACATCACGTCCTATCAGCGGGGAAGTACTCGAGCACGATCGCGGCCACAAAGTTCCATTCGTTTTCCCGGTAGAGCCGGGATCGACTCGCAACATAGTGCGTCGTCACCGACCCGGACTCTGGCTTGGGAGCGCGATCAAGGGATAGAGGATGGAGATAGCTCTCCTCATCGAAGAGTTTCCGGTCTCGATCAACGGTTACCACCGAAAGGCTCGGCGGTTCGTCGGGATCGAGTTCGGACCACAGGCCCTGTTCAACGTCAGGCGTGAGAGGAACAGCGTCATCACGCTCTTGGAGCGGGAAGGAAAGGAGTAACCGACTCCTCTGGGCGTGGGCCTCTCCGTTTCGGATGAGCGCCGAGAAAGCCGAGAGGCTCGCATCGACAACATCCGCCCGGTCGGGGAGCTCCAACAGCTCATCCACGTGAACCGTGATGTATCCATGCTCGGCGATTGCTGGGGCCTCACGCTCAAGCCAGTCCGCCACGGGACGATCAGCGTCGAGGTGATTAGAGCTTGAAGCCATATCTCCGAAGGAACTGCTTCTGCTTATTAGTCGGGTTGGGCGTACCGCGGGAGTCATGACTCGTGCTCCCGTCGCGGTTGATGACCGTTCCGTCGCCGAGATGCGCGTGGTCCTGACTCCCTGGAATAGCTGGATTCCCTCGGTCGACGCGATCGATACCCGGCGGTGCGGTGCCTTTCTTGATCTCCTGGTTCGCCTGATTCGGACTGCCAGCCTTCGCTTGGCTTACGAGATCGGCGATCTTCTTGATGATGATGCTGCTGCCGTTGTTGCAGGCGGGATTCGTGATGCACGTCGAACCCCAGGCAGCGAATGCGACAAGGCCAAAGCCAAGGACGGGATGGATGGGCCAGGTCGTCGTCCCGCTCAGGTCATAGCTGTTGATGGGGTCTTGGCCGGCGTAGTCGTAGCTGTTTTCGAAGGGGGTTGTGGGTCCGGCTGGTGTCGGATCGGTGCTGACGAATCGTCCGGTGGTGGTGTCGTATTGGCGTGCTCGTAGGTCGAGGAGCGCGCTTGTTGGGTCTTGGTATTGGCCGAGGTAGGTCAGCGGGTTTGTTGGAGCGTTGGGATCGACCTTGGTTACGGTGCGGACGGCGCCGAATGGTTCGTAGGTGTATGTCCATTCGGTCTGTGAGAGAAGCGGTCCGCCTGAGTTCCCGGGGTTGACGGCGGCATCTGTCTGCACAAGGTGGCGTCGCTTCACACCCTCGATCGGGATGACGCGGTCAAAGCCACTCACCGACCCCTTCGTCACGGTAAGCGGGAGGCCTAAGGGGAAGCCGATCGCACCGACATCTCGCCCAGTCGCGGCGCGCCGCTCGCGAAGCCGAAGGTGTAGCCGGAGATCGCTTTGTCGGTCTTCAGGAGGGCGAGATCGCGATCGCGGTCGAGCCCGATGACGTGCGCCTGTCCAACAACTCGGCCATCTCGCTTGAGCGTGATTCTTGTGGCGTCGTCAACGACATGCTCCACCGTCGCGACAAGGTTCGGCTTGACGAGGAAGCCCGTGCCGACATCCTGTGCGCCGCAGCTCGTCGCTTCAATCCGGATGACGCCACTCTTCACGCGATCGATCACATCGGAGAAACTCGCGGCGGCGGCGGGCGCCGTCGTTGAGCCGGCGTTCGAGCCGCCAGATCCCGCGCCGCCGCAGCCTCCCGTGAGCGCCGCAAGTGCCACAAGAAGAACTGCCGGAGATACCGCCCGCACCACCAGAACCCCCTGCTTGCCCTCGGCCGCCGCAATAGCGGCCTCTTCAGAATCTAGGCGAGGACCGGCGGCACCTCAAGTCCCTTTGAAGCCAACTTCAGTAGGCACTTCGCCGCTGGTCGCGAAGCGAGGACCACGCTGACCTCCCGTAGGCCAGCTGCACGCC
The DNA here is from genome assembly GCA_025934995.1 of Thermoleophilia bacterium. Lineage (GTDB taxonomy): Bacteria > Actinomycetota > Thermoleophilia > Gaiellales > Gaiellaceae > Palsa-739. The sequence continues at coordinate 3,775 of JAICWC010000024.1, read as the reverse complement.
CGCAATTTTTCGGCGTGCGCGTCCGTCCGCGGAAAGACCACGGAAGTTTTCGCGTCGGTGACTGAATCACGCGTCTTCGTGAAAGCCTGATCCGCCGTAGCACCGTACGTCTACACGTCAAGGGAGTCACGATGGTTGGGCGCTTGAGCTGGCTTTCGCACTCGCGATCTGAGCCGGCGCACGCGGTGCCTCCCGGGTCAACGCAGGGCTACGCTTGTGCGCGTGCAGCTGGAAAAGTGGCAGAGAAACGCGATCTTCGAAGCCGTCAAGGAGGGCGGACTTAACCCAAGAGAGTGCACCTTCGAGTACGACAACTCGAGAAGCCGCATCATGCATGTGCCCTCCGGAGCCATCTTCTTGCTTGAAGGCCGCGCGGGCACCTACAACAGCACGATGGTCATCGGCGAGGCGCCGCCTCGGCCGCTCCGGCACTACACCTGGCCAACTGTGGAAGGGCGTATTCAGCTTTGGGCCGCTGAGGTGAAGCGGGACGTCGAAACGCCCGATCTCTGGGCAGAGCTTCAACGGGAGCGGGACCTCATCGGCGCACGTCACGAAGATGCCGAGAACACGCCGTTCACCCCAGACGAGCAGACGGAGATCGCCGCGTGGTTTCGACAGGCCAAGGAGTACATCCGCGATAGGTACGAGCTCTCGGCGGAACAGTACGACGCAATCGAAGCACGCTTGGACCAGCTTGAAGACGCATCCAGGCGCGGTGTCGGCAGAATCGATTGGCGAAACCAGCTCGTGGGTGTCTTGCTCGGTCTCGCAATCGACGCGATCCTTCCGCCGGAGCCGGTTCAACAGGTCGTGATCCTCGTTCTTCGCGGGCTCGCACAGCTGTTCGGCGGCCATGGGGTCCCCGAGCTGCCCGGCCCTCCTCCTGGCCTGGTCTGAGGCTTGTCGAGCGCGCTCAAATCACGCGATCTGAGCGCAGAAACGCGCTCGTACGCGCAGGAAACGCAAGCTCGTCTTCATCCCGCGCGATTTGATCTGCACCGGTAGCGCGGTCCGCGATCACAGATCCTCTATGGGCGTGCCCTTCTCCCACCATCGGTCGAACGGGGGCGCGGTGGTCTTCGAGAACTCGCTGTAGCTGCCCTTTGCCACAGCGCCGAGCGGAGGGACGTTCCATGCGTCGCCGCTGGTGACGATGTAGCGGTCGTGCCACTCGCGATCAGGAAGCGACACGATGCGGTACTCGACAGCGATCCCTAGCGCAGCCATCTCCTCCTTGAAGCGCTCGTAGTCCTTCAGGTCGCCTGCGCTCGGTCGCGTGCCGGACAGGATGCGAATTGAGTTGATCTTGGTCGCGTCGGCTTCGTCGTTAAGCGGCTCGAAGCCACGCCGCTCGAAGTGTGGGTCTGCCCACCAGATGAACTCACGGCAGGCGCGCAGCGTCTCGCGCAAGTGGCGAACGTTCGAGTAGGGGCGGTCAGGCTCGACGACGCGGAGTGCAGGCGCAGGGTCGTCCTTATCCGGAATCGGGGCGACGATGCGCACCGTCTGGAGCTTCACGGAGTACGACACCACGCCCATTGTGTTGAGCACCGAAAGCATCGAACGGAACTTCGACGGCTGTTGCGGATCCGCAAGTCCATGGCGGGCGAGCAGATGCAGAGCGCCATCAACTGGCACGCTCCCGCGGCCGTGCAGGCCCTGCATCAACGCCTGCGTCGCCGGCATTCGCAGATACGCCTCCCGCAGCAACCGTTCTGCTTCCGCTTGGTCGCCGTACACGTTCGACGCGTCATCGAAAGCTCGACCGTCGTTTGTGAGTTCGAGGGGCCACGCGAGGGCCCATGCCAGCGTTCCGTACTCGGGCTGCTTACGGCGTGCGAAGCGCAACTGCAAGAGCAGTTCTTCGTCCTGCTTAGTGCCGCGTTTGAGGCTGACGCGCTTCATTGCGTCGCGCGCCTGCGCGTATGAAGGAAACGGTCCTAGCTCTCCGGCGTCTTCTGCAGCTCGTGGACCAGCTCCGCTATCTGTTGCGGCGTCAGGCTCGACGCGTCGATCTTCACGACGACCTGAACGCCCGTCGCTAAAGGGGGCGACGGTTCCTCCCGCTTCGCCGGCGGCTTCGGCGGCTCCGGCCTCGATTCCACGTTCCGTTGCTGTTGCGGCCGGGTCGCCTGCCTCGTCACAACTCCATTCGAGTCTGGCTTTGGAATGACACCGGAAGCGCCTTCTATTGCAGCGGCGTCGAGGCGATCGTCATCGCCCGTTACGAGGTCGGCGTTCCGCGCTGACTCGATCAGCGCCTTCGCGACATTGCGCGCACTCGCTTCAGGCACCTGAAGGTCGCTCTGGAGGCGGAGGGCAACCGTGCCTTCGTTGATGGGGCGGCCACGAAGCGAATAGATGACCGGGCCAAAGTTGGTGCTCAAGACACCCTCGCGACGAGCCTGACGTGCGCGGCCTACGTCGCCGCTTGTCAACGCTTCACCTCGCTCGGTCAGAGTTCTGCGGTCGCCATCCACCCTGATTAGGCCGTAGTAGCCCGCAGCGGCGATCTTGGTCTTGAAACCGCTGCTCGAGTACGTAGTGCCCATCTGTTGAGCGATTACATGAGGTGTCGCAGGCGCCCCAAGCGCGGCTAGGGCCTCGGCGATAGGTACTGCTTGATTGAACGCCACCTGCGGCAACTTCGCACTAAATGGCGTCCTCTTGCGCTCCTGTTCGTCCTCTCCAGCCATGACTTGCCTCCAAATAGGCGGATCTGAGGGGACCAGAATAGCGGACGCGTTGGACAGCAAGCGTCCCCCGTACCTAGTCCGGGCGAAGAGTAAGAAGCCGCCGCGTTGCGAGTGCTCGGCGGCGGCTAGTGGTGGAGCGCTAGAAGCATGGCTAGCGGCGCTTCTGCTTCTCCGTGGTGTTCTTATGGCGCTTCGCGAACTTCTCTGTCACGAAGCGCCCGGTCTTCGACGAACGGAACAGAGATCCGCCCTTCTTCTTCGGCATCGCCATCACCTCCCCGACGCCGTTCGACTGCCCTCCCTCCATACGCACAAACGTTCGTACGCCCTTCGCGGTTACGGGGTGGAGCGCGACGTCTTGACTGGAGACAGCACACCGGAGTAGGTTCGGCGCGATGGCGACCTATCTCGTCTCATATGACTTGCGCGGCACCGACGAGACCTCGGATGACTACAAGCGCTTGATCGAGAAGATCAAGTCCTACGGCACCTGGGCGCGTCCGACCTACTCGGACTGGATGATCGTCACAACGAAGACGACAGACCGGGTTCGCGACGAGCTGTGGGCCTTCATGGACAGCAACGACCGGCTGCTCGTCGTGACGGCGAACGCACCAGCGTCGTGGGTCGGGATTCCGCAGGACGTGTCTGACTGGATGAAGGCCAACCTGCACTAGGTCTGTCGCGCCCAGGATTCGTCGCCCCCTGCCGCAAATGGGGGCCCATCCGGGGGGTCGCTCTCTCACAGCCACCGCTCCTGCACTCGCGCACGAGAAGCACGTCTTACGTCGAGCCGCAGTCACCCCTTGGTACGAACGCGAGACTGCGGACCCAAACCGCGACGCGTTGTCGTGAGTCCCAGAGCGCCGGGCAAAAGTTGGGGCAAAAGTTCCAGCAGGCGTTTCGATGTCGGAAACAAAAAGGCCCTGTTTCCAGGGCCTTTGAAGTAGCGGGGGCAGGATTTGAACCTGCGACCTCCGGGTTATGAGCCCGGCGAGCTACCTGGCTGCTCCACCCCGCGTCGCAGGCGGCATTGTAGCGCCGCGCTCTACCATCGTCCACGTGGACTGGGCGAT
>JAICWC010000054.1 GCA_025934995.1 Thermoleophilia bacterium | reverse complement strand
GACGTCGTCGCCGATCGACACGCGCTCGCGCACGCACGCCTGATCGCCCACGATGCAGCCGGCGCCGACCGACGAGCCGGCGAAGACGATCGCACCCGTGGAAATGACCGTGCCCGCGCCGATCTCCGCCGGCGGCAGGGGGTCACGCTTCGCGGTCGACTTGCGGCCGAGCGTCGGCTGCTTGCCGACGACGGCATGCTCGAGCACGCGCACGTCGTCACCGAGCACCGTGCCGGGATGCACGACGGCGGTCGGATGAACCTCAACCATTGAGCGAGGTGGTCAACATCTCGAGCGCTCGGACGACTCGGGCCCCGTCGCGCGCGACCTTCGACTTGTCGTGCTCGCCTGCGATCAGCTCGAGGAAGAAGGAGCACTCGCGGCGCAGCGGCTCCGTCGTCTCGATCTTCGGGATCGAGATGTCGCCGGAGAAGAGCTCGCCGTTCGGGCCGGCGCGCTTCTCGTAGACCGTCACCTTGCGCTCAGGCTCCATGTCGTCGAACACGACCATCTTCTCCCGGCCGACGACGGTCATCTTGCGCATCTTGTGCGGGTCGAGCCACGAGAGGTGCATGTGCGCGATCTTTCCGCTCGGGAAGCGGAGGAAGCAGAACACGACGTCCTCGACGCCTGGGTGGATGGACGCGCTGCCCTGGGCCGTCGCGAGCTCCGGGTCCTCGTCGAGGAGGTAGAGGATCACGGACAGGTCGTGGACGCCGAGCGACCAGAGCGCGTTCTCGTTCGAGCGCACGATGCCGAGGTTGACGCGGTTGCCGTAGACGCAGAGCACCTCGCCGAGATCGCCGTTGTCGATCAGCTCCTTCACCTTCAGCACGCCGGGGTGGTAGAGCAGCAGGTGACCGGGCATCAGCACGAGGTCACGGGAGTCGGCGAGCGCAACGAGCTCGTCCATCTCGACGGCGCGCATCGCCGGCGGCTTCTCGACGAACACGTGCTTGCCGGCCTCGAGCGCCTGTTTCGCGAGGGCGTAGTGCGTCGGCACGGGCGTTGCGATCACGACGGCGTCGACAGAGCCGTCCGCGAGCAGGTCGTCGAAGTTCGTCGTCGTCCGCGCGCCGGGATAGCGCGCGCCGATCTGCCCCAGCTGCCTCTCGTCGAGGTCGCAGAGCCAGCTCAGCTCCGCAAGGTCGCTGAAGTTGCGAACGAGGTTCGGCCCCCAGTAGTTGAGGCCGACGACTCCGATCACAGCTTGAAGACGTTCTCCGACGCCGTGCCCCTCTTCCCGGTCGCGTTGCGCAAGTCGACGATCACCTGCGCCCGGCCGACGAGCTCGTCGTAGTCGATCGAGTGGTGGTCGGTCGCGATGACGACGCAGTCGTACCGCTCGGGCTCGTATGCGACGCCGGTCATCTCGAGGCCGTGCTCCGAGAACGAGGGCACGTGCGGGTCGTGGTACGAGACGTCGGCGCCGGCGTTCTGCAAGAGCGAGATCAACTTGACCGCCGGCGACTCGCGCATGTCGGCGATGTCCGGCTTGTACGCGACCCCCAGCACGAGGATCGAGGAGCCCTTCATCGCCTTCTGCGCGTGGTGGTTGAGCGCCTGCGAGACGAGCGAGCGGCAGAAGTACGGCATCTCCTCGTTGACCTTGCCCGCGAGCTCGATGAACTCGGTGTAGAAGCCGAACTCGCGCGCCTTCCACGTCAAGTAGAACGGGTCGATCGGGATGCAGTGGCCGCCGAGGCCGGGGCCCGGGCTGAAGCGCATGTAGCCGAACGGCTTCGTGGCGGCCGCATCGACGACTTCCCAGACGTCGATGTCCATGCGGTCGCACAACTGCGCGAGCTCGTTGACGAGCGCGATGTTGACCGAGCGGAAGATGTTCTCGAGCAGCTTCGTGAGCTCCGCCGCTTCCGGCGTCGACAACTCGACGACCGTGTCGATCGCTCGGCGGTACACGTCGGCCGCGCGCTTCGTCGACTCTTCGTCGATGCCGCCGAGCACCTTCGGGGTCGTCTTCGTCGTCCAGTCCTCGCGGCCCGGATCGACGCGCTCGGGCGACATCGCGAGATGGAAGTCCGTGCCCGCTTTCAGCCCCGAGCCCGCTTCGAGGATCGGCAGCAGCACCTCGCGCGTCGTTCCCGGCCAGGTCGTCGACTCGAGGACGACGATCTGGCCGCTCTGCAGCACCTTCGCCACGCCGCGGGTCGCCGCCTCCACGATCGAGAGATCGGGCTCGCGCTGACGCGAGAGCGGTGTCGGGAGGGCGATGAGAATCGCCTCGGCGTCGCGCAGCTCGTCGTAGTCCGTCGTCGCGCGGACGAGCCCCCGGTCGACGAGCGGCCGCCACCGGTCGGTGGCGACGTCCGCGATGTGACTCTCGCCGCGGTTCAATGCCTCGACGACGCGGTCGACGACGTCGACGACGAGCACGTGACAGCCCGCCTCCGCGAAGGTGGCGCTGAGCGGCACGCCGACGTAGCCGGCGCCGATGATCGCGACGTCGTACTTCATCCGGCGCCCAACAGTAGTGCGGAGGCGATTTTTTCCGAAGCGTGACCGTCGCCGTAGAGCGGCGGCAGATCGACGGGAAGACGCGCGTCGCGCACGGCGGCCGAGATCTGCGCGCGCTCGGCGTCCACGAGGACGTTTGCGCCGACGCGCACCGTGTCGACCCACTCGGTGCTCGGCCGGACCGTCACGCACGGGACGCGGTACCAGTACGCCTCCTTCTGCAGGCCGCCGGAGTCGGTGACGATCACCTTCGCCTGCGAGGCGAGAGCCGCCATGTCGAGGTACCCGAGCGGCTCGGTGACCCAGACCCACTTGCCGGGGCTCACCCCGACCTCCGCCATCCGGCGGCGCGTGCGCGGGTGGACCGGGAAGACGACCGGCACGTCGATCCAGTTGAGGCCGTACACGATCTGGCGCAGGCGATCGTCGTCGAGCACGTTCGCCTCGCGATGGATCGTCGCAACGACGTACGTCCCGGCCTCGACCGGGAACCGCTGCAGGACGGTCGACCGCTCGCGCGCGATCGGCGCGAAGTGAAAGCACGCATCGGCCATGACATCCCCGACGACCTCGCGCCTCCCGCCCACGCCCTCCCGCTCGAGCTGCGCAGCGGAGCGGTCGTCGGGACACAACAGCAGGGCGGCGAGCTTGTCGACCGCGATGCGGTTGCGCTCCTCCGGCATCGAGAGGTCGAACGAGCGCAAGCCCGCTTCGACGTGCGCGACCGGCACGTCGCCTGCGGCACCTGCCCCCGCGAGCGTCGAGTTCGTGTCCCCGTAGACGAGCACCCAGTCGGGCTGCTCCCGCGCGATCGCAGCCGCGATCGGCGGCCGCATGGCGTCGACGTCGGCCGTGTGCAGATCGAGCCGGTACACCGGCTCCGGCAGCTCGAGCTCGTCGAAGAAGACGGCGGACATCTCCGCATCCCAGTGCTGTCCGGTGTGCAGCACGACCTCGTCGATGCCGGCTTCGCGCAGCGCGAGCGAGAGCGGCCCCGACTTGATGAACTGCGGTCGATTGCCGACGACGGACAGGACTTTCACCGGTCCGAGGCTACAATGGCGCCCGCCCGAACTCGGGTCAGACGGGCCGTTAGCTCAATTGGCAGAGCAGGGGACTCTTAATCCCAAGGTTGGAGGTTCGATTCCTCCACGGCCCACTCGCCTGGACGAGGGACCTCGTCAAGGTCCCTTCGCGGCACCTTTGCAACCGACGAGTCCTGCGTCAGACTTCGACGGATGAGCCAAACGGAGGCCGGACTCGCGGACGAGCTTCGCCGCCTCGTCCTGGAACGGTCGCACGACCTCGTCACCCTGATCGACCTCGACGGCAGGATCGCCTACGCGTCGCCCTCGTGGGCGCGCATGCTCGGCTGGGATCCGGCCGAGGTCGTCGGGACGCCGCTCCTCGACTACTGCCACCCGGACGACGTCGAGCGCGGCCTCGACGCGATCGCGGCGCAGGCCCGAGGCGAGGAGATTCCGCCGATCGTCACGCGCAGGAAGACGAAGGACGGCCGCTGGCTGAGCGTCGAGTCCGATTCGACGCCGGTCTACGACGCCGACGGCAACGTCACGGCGATCATCGGCTCGGCCCACAACGTCACCGAGAGCGTCGAGCTGCGCGGCCGCATCGACGAGCTGCACGCGCTCTATCGCGTCGCCGACGCCGTCGCGCGGACGACGACGCTCGACGACCTCTTCGGCGAAGCCCTGGACGCCCTGATCGACGCAACCGCCGCCGACCGCGCGTCGTTGCTGCTCTACGACGGCGCCGGCGTCATGCGCTTCCAGGCCTGGCGCGGTCTTTCGGAGGCATATCGCATCGCAACGGAAGGCCACACCCCGTGGACGCAGGACGTCGTCGACCCCGAGCCGGTTCTGATCGCGGACGTCGCCGACGGGGGCCTCGAGCCCGAGCTCGCGGCGGTGGTCCAACGCGAGGGGATCACTGCGCTCGCCTTCGTGCCGCTCGTGCACGCGGGGCAGCTCCTCGGGAAGTTCATGCTCTACGCCGCCGGTCGCCACGACTGGTCGGACGGCGAGATCCGCCTCTGCCTGACGATTGCCAACCATCTCGCGTCCGCGACCGTGCGCACGCGGACGAGCGCCGCGTTTCGTGCACAGCGCGAGCAGCTGGAGACGGTGATGCGAACCGTCGAGGAGGGCATCCTCGTCCAGGGCTCCGACGGCGCCCGTGTGTACGCCAACGACAGCGCCGCTCGGGTGATCGGCTTCACGAGCGCCGACGAGCTCCTCGCGGCCGACCGGGACGAAGTGCTCGAGCGCTTCGAGATCCTCGACGAGCACGGTGCTCCGCTCCCGGCGGAGGAGCTGCCGGGACGGGCTGCCCTCCGCGGCATGACCGCGCAGCGGCTGATCTGCTACCGGATCAAGGCAACGGGCGAGCAGCGGTGGTCACTCGTCCGCGCGAACCCGATTCGCGACGAGACCGGCGCGGTCGTCGCGTCGGTCAGCGTCATCCACGAGATCACGAAGGAGCGGCGCGCCGGCGAGCGGATCGCCTTCCTCGCGCGGGCGAGCGAGCTGCTCAATCAGACACTCGAGATCGACGAGACGCTGGGGGCGCTCGCCGATCTCGCCGTTCCGCATTTCGCCGGCCACGTCACGGTCGACGTCTTCGACGGCGGCGTGCTCCGCTGCGTCGGCGCACGACACCGCGAGAGCGACCTGACCGAGCTGATGCTGGAGCTGCGGCAGACCTATCCACCGACCGTGCACGACCATCCGGTGCAACGGGCGCTGCGGACCGGCGAGCCGCAGTTCGTGCCCGACGTGCAGGCCGAGGCAGTAGCGATGGCGCACGACGAGCAGCACGTCGAGGCGATCCGCACGCTCGGCAACGAATCGGGGATCGTCGTGCCGCTGATCGCGAGAGGCCGGACGTTCGGCGCGATCACGTTCGGGACGGTGCCGCCGCAGCCGCGGTTCGACGAAGCGGACGTCGAGCTCGCGACCGAGCTCGGACGTCGCGCCGCCGCTGCGCTCGACAACGCGCTCCTCTACGAAGAGGCACAGGAGCGGGCGCACGCCGCCGACGCGCTCCAGTTCGTCGACGACGGGGTCTTCCTCGTCGACCGCGACGGGATCGTCCAGCTCTGGAACCCCGCCGCCGCCCGCGCATTCCGCGTCCGCGCCGACCGGGCGATCGGCCGCCACGTCAGCGAGTCGATCCCCGACTGGGAGACGCTTGCCTCGCAGACGAGCGCCGCACGCGGGATGCAGGCCATTCCGGTGACGGTGAAGGGCGACGAGCGGTGGCTGTCGGCTTCGGCCGCCTCCTTCTCCGGCGGCACGGTGTTCGCGTTCCGCGACATCACCGAGCAGCGCGCGATCGAGCAGCTCCGGTCGGACTTCGTGTCGACCGTGTCACATGAGCTGCGAACGCCCCTCGCGGCGATCTACGGCGCCGCGCTGACCTTGCAGCGCGACGACGTCCGCCTCGAGGACTCGCAGCGGACAGGACTGCTCGACGTCATCGCGAGCGAGGCGGACCGGCTGGCGCGGATCGTCAACGACATCCTTTGGGCGAGCCGCCTCGATTCGGGTCAGATGGGGATCACGATCGAGAAGTGCGACGCGGAGGCGATCGTGACGCAGGTCACGCACTCGCTCCGCTCGCACGCACCGAGCACGATCGCCCTCGACGTCGACGCGGAGCCGAACCTGCCGCCGATCGCCGCCGACCCGGACAAGCTGAGACAGGTCCTGACGAACCTCGTCGACAACGCGATCAAGTATTCGCCGGACGGCGGCCACGTCTACGTGCTCGTGACGCGCTCCGGCAACCGGATCCGGTTCCGGGTCCAGGACGAGGGCCTCGGCATCCCGCCGACCGAGCAGGCGCGGATCTTCGAGAAGTTCTTCCGCCTCGACCCGCAGCTGACGCGCGGCGTCGGCGGCACCGGCCTCGGGCTCTACATCTGCCGCGAGCTCGTCGAGCGGATGCACGGGCGGATCGGCGTCAACTCGGACGGCCGCTCCGGCTCGACGTTCTGGGTCGAGCTGCCGGTCGCCTGAGCGGCCGGCAGCTCAACGACTCCTAGTACGGGCCAGGGCCCTCGTCGACGTAGGTCGTGCGGCGGCGGTTGCCGAAATAGCCGGGGCCCGCCCAGCTCGACCAGAAGATCATCGAGAGGACGATGCCGATGATCCCGACGATCAGCAGGATCCAGCCGATCGTGTGGATGTTCACGCCGGAGACGTTCGTGTTCACCGCAAAGGCGAGCACGGCGCCGACGGCTGCGAGAAAGATCCCAACTCCGAGACCCATGTAGTTGTCTCCCTTCGGTCCATTACGGGGGTGTGGGAGTGCAACGGATGACGGCGCGTCCTGGTTGCGGGTTCGACTAGTCTCGCGGTCGTGCGGAGGAGCCAAATCCTGACCCTCGCGGGGCTCGGGACGCTCGCGGGCGGAATCGCCGCGGCGGTCGCCGTGCTCCTCCCGTGGCTGCCGTCGCCCGCGTCGCGTGAGGCCGGCCGCATCGACTTCGTCTTCTGGTTCGTGACGGTCATCTGCATCGTCATCTTCGCGATCGTCATCGCGGCCCTTCTCTACTCGATCATCAACTTCCGCGCCGCTCCCGACGACGACTCCGACGGGCCCCCGACCCACGGTCACACGGGCCTCGAGATCTGGTGGACGCTCATCCCGACGCTGCTCGTGACCGCCATCGGCGTCGTCAGCGCGATCGTCCTCGCCAAGGACGACCGCGTGGGCAAGAACTACCTGCACGTCAACGTGACGGCCCAGCAGTTCGCCTGGAGCTTCACCTATCCGAGCGGCAAGAACATGACGACGGGCGTCCTCCGCGTCCCCGTCAACAAGTCTCTGCTCCTCACCTTCACCTCGAAGGACGTCATCCACTCGTTCTGGGTGCCCCAGTGGGGCCAGAAGCAGGACACGGTGCCCGGGATCCACCCGACGCTGCACATCACGCCGGACAAGGTCGGGCGCTACCCGATCATCTGCACCGAGCTGTGCGGCCTCGGGCACGCGACGATGCGCACATGGGCGATCGTGATGACACAGGCCGCGTTCGACAAGTGGCTCAAGGGCCAATCCGCCGCGACGAGCTCGTCGAACACTGCCGTCTCCGGCAAGGCGGTCTTCACGAACAACGGCTGCGGCGCGTGTCACACGCTGTCGGCCGCCGGGGCCACCGCGAAGGTCGGGCCCGACCTCGACAAGCTGCCGCAGTGGGCGACACAGGCGAAACAGCCTCTGCAACAGTTCGTCCAGACATCGATCACCGACCCGAACGCGTACGTGCAGCCGGGGTTCCCGAAGAACGTCATGCCGATGACCTTCAAGAGCCTGCCCAAGGATCAGCTCGACGCGCTCGTCCAGTACCTGATTCAGTCGAGCAAGAAGGGGTGAAACCGAGACCGTGACCGCAGTCACCGCCGACCATCACGCTCCCGTGTCGCCGATGCAGCACGGCCCGCTCCGGCGGGCGCTCCTCGGGCCGGGCTGGATCCGCGCAGCCTGGATGTTCTGCCTCATGGGCGCGATCGGCTTCGGAATCGTCGTGCTCTGCCGCTGGGGCGGCGGCTGGCATCCGCTCCTCTACAAGCAGCCGATCATCCTCGTCTCGCTCCTCGTCGCCGCGCCGGTCGGGTTCCTCGGGGGGCTCGGCGCGTTCGACTACTGGACGTATTACGCGCTCGGTCACCCGACCCGCGCCGAGGACCACTCGGGGCACGGTGCGCGCACGTGGAAGGACTACTTCCGCGTCAACACCGACCACAAGGTGATCGGGATGCAGTACCTCGTCACGACGGTGATCTTCTTCCTGATCGGCGGCATGCTCGCACTGCTCGTGCGCGCGGAGCTCGCTCGACCGGGGATGCAGTTCGTCGACACCCAGACGTTCAACGGCCTGTTCTCGGTCCATGCGTCGTTGATGATCTTCCTGTTCGTCATCCCGGCGTTCGCCGGGCTCGCGAACTTCGCGGTGCCGCTGATGCTCGGCGCCGCCGACATGGCGTTCCCACGGCTGAACGCGCTCTCGTTCTGGCTGCTGCCGATCGCCGGAATCATGATGGTCTGCTCGTTCCTCGTCCCGGACGGCGCATTCGCCTGCGGCTGGACGGGGTATGCGCCGCTCTGCTCGTCGCATCAACCGCTCGGTGCGGTGTTCTTCAACCAGGGTGTGCAGTGGGCCGGCGCTTCGTCGATCATGACTGCGCTCAACTTCCTGGTCACCATCATCACGATGCGCGCGCCGGGAATGACGTTCTGGCGGATGCCGCTGCTCGTGTGGGCGAACTTCACGACCTCGCTGCTCGTCGTGATCGCGACGCCGTTCATCGCCGGCTCGCAGTTCTTCTCGATGTTCGACCACGTGATGCACACATCGTTCTTCGACCCCGGGGGCGGCGGCTACGCACTCGGCTACCAGCACATCTTCTGGTTCTACTCGCACCCGGCGGTGTACATCATGATGTTGCCCGGCTTCGGGATCATGAGCGAGGTCATCGCCGTGTTCTCCCGAAAACCGATCTTCGGCTACCGGCTGATGGCGTTGTCGCTGATGGCGATCGTCGTGCTCGGCTTCTCCGTCTGGGCGCACCACATGTTCGTCTCCGGCATGGCGTCGTGGCTGCGCGTGCCGATGATGGTGACGACGCTGCTGATCGCCGTGCCGACGGGGATCAAGATCTTCAGCTGGCTCGCGACGATCTGGAACGGCAAGCTGCACTTCAACACGCCGTTCCTGTTCGCGCTCGGCTTCCTGTCGATGTTCGTGATCGGCGGGCTGTCGGGCGTGATGCTCGGCGCCGTGCCGATCGACATCCACGTCAGCGACACGTACTTCATCGTCGCGCACATCCACTACGTGCTGTTCGGCGGCTCGGTGTTCACGATCTTCGCCGGGATGTACTACTGGTTCCCGAAGATGACGGGGCGGATGTACAACGAGAAGCTCGGTCAGCTGCACTTCTGGCTGACGTTCGTCGCCTTCAACTGCACCTTCTTCCCGATGCATCTGATCGGTGTCGAAGGGATGCCGCGCCGCGTCGCCGACTACGCGCCGAAGTTCGCGGCGATGAACATGTTCATCTCGCTGTCCTCGTTCGCGCTCGGCGCGTCCGTGCTCGTGTTCCTCTACAACATGATCACGAGCTGGCGTCACGGTGAGATCGCGCCGGCGAACCCGTGGCGTGCGCTGACGCTCGAATGGCAGGTCAGCTCGCCGCCGCCGATCTTCAACTTCACCGAGATCCCGCAGGTCGTCGGCTCGCCGTACGAGTACGGAGTCCCCGGCGCGCAACATGCGATCCTCGCGCCGTCGCGCGCGACCGAGGTCGCGTCGGAGGTGCCTGCTTGACGCACATCCTCGTCGTTGCGAACGAGACCGCGGCGTCGCGGTCGCTCGCCGAGCTGATCGAGCAGCGGGCGAAGTCCGGCGACGTGCAGGTGACCGTCGTCGCGCCGGTCAACCAGCCGCGCCAGGGCTACGTCGTCTACTACGACACGCGCCGCGCGGCCGCGCGTCGTCGCCTGGACAAGACGCTCGACCTCCTGCGTGCGCACGGCGTGAACGCGACGGGCGTCGTCGTCGAATGCGATCCGGTCTCGGCGCTGCGCGACGCGGTCGACCAGCTCGAGCCGGACGAGGTGATCGTCTCGACGCATCCGCAGCAGCAGTCGGGGTGGCTGCGCCGCAACGCGGTCGAGCAGATGAAACGCGTCGCCGGCGAACTGCCGTTCCAGCACGTCGTCGTCGACCTCGACGCGGAGTCGGGCGACAAGAACGTCCTCGTCGTCGCCAACCAGACGGTGCTCGGCGAGCCGCTCCTGCAGAAGATCCGCGACCGCGCGGCCGAGGGGCGCGCGAGCTTCCTCATCATTTCGCCGCAGGGCGACACCGAGGGCTCGTACGAGGAGGCCGAGCGGCGCCTCCTGCGCGCCGTGCAGCGCCTGCGCGGCGAGGGGATCGACGTGCACGGCCAGATCTCGCACCCCGACCCGCACGCGGCGGTGCTGCAGACGATCGAGGACGAGCGCGTCGACGAGCTGATCGTCTCGACGCTCCCGGGTGAGCGGTCCGGCTGGCTGCGGCGCAACCTGCTCGAGCGGCTCCGCACCGACACGAAGCTGCCGGTCGACCACGTCGAGGTGGACGTTCCGCAGGAGGCGTACGCGTAATGGTCGCCCACGCGGAAGCCCATCTCGACCATCACGGCGACCATCCGCCCGAGCCGCACTTCTCGTCGCGGATCTCGCCCTCGATCCTCGGCATGTACCTGTTCATCGGGTCGGAGATCATGCTCTTCGGCTCGTTCTTCACCGCGTACTTCTTCGTGCGCGTCGTCAACGGCGACACCTGGCCGAGCCTCCTCAGCTCCGTCCCGAAGGCGTTCCCGCTCCACCTGCCGGTCTACCTGGCGTTCATCAACACGCTGATCCTCGTGACGTCGTCGTTCACCATGCACTGGGCGCTCACGTCGGTGAAGAAGGGGAACGCGTTCGGCCTGCGCGCCGGCCTGCTGCTGACCTTCCTCATGGGCCTGACCTTCCTGATCACACAGATCACCGAGTACCTGCGCATCGGCTTCAACACGAGCCAGGGAGCCTTCCCGACGATCTTCTTCTGCCTGACGGGCCTGCACGGCTGCCACGTGTTCGTCGGCCTCACGATCCTGCTCTTCATGACGATCCGGGCCTTCCGTGGACACTTCGATCCCGAGCACCATCACGGCGTCGAGATCGGCGGGATCTACTGGCACTTCGTCGACGTGATGTGGATCCTCGTGTTCTTGACGGTCTACGTGATCTGATGGCGCGCAACCCGTTCCGCAGCGAATCGGAGATGTTCCGCTTCCTCGGAGTCGTGATCGTCGGAGCGGTGCTCGTGGTACTCGGGGCTTGGATCAATGTCTGGGTCGGCGTGGTCGTCGCCGTGCTCGCCGTTGTGGCGATCGTCTGGTGGCTGATGCAGGAGCCAGTGCCCGGCGCGGCGGAGCCGACGCCGAAGCTCGAGTCGCACACGCCCGACGGGATGCACCGCGTGCTCATCCTCGTCGCGCCCGGCGGCAGCGCCCCGGCGATCCCGGATCAGGCGACCGAGGTTCTCGTCGTCGTGCCTGCGCTCGCGACGACGACTGAAGCGCTCACCGGCGCGGTCGACGACAGGCGGGCGGAGGCGGAGCAGACCGCGCAGTCGATCGCACGCGCGCTCTCGCGCGACGGCCGGTCGGTGCGCTGCGAAGTCGGGGCGGACGACCCGGTGCTGGCCGTCGAAGACGCGCTGCGCACGTTCGGTGCGGACGAGGTCGTCGTCGCCGGCGACGACGCGATGGTCGAGCAGGTTCGCGCTCGCGTCGCGGTGCCCGTCATGCGGGCGTGAGCCGGATCCGGTAGCGCACCTCGGGCACCGGCGTGCCGAGGAACTCGCCTGCTTTCGTGACGCCGTCGAGCGCCCAGCCCTCCCGTTCGTAGAAGCGACGCGCACGTGGATTGTCCTCGAGCACGTACAGAGTCGCGTCCGTGTAGGACGCACGCAGCAACTCCTTCGCTGCAGCCATCAGCTGCGGCCCCGCGCCGCCTCCCCACGCCTCGGGCAGGACATAGATCGCGAAGAGCTCGCCTTCGCCGTCGACGTCCGTGCTCGGGCCGACGGAGACGAAGCCCACGACTCGGCCGTCCTCCTCCGCCACGGCGACGTTGCCCGAGGCGATCGCGCGCTCTGCGAGCGTCCGCCGTCGAGTGTGGTCGATCGCGGCGAGGCGTTCCGCCCCGAAGACGTGCTCGTACGCCGCCTGCCACGTGCGCACGTGGACCTCCGCGACAGCCGCGGCGTCCTCCGGACGCGCGGGTCGCACGTGCACGGACTACTTTCCGGCAGAGGAGGAGACGAACTTCGCGACCGCGGAGATCTGCGCGTCCGACAGCTTGCCCTTGAACGCGGGCATCGGCCCTCCGCCGACCTCGACCTGGTGCTGGACGGTTGCCTGCGCCGGCTTCAGCTGGTCGAGGTTCGGCCCGATCGTGCCGGTCGCGGCCGCCGCCTTCAGCGTGTGGCAGCTCGAGCACTCGGCCTTGAAGATCGTCTTGCCGTCGGTCCCGAGCTGGGACGGCGGCTTGGCGTTCGAGCTCCCCGTCCCCGCAACGGCTGCGACGTACGCGGCAACGTCCTGCGCGTCCGCGCCCTTGACGAGGCTCGGCGGCATCGGCGCCGAGGGCTGTCGAATCTGGAGCAGGACGACGTTCTGGATCGTGTTCTGCTTGAAGCCCTGCTGCTTGTCGGCGCGGAACGCGTCGTCGAGGTTCGGCCCGACCGTGCCGGTCGAGCCGGCGGCGGCGAGCGTGTGGCAGCCGGCGCACTTGGCCTGGAAGACCTTCTGGCCGTTCGCCTGGTCGGCATGGCTCGACGCCTTCCCGCCCGTGCCGCAGCCGGCCAGCAGGAGTACAGCGCCGGTGAGAAGCAGGGACTTCCGCAAGCCGTTACGCAGGTGGGTTGTTTCCGGTCGTCCCGACCTTCGAGACCGCCTCGTCGCGCGTCGGGTAGATCGTGAAGACGCGGTCGAGGCCGGTGATCTCGAAGATCTTCGTGATGTTGCGGTCGCTGCAGACGAGCGAAAGTTGACCGTCGTTCGAGCGCAGCCGCTTCACGCCGCCGACGAGGACGCCGAGCGTGGTCGAATCGATGAAGGTCGTGTTCGAGAAGTCGACGACGACCTCCTTGCCGCCCTGGCCGATCACCTCGAGCAGCTGCTGCTTGAACTCCGGCGCGGTGTACAGGTCGACCTCGCCTGCCAGCGAGATGACGTAGGCGTCGTCGCTCAGCTGCTCGGTCTTGATGTCGAAGTTCATCGATTCCCCCCGGCTCGGTGTCGGGGCGAGATGTTACTTCTTCTTCTTCTTCGGGGCAGCAGGTGCAGGCGCCAGCTGCTTGATCAGCTGCCGGATCTGCGCGGCGCTCGACGACGTGGGATTCAGCACGAGGTACTTCTTGTAGGCCGTGACCGCGGTCGCCGTGTCGCCGGCCGTCTGCGCCGCCTGGGCGAGCTGGAACCACGCGTCCCCGTTTCGCGGCTGCAGCTTGGTCACCGTCTGCCACGAACTGACCGCGCCGTTGTAGGCGAGCTGGACCTTCTGCTGGAGGTCGGTGACCGAGGTCTGGACGGAGCTCCTCTGCGCGTTCTCGATCGGGTCCGTGCCGAGCGCGGTCGCGAGCTTGCCGTTCGTCGGGTAGAAGGACTGGCTCGGCGCGGCCAGCTGGAGAAGCTGGTACGCGTTCTGGTATTGGGCGAGATAGGTCTGCGCCTGCGTCGACTGAAGGCCGGCGAGCTCCGACCACGCCTTCGTGTCCTTCTTCTTGATGTTCGTGTACTGCAGCAGCGCGTCGATCGCGTTGTTCGTGTCGCCCTTCGACTCGTACGCGGTTGCGAGGTCGCGGTAGCCCTTCGCGTCGCTCGGGTTCTTGGCGATCTCTTTCTGCGCTTTCGACACGGAAGGCCCGCCGCCGTGACCGAAGATGTTGATGTTGTTGAAGAGCTGGTCGAGGCCGCCGCTGCCGCTGCCCGAGCCGACGCCGAGGAACGCAAACGTGACCGCGAAGAGGACGGCGAGCAGGACGTAGATCCACTTCGCCTTGCGGCGCAGCTTCATGAAGAAGAGCTGCTGGTTCGGGTTGCCGCCGCCGGCGTGCTTCCGACGCCCGTGCGGACGCGCCTTCGCGGGCGCGGCTTTCGCGCGCTCCGCCTGCTTGGCCTTTACGGCTGCGCGTGCCATGGGGTCGTCAGCGTAGCGTCTCCGCGGCGCCGCTCAACGACGCGCGACAGCTGGATCGACGCCTCGAAAAGCAGCCAGAGCGGGACGATCTCGATGCACGTCGTGACAGGGTCGACCCCGGGCAGCGCGACGCCGACGCAGGCGACGATGAAATAGCCCATTCGACGGTTCTTCCGCAGCTGGCGGCTGCTGAGAATGCCGAGGCCCACCAGCGCGAGCACGAAGATCGGCAGCTCGAAGACGAGGCCCATCGCGAGCAGCACCATCGTGACGAACGAGTAGTACGACGCGGCCCCGACGTGGATGTCGAACTGATGCTTGTCGTAATTCGTCAGGTAGTGGACCGCGGCGGGCAGCGCCACGAAGTACCCGAAGACGATTCCCGCGACGAGGAGGCCGGAGGCGAGCAACACGAACCAGACGATCCGGCGCTCGTGCTGCTCGTCGAGCGCCGGCGCGAGGAACGCCCACAACTGCCAGAGCAGGATCGGCAGGGCGATCAGCAGCGCTCCCCACAGGCAGAGCTTCATGACGGTGAGGAACGGCTCGGCCACACCGAGCGTGAACGGCTTCGGCGTGTGCGTCGGCAGGTACCGATTGAGCCAGTCGAGCACGTGCCGGTGGAAGACGTACGAGATGACGAAGCCGAGAACGAGCGCGCCGAGGCAGACGAAGATCCGTTGGCGCAGCTCTTCGAGGTGCTCGACGAGCGTGACTTCCTCGCCGTGTTCGAGGCGGCGTGGAAGACGTCTCATATCCGCGGCTAGACGGTCTCGCGCTCGCGCGTCTCGGAGGCAGGCGGGAGCTCCGTCGGCTCGACGGGCGGCGTCTTGCCCGTGACCGAGTCCTTGAACTCCTTCATGCCCGTCCCGAGCGAGCGGCCGATCTCCGGCAACCGCTTCGCCCCGAAGAGCAGGAGCGCGAGCAGGAGCAGGAGGATGATCTCGCCGGTTCCGATGTTCGGCATGTGCGTAGCGTAGCCCCTTTCTGGGCACACAGGAATCCGTGGCCCGCAAGAAGCCCCTCCCCGAGCAAGTGATCGTCGTCACAGGCGCGTCCAGCGGCCTGGGGCGCGCCGTCGCGCGCCTGGCCGGACGCCGCGGCGCGAAGGTCGTCGTCACGGCGCGCACCTCGGAGGCGCTCGACGCCTGCGTCCGCGAGATCGAGGCGTTCGGCTCGGAGGCGCTCGCCGTTCCGGCCGACTGCACGGTTCAGGACGAGGTCGCGCAAGTGGTCGAGCAGGCGGTCGACCGTTTCGGACGCATCGACACCTACGTCGCGAACGCGATCGTCACCGTCTACGCGGAGACGTACCGCTACGAGCCCGACGAGCTGCAGCGGATCATGCAGGTCAACTTCTTCGGCCAGGTGTACGGCTACTGGGCGGTCCTGCCGCACCTGCGCGATTCGCAAGGCACGTTCGTCTCCATCCAGTCGGCCCTCGCGTATCGCGGCATACCCCTGCAGGGCGGCTACTGCGCGTCGAAGGCGGCGCTGCGCAACTTCTTCGAAAGCGCCCGCGTCGAGCTGATGAAGGAAAAGTGGGGCGTCGACATCTCGGTCGTCCATCCGGCGGCGATCAACACCCCGCAATTCGACCGCGACCGGCAGAAGATCGGCAAGCAGCCGCAGCCGGTGCCGCCGATCTACCAGCCGGAGCCCTTCGCCGACGCGGTGCTCCACTGCTGCGAGCATCCGATTCGCGAGCTGCCGGTCGGCTGGGGCGCGCAGAAGCTCATGTGGGGCCAGAAGCTCTCGCCGCGTGCAGGCGACCTGATGCTGCTGCGGATGGGCTGGAAGGGGCAGCACACGGACGAGGACAAGCCTCTGGATTCCCCCGACAATCTCTTCGGGCCGCTTCCGGGCGACCCCGGCGCGCACGGCCGTTTCGACGCACAATCGCGCAACTCGACGCTCTGGACGTCGCTGCGCCTGCGTCGCTGGCTCGTCGGCGCGGCAGTGGTCGGCGCGGCCGCGGTCGCAGGATCCGTTGAGCGGAACCGGCGGAGCGGCTTGCTCAGCTAACTTTGTCCCAGGAAATGGGACTTTTGAAGCTCGAGAACCTGCACGTCGCGCTCGAGGACGGCACCGAGATCGTCAAAGGTGTCGATCTCGAGGTCGGCCTCGACGAGGTGCACGCGATCATGGGCCCGAACGGGTCCGGGAAGTCCACGCTCTCGTACGCGATCATGGGCCACCCGGGCTACCGCATCACCGAGGGCCGGATCTTCATGGGCGACGAGGACGTGACGGAGCTCGAGGCGAACGAGCGCGCCGAGCGCGGCCTCTTCCTCGCCTTCCAGTACCCGCAGGCGATCCCCGGCGTGACGGTGACGAGCTTCCTGCGCAGCGCGATCAACGCGATCCGCAAGGCGCGCAACAACGGCGTCGACGACCCGATCGCGATCCCCGAGTTCCGCAAGGAGCTGCTCGGCCAGATGGACCGGCTCAAGGTCAGCCGCGAGCTCGCCTCGCGCTATCTCAACGACGGGTTCTCCGGCGGCGAGAAGAAGCGCGTCGAGATCCTGCAGATGGCGATGCTGAGACCGCGCATCGCGGTGCTCGACGAGACCGACTCCGGTCTCGACATCGACGCACTGCGCGTCGTCGCCGGCGGCGTCAACGAATTGGTCGGCCCTGAAATGGGCGCGCTCGTGATCACGCACTACCAGCGCATCCTCGACTACATCACACCGAACTACGTGCACGTGTTCGTCGACGGCAGGATCGTCGAGACCGGTGGCCCTGACCTCGCGAAGAAGCTCGAGGCGGAGGGTTACGACCCTTTCATCCCGGCGGGAGTTGAAGCATGAGCCAGTCCGAAACCGAAATCGTCGAGGAGATCGGCTCCGACTACGGCGTCAAGTACGGGTTCTCGAACCCGGACGAGGCGAAGGACTATTTCTTCAAATCCGGCCGCGGCCTCTCGCACGAGCTCGTCGAGGCGATCGCCGAGCACAAGAACGAGCCGGACTGGATGCGGAAGTTCCGCCACAAGTCGCTCGACTACTTCCTCGCGCGCCCGCTGCCCGAGTGGGGCGGGAACGTCGCCGAG
>JAICWC010000072.1 GCA_025934995.1 Thermoleophilia bacterium | reverse complement strand
GTCGTCAGGTCCTCGGCGTCGTGGCGGTTGCCGACGCTCATGTGCAGGTAGCTGTAGATCCGGTCGAAGTGGATCAGGTAGAGCTCTTCGAGCGCGTCGCGCTCGCCCGCCTGCCCGCGCTCGACGAGCTTCCGCACATGCTCGGTCGACTCCTTCGGCTTCTGCGTCGCCTCCACCGTCCTGCTCTTCCCGAGCTAGCCCGAGCCGAACCCGAGCCGCGAGGCGCGGTTTGAACGGCGGAAATAGGTGACGCGCGACACGACCACGTGGTAGCGGCCGTCCTCGAGCTCGAGCACGACGACTCGCCGGCCGTCCTCGTGCAGGGCCTGCTCGAGCGCATCCGCCGAGGCGACGTCGACGTTGCCGCCGATCACCTGGCCGCCTTCGAGGCCGATGTCGACGCGCACGCGCTCGCTCTCACCCACCAGACACCACCTCCGACAGGACACCGTGGACAGATTCCGGATGCACGAACGCGACCTCGAGGCCGAACATCCCGTGCCGCGGTCGCGGGTCGATCAACTCGACGCCCTGCTCGGTGAGGTGAGCGAGCGCGGCCTCGACGTCGGCGACCTCGTAGGCGATGTGGTGCATGCCTTCCCCGCGCTTCGTGAGGAACCGGCCGACGGGAGTGTCGTCACCGAGCGCGGCGAGGAGCTCGACGCGGCTTTCACCGACCCGAATGGAGGCAGCCTCGACGCCCTGGTCCTCGACCCGCTCGCGGTGCTCGAGGCGTCCTCCGAAGAGCCGCTCGTACGCGGCCACCGCAGCGTCCAGGTCGGAAACGGCGACGCCGACGTGGTGAATGGCCCGTGCGTCCACCGTGGCGATGCTACCCCGCCCTGTGCGATGCTCGCGGCGATGGCCCGTCGTCTGGTGCTCGCGCTCCTGGTGGTCGTCGCGGTCGCCGGCTGCGGCGGCGGCAGCTCGTCGAACGGCGAGGCGAAGAAGACGGCCGGGCAGGTCATCGCCGACGCGAAGAATGCTGCCTTCGGCGCCACGATCGTGCACGTCACCGGCCAGGGCACCGACAACGGGACGCCGTTGAAGATCGACCTCTGGATCGGCAACGGCAAGGGCAAGGGCCACCTCCAGGAGAACGGCGTCGCCTTCGACGTCGTCCGTGTCGGCGACACGACCTACATCAAGGGTGGTTCCGCCTTCTTGCAGAAGTTCGCCGGGGCGGGCGCCGCGGCGCTGCTGCACGACAAGTGGCTGAAGGCGCCTGCGAGGACCGGCCAGCTCGCCGCGCTCGCGTCACTCACGGACAAGCAGCAGTTCTTCAACGGCGTCCTCGGCCAGCACGGAAAGGTCGAGAACAAGGGCGAGACCGACTACAAGGGCCAGAGGGCGGTCGAGATCCGCGACACGACCCAGGGCGGGTCGCTCTTCGTCGCCGCGACCGGCACGCCGTACCCGGTCGCCCTGGCCGGCGGCACGCAGCAAGGGGACATCCTCTTCAGCGACTGGAACGGCAGCGAGACGATCGTGGCGCCGAAGGGCGCGGTCGACCTCTCGTCACTCGGAAAATAACTTCGTCGCAACGACCTGCGGCACGCCGACGGACTCGGACGCGCGCGACTCCGGCTCGATTCCCGTCAGCAGCGCCAGCACCTCTTCGCGAACGAGCGTCTCCTTGTCGAGCAGCGCTGCCGCGAGCCGGTCGAGCGACGCGCGGTGCTTCCGGATCAGGCGGAGCGCCTCCTGATAGGCGGAATCCGTGAGGCTCGCCTGCTCGGTGTCGCGTAGCCGCTTCGTCTCCTCGGACAGGGCGTAGTTGTCGGCGCGCAGCGTGCGCGACGTCACGGTCTCGCCCATGCCCCAGTCGAAGACCATCGAGCGCGCGATCGCCGTCACCTTCTCGAGATCGTTCGCTGCGCCGTTGGTGACTCGACCGAACACGGCCTCTTCGGCCGCGCGGCCGGCGAGCGTGACGATCATCCAGTCGACGAGCTCCTCTTTCGTATGCAGGTAGCGGTCTTCTTCCGGGAGATGAAACGTGTACCCGAGCGCGTCACCGCGGGCGACGATCGTCACCTTCTGCAACTCGGCGCGCTCGGTGACGAGGAACGACATGAGCGCGTGGCCGCCCTCGTGATACGCGAGGATGCGCCGCTCCTTCTCGGTCAGTACCTTCTTCTGCTGTAGGCCTGCAACGACGCGCTCCAGTGCATCGTCGAAATCCTTCTGCTGGACGTACGCGTCGTCCCGGCGGCCGGCGAAGATGGCGGCCTCGTTGCAGATGTTCGCGAGCTCGGCGCCGGTGAGGCCGCTCGTCTGCTTCGCCACCTGCGTCAGCTCGACGCCCGGAGCGAGCGGCTTTCCACGTGTGTGCACACGGAGAATCGCCTCACGTCCCTTCAAGTCGGGCGGCGGCACGAGCAGCTGGCGGTCGAAGCGACCGGGGCGCAGGAGCGCAGTGTCGAGATCCTGGAGGCGGTTGGATGCGCCCATGACGACGACCTGCTGCGCACCCTCGAAGCCGTCGAGCTCGACGAGCAGCTGGTTGAGCGTCTGATCCTGCTCGCGGTTGAAGCCGTGACCGGTCCGCTGTGCGCCGACGGCATCGAGCTCGTCGATGAAGACGATCGCCGGCGCATTCTTGCGCGCCTCGGCGAAGAGCTTGCGAATGCGCGCCGCGCCGAGGCCGGCGAACATCTCGACGAACGACGACGCGGACGCGCTGTAGAAGTTCGCGCCGGACTCGTGCGCGACGGCCTTCGCGAGCAGCGTCTTGCCCGTGCCGGGCGGCCCGTAGAGGAGCAATCCCTTCGGGGTCTTCGCGCCGAGTGCCTCGAAGCGCTTCGGATCGCGGAGGAAGTCGACGACCTCCTCGAGCTCGGCTCGCACCTCCTCGACGCCGGCGACGTCGTCCCAGGTGGTGGCGGACTTGGCCTTCGAGCTCTGATGCTGCGGCTTGACGCGCGGCATCATCCCGACCGTCTTCCACAGCAGCCACGCCGTCAGGACGAGGATCCCGAAGAAGGCCAGCGGCAGCCAGGTCGTGGCGAAATCCGCCGCGTTATTGAACCAGTGCCCCAGCATCTGAGACCTCATCGGCAGCAGGGAGCGAGTCCCTTAGCCGAGGGAGGCGACCACCTCCTCGACCGTCGAGAACTCGACGCCGCCCTCCCGCCAAAACGCGGTGCAGGACGCCGTTCGCTGCTCGTCGAGACCGCGCGAGGCGTCCTCGACGAAGACGACGCGCCTGCCGCGCTGGAGGAAGCCGCGGATCGCCGCGTCGTCGCAGACGTCGGTGGCGACCCCGAAGACGACGATCTCGTCGGGATCGAGCGCGTCGAGCAGCGGGTCGGTATTGGGGTTCGTGAACACGTTGAAGTTCTTCTTCAAGAGGAGAAGCTCGCGCTTGCCCTCGACCATGCTCGCCAACATCCCCGGTGGAAAGGGGACGAGCGCCAACGGCAGCGGGTCCCGTTGCTTCGTCTCGAGGATCTTCTCGGCCCCGCGCGTGCCGCGCAGGCAGTGCGCCGGATACGTGTTCCGGAAGTCGGGCGTCTCGCTGATCTCCGGATCGGTCAGCTCGTGGTCGTCGGCGGATGCGACGTGCACGATGCGTGCGGCACGCGCCGCATCGACGAGCCGCTCCATCGCGGGCGCAACGTCGCGCGCGCCGGGGACGTACAGCTTCCCGTTCGGCTCCATGAAGTCGACCTGCGTGTCCACATCCCAGAGAACGCGTCTCATCGCTGCCGGCGGACGATAGCCCGCTTGTTCGCGTCCCTCACCTTGACGAAGCCCGCGCGCTCGTAGAGCGCGAGCCCACCCATGTAGTCGTCGCCCTTCGCGACGTGCGGGTACGCCTCCACCGCGGCGGCCCCGTGCGCGAACGCGTACTCGACCGCCGCCGCGAGGAGTGCAGCCGCGACGCCTCGCCGGCGAACCTCCTTGTCGATGACGAAGCAGGTGATCGCCCACACTCCGACGTCTTCGTCGCGCGGTCGGTACTGCGGCGAGGCGAGCAGAGCCGCATACTCCTCGCGCGGCGCGACGGCGACCCACCCGACCGGCGATTCGTCGTCGTACGCGAGCAGCCCCGGCTCGCGGCCCGCGGCGACGAGCTCGGCCATCGCGCGCTCCTTCGGCGCGCCGTGCCGCAAGCCGCGGTCGCGCCAATACATGCACCAGCAGCCGTACGCAGGCGCGTTGCGATGCCCACCGCGGGGCCCGCGCCGAGAGAACAACTGGACCATGTCCCCCCACCGGTCGGCTGTGACCGGCCTGACGTTCACTCCACCGGTTCCAGCCGCGATCCGTCGCGCAGATGCCGCCCGAACTTCGCCGACGGCTTGCCGTCCGTCATGACGATGTCGGCGGTGAAGTCGTTCGAGCCGCGGATCAGCGACGAGCCGACGCCGTACGCGTCGACCGGGACGCCCGCGTCCTCGAACTGCCGGATCTTGTCGACGGTGAAGCCGCCGGAGACGACGATCCGCACGCGCTCGTAACCGGCGGCGTCGAGCGCCTCGCGCGTCTTCCACACGAGCCGCTCGTTGACGCCGGTCGGCTTGAAGTCGCCGAGCTCGCCGACGAGCGACCGGTCGACGAGAGACTCCGACGTGTCGAGCCGTACACCCCAGAGCCGGTCGCCGAGCGCAGCAGCGACCGCGAGCGCGGTGTTCACGGAATCGTTCTCGAAGTCGACGAGCACGGTCACGTTCATGTCGGCCGGCGCCCACTCGGCGAACTTCTGCGCGGCGAGCACGGTGTCGCCGCCGTAGGCGCCGATGAGCGCATGCGGGACGGTGCCGATGCCGCTGCCGCCCCACCACGACGCCTGCTCGTCGCTCGTGACGCCGATCTCCGCGCCGACGATGCGGCCGGCGACGTAGGCGGCATAGCCGTCCCCCGCCTGCACGCGGTGATGGTCGAAGCGCGCAGGCATGAAGATCAGCGGCTTGCCGTTCGCGGCCTGGAGCACGTGCACCACGTTCGTCGTGATCAACGTCCGTCGCGCCAGGGTTCCCAGGTACGCCGTCTCGAGATGCGCGAACGTCGTGTAGTCGCCCTCGATGTGCATGACCGGCTCGTACGGTGAGATCTCGTCGCCGTCGTGGAGCGCACGGATCTCGAGCCCGTCGTAGCCGTGCGAGCACAGCTTGAGGATCGCGATCGCCTCATCCATCCCGCCGAGCCAGGCGTGCTTCTTCTGGAAGACCTGCATGACGACGTGCGGATGCCGTCCGTCCTGCAGCAGCGTCGCGCGCGCGTGGTTGAAGTAGGCGTCGCTGTACCAGCCGGCGCGCATCTTCTCGACCGGCAGGTCGAACAGCGCGGGATCGAGCCGAGCCCGCTTGTTAGTCGTCGCCATGCTCGAGCGCGAGACAGGCGGCGAGTGCCGCCTCCGCGACCTCCAGCTGCTGCGGCGTCGGCTCGGCGGTCGAGAGCCGGTGCTGCAGCTCGTGGCCCGGCTTCGACAGCCCCTGCGCGAGCACGTTCTCGGGATGCCTCGTCATCCAGCCGAACAATTCCGTCGTCGCGGCGAGCGCGCCGAGCTGGGCGGCTGCGTGAGCGGGCTTCTGCATCCGCGCCGGCGCGAGGCCGGCGAGGACGTTGCCGATCGCGCTCGTCGCGAGCAGCGGGCCGATCAGATGACCGCCGCAACGCTCGTGCTCCTTCGTCGCTCCCTCGCCCTGCTCGTAGTTGCCGATCGTGATGTGCTCGGCGCCGTGGTAATTCGCGAGCTCGCCGCCGCGCAGAGCGAACACCGCGGGGGCGAACGAGAGCAGCGAGACGAGCAGTTCCTGGGCGACCGGCCTGATCCGCTCGTTCTCGCGGATGCCCTTCACGGCGATGCTGGCGCCAGCGATCGACGCGAACACGCGACCGTTCTGCATCGGCAGCTTGGCCTCGGGGAGGGCACGCTTGATCTGCGGGAGCAGCGCCATCGCCTCGAGCAGCCGGGCCGGGCCGCGCAGGAGTGGATTGCGGACGCGTGAGGCGAGGAGCCGCTTGCGGCGCGCGGCGACTTCGATCTCGCCGTCGGCCGTACGGATCGCGCACGCCCACGCGGTCGGGCCGTGGACGAGGACGCCGTTTGCGAGCGCCATGCCACCGAGACGGAGCTTGTCGGTCATGCGCCTCCAGCGTACCGCCGGAGAGCATTTTGCAGCTCCGCGGCAGCCGGGCCGCGCTCGAACGCGGTCTCCCCGACGGCGACGACCGGCATCACCTCGCGCACCGAGGAGCTGAGGAAGACCTCGTCGGCGGCGAGCAGGCGTTCGAGCGGGTAGCGCCCCTCTTCGGCCCCCGCGAGCTTCCAGATCACGCTGCGCGTGACGCCGGCGAGGATCGGCAGCGCGAGCGTCGGCGTGTGCAGCACGTCGCCTTCGCGGAACCAGACGTTCGAGGTCGGCCCCTCGAGCACCGAGCCGTCCGGCGCGACGAAGAGCGCGTCGTCGAACCCCGCCTCGACCGCAGCCGCCTGAGCCGCCATGTTCTCGGCGTAGCTCACCGACTTCGCGCCTGCGAGCAGGCCCGTGGCCCAGTCGCACACCTGGAGTCGAAGGCCGCGCTTCCGTAGGTCTTCGAGATCCGGCGGCAGCGCCGACACGAGCGCGAGGCCGGTCTCGGGCGTCCAGAGGAACCGCAGCACGCAGTTCGGCTCGTTCGCCGCCGCAAGCGCGTCGTGCGCGAGCGACTGCAGCTGCCCCTGCGGCGGCTCCGGCAGGCGCAGCCGGCGGGCCGATGCGGCGAGCCGGTCGAAGTGCGGGTGCAGCTCGAACGGCCGGCCGTCGTACACGCGCAGCGTCTCGAACACGGCCCGCCCGCGCAGGACGCCCTCGTCGTCCGCGCGCAGCACGGGCTCGTCTACCGGGACGACGCCGCGTCCCAGTTGGGCGAGCGCCAGCAGCGTCATACCGTTATGAGCGGGCGCGCCTTCACCCACGACTCCTCGATCTCGTCCGCGGCGACCGAGTCCCACACGATGCCGCCTCCGACCCAGAAGTGGATCTCCCCGTCGACGATCGCGAACGTGCGGATCGTCAATGCGAGGTCGAGGTCGCCGTTGCCGTAGATGCGGCCGAGCGCGCCCATCGACGCTCCGCGGCCGACAGGCTCGAGCTCCGCGATCAGGTCGCACGCAGCGAGCTTCGGGCAGCCGGTGACGGAGCCGCCGGGCAGCACCGCCTCGAGGAGCTCCGAGAGCGTCACGTCCTCGCGCAGCTCCGCCTCGACCGTCGCGACGAGCTGGGTGACACCGGCGAGCTCGCGTTCCGCGAGCAGCTCCGGCCACCGTACGCTGCCGGGGACGGCGACCCGCGACAGGTCGTTCCGCTCGAGGTCGACGATCATCACGTGCTCGGCTGCGTCCTTCGCCGACTCGACGTGCACCCCGAGCGGGCGTGTGCCTTTGATCGGTGACGTGCGCACGACGCGGCCGCGCTTCTGCAACAGCAGCTCGGGCGAGGCCGAGACGATGGCCCAGCCGTCGCCCTCGAGCACCGCGGGCTCGAGCGGGCGGAGATGCGCGAGCGATTGTGCAAAGCCGACGGGATCGCCGCCGAACGGCGCCCGCAGGTGCTGCACGAGGTTCACCTGGTAGACGTCGCCCTCGAAGATCGCGGCGCGCACCGTGTCGATCGCGCGCGCGTAGTCGCCCGGCTCCCACGTCGTCTCCCACTCGCCGATCTCGAACTCGCCGCCGTCCATACGCGGCCGTTCGAGCGTGTAGGCAACGGCGGGCAGGGCGCACGGCTCCGGCTTGCTCGGCGCGGTCGCGCCGTACGCGATGAAGACGCGCGCAACGTCGAACGGCTGCTCGGCGGCGAGCGCAGCTTCGAGCTCCGCAACGGTCACGCGAGCAGCGTGCGCGCGGCGTGGCGGACCCACTGCAACCCGAGCTCGAGGTCGTCGACCGGGATGCGCTCGTCTGCCGAGTGGATCAGCTGAGCCATCAGCTCGGGCGCCATGCGCACGGGGAAGAAGCCGTACGCGACCGTGCCGAACGCTTCACGGAGCCAGTGGCTGTCGGTGAAGCCGGCGGTCATCATCGGCGCGACACGCGCGCCCGGATCGACCTCCGCGACGAACGACTCCGCCGCGCGCAGCAGCGGCGTGTCGAATTCGGAGCGCGTGCCGCCGTGGGCCTCGGTGAACTCGATCTCGTACTCGACGTCGTCTCCGAGCGCACGCCGGATGTCGGGCTCGACGTCCGCCGGCGTGGTTCCGGGCGGCAGGCGGCAGTCGACGGTGATCTCGCAGACGGCGGGAATGATGTTGCGCTTCTGCGACGCGGCGATCATCGTCGGCGAGAAGGTGGGCCCGAGCAGCGGCTCGACCATCTCTTCGATCATGCGCGGCAGCGCCCCGAGGTCGGAGCCGATCGTCTGCAGGAACGCGTCCACCTCCGGCGGCACGACCTGCGGCGGCGCGTACGCCGCGATGCGCTCGATCAGCGCCGCCGCCTTGACGAGCGCGTTGTCTGCGATCCCCGGCATCGACGCGTGCCCCGAGCGACCGCGCACGCGGATGAGAAACGGCGCCGACATCTTCTCGGCGACCATGCAGAGCCAGTACGGCGTGCCGTCGATCTCGAGCCGGTCGCCGCCGCCCTCGTTGATGCAGTAGTCGGCGCGTACCGCGTCGGGGTGCGCCTCGCAGAGCCACTCGAGCCCGAAGCCTGCGCCGACCTCCTCATCGGCGGTCGCGGCGAAGATGAGGTCGCCCGTCGGCTTGAACCCCTCGCGCGCGAGCGATGCGAGCGCGACGGCGTTCGCGGCGACCTGGCTCTTCATGTCCAGCGCGCCGCGGCCCCAGATCTCGCCGTCGCGCACCTCGCCGCCGAACGGCGGCGCCGACCACTCCGCCGGATCGGCGAGGACGACGTCCGTGTGCCCCATCACGAGCAGCGACGGCCCGTCACCCGTGCCCTTGATCCGCGCGACGAGGTTCGCCCGCTCCGGCGTGCGCGCGTACAGCTCGCACGCGAGGCCGTTCGCCTCGAGGTAGTCGCGGAGCAGCTCCGCGGCGGCCGTCTCGTTGCCGGGAGGGTTCGTCGTGTCGACCTGGATCAGCCGACTGAGGAGATCGGTGACTTCCTCGCGCAAGGGGGCGAGCATACTTCTCGCATGGCGGATCTCTTCTCCGATGCGGCGTCGCAGCGCGCGGGCGAGATCGCGCCGCTCGCGCAGCGCCTTCGGCCGCGCACGCTCGAAGACTTCGTCGGCCAGCAGCACGTGCTCGGCGAAGGCTCGGCGCTGCGCCGCGCGATTGCGGAGGACCGTGTCCGGTCGTCGATCTTCTACGGCCCGCCCGGCTCCGGGAAGACGACGCTGGCGCGCATCGTCGCGCACACGACCGGTGCGGCCTTCGAGGAGCTCTCCGCCGTGTCGGCCACGGTCAAGGACGTGCGCGAGGTGATGGCGCGCGCACGTGAGCGCCTCGGAACGACGGGAACGCGCACGATTCTCTTTCTCGACGAGATCCACCGCTTCAACAAGGCCCAGCAGGACGCACTGCTGCCGACCGTCGAAGACGGCCTGATCACACTGATCGGCGCGACCACCGAGAACCCCTACTACGAGGTCAACTCGGCGTTGATGTCGCGCCTGCAGCTGTACGAGCTCGAGCCGTTGTCGGAGGACGACCTGAGGAGCATCGTCGAGCGCGGCGTCGCAGAGCTCGGCACGTCGATCGGCGATGCGGCGCGCGATCTCGTGGTGGCGCGCTCCGGCGGTGACGCGCGCTCGGCGTTGAACATCCTGGAGCTCGCGGCGGAAACCGCCGACGGCGCGATCACCGCGGAGAACGTCGAGGACGCGGCGCGCAAGCGCCCAATCTTCTACGACAAGGCGTCAGATGCGCACTACGACTACATCTCCGCGTTCATCAAGTCGATTCGCGGCAGCGATCCCGATGCAGCGGTGTACTACCTCGCGGCGATGCTCGAGGGCGGCGAGGATGCGCGTTACATCGCGCGACGCATGATCGTGCACGCGAGCGAGGACATCGGGAACGCCGATCCGCGCGCGCTGCTCGTCGCGGTCGCAGCCGCGCAGGCGGTGGAGCACGTCGGCCTGCCGGAGGCGCGACTCAATCTCGCGCAGGCATGCATCTATCTCGCACGCGCGCCGAAGTCGAACGCCTCGTACCGCGCGATCACCGAGGCGACGAGCGACGTGCGCGAACATGGCAACGCAGAGCCGCCCGACTCGTTGAAGGACGGCTCGTACTACGGACGACGCCTCGGCCACGGCGAGGGCTACATCTATCCGCACGAGGACCCGCGCGGGTTCGACGTCGACTACCTGCCGGACGCGCTGAAGGGGCGGAAGTATTTCCGCCCCTCCGGCAACGGTGAAGAAGAAGCCGACTAGCCGTTCGCGGTGATGACGCCGAATGCGCCGCCCGCCCCGCCGTTCGGGCCCGCGGCGAAGTAGAGGCTCGTCTTCGGCCCGGCGGCTGCGCCGTTGCCGAACGCCATCCCCCACAGGCCCGGCGTGACGATGATCGTCCCGTCGCCCGCGCGCAGCTGGCCGCGGTACACCCACTTCGAGCCGCGCTGCTCGTACGCGCTGATCCGGCCGTTCCCGAAGTTGCCGACGAGCAGGTCGCCGGCGAACGTGCCGAAGCCCTCCGGCGCCGTCGCGAGACCCCACGGTGCGTTCAGGGGAGCGTTCTTGCCACCCTGCTTCGCGACCTGCGCGACGAGCGCGCCGTCCGGCGTGAACTCGTCGATGTACCCCTTGCCCGGCTTGTCGACTTCGTCCTTGCGCGCCGAGTCCTGCAGCGCGTACGTGACGAAGATGTTGCCGCCGAGCGCCTGGATGCCGAACGGCGCGTAGCCCTTCGAAATGGTCTTGTCGACGAAGCCGGACGACACCGGCGCGAACGACGAGTCGAACACGTCGACCTTGCCGTTGTGGAAGTCGGGCGCGTACAGCTTCCCGTTGAGGATCGTGAGACCCTTGAAGCTCGCGCCCTGCGACGACAGATCGGCACGGACGGTCGCGGCGGCTGCGCCCGGCGCCCAGCCGAGGATCTGGCCGGCCTCATTCGAAAACAGGAAGCGACCGCCCGCGAATGCGGTCGCGTCGCCGTTGAACACGGTGCCGGTCGGCCCGCCTGGCACCGTTACGGTGAGCGCGGTCTTCGCGCCGGTGCCGGAATAGAGCGTCGACAGGTTCGTGCCGTTGTCCGAGATCCACCACGGCGTCGTCGGGCCGGCGACGATGCCCCAGCCGTTGACGAGCGAGGGATCGGACGTGTTCGTAACGAGCGTTTGAGGCGTATACGAGTTGACGCCCGCGGCAAGGGCGGCGGCGACTGCGAGTGCGGCAAACATTGGACCTCCGTCTACGGGGAGTGACGACCAGGCAGTACGCGGGTGGTGCCTCTACGGTTTGTCCGGTGAAGCTGCACGTGCACGAGTGGGGCGAATCGTCGCTACCGACGCTCGTCTGCCTGCACGGCGTCACCGCGCACGGCGAGCGCTTCAAGCAACTGGCAGAAGAGCGGTGGTCCAAGCGATTCCACGTGCTCGCGCCCGATCTGCGCGGACACGGGCGCTCGTCGTGGGAACCCCCGTGGACGTTCGCGCAGCACGTCGACGATCTCGCGGAGACGTTTCCGAAACCGTGCAACTGGCTCGGTCACTCCTTCGGCGGCCGGCTTGTCGTCGAGCTCGCGGCGCGACACCCGGAGCTCGTCCGGCGCGCGGTGCTGCTCGATCCCGCGCTACACGTGCTGCCGCACGTCGCCGAATACATCGCGAACCAGGAGCGTGCGGAACAGATCTACGACTCGGTCGAGGCCTACGTCGATTCACGTAGCGACGCAGACGGCCTCGACCGCGCGCGCGCGATCGCCGACATGTCGTTGCACGTCGACGAGCTCCCGGACGGCCGGATACGCCGCCGCTCCTCGCAGGCCGCCGTCGTTTCGATCTACGGGGAGCTCGCGGCCCAGCCGCCGGCACCACCGCGGGTGCCCACGCTGCTCCTCTACGCCCCGGACTACGGCCTCGTGCGCGACGAGCACGTGCGGCAGTACGAGAACGTCGTCACGGTTCCGGGCGGGCACATGGTCATGTGGTCTGCGTTCGACGCGACGGCAGACGCCGTCGAACAGTTCCTCGACTAGAGAATGCGCGCACCGAGCGCAGACGCGACGAGCTCGACCGCGAGCTGGCCCGTCGCGTTCTCCCGGTCGAGGATCGGATTCACCTCGACCACGTCGAGCGAGTCCGCGAGACCCGACTCCGCGACGGTCTCCATCGCGAGATGCGCCTCGCGATAGGACAGGCCGCCGCGCACGGGCGTGCCGACGCCGGGCGCGTGATCCGGATCGACGACGTCCATGTCGAGCGAGACGTGCAGGAAGCCCGCACCGCGCGCATGCGCCATCGCCTCGCGGACGCACGTCTCGATTCCCATTCGGTCGACCTCGGTCATCGTGAAGACCTTCGCGTCGAGGTTGTGCAGCACGTCGCGCTCGCCCTGGTCGAGCGACCGCACCCCGACGAGCGCGAGCTTGCCGGCGGCGACCGCGGGCAGCGTCCAATCGTCGTAGCGAAACACGTCACCGCCGAGACCGAGCGCTGCGGCGAGCACCATGCCGTGCACGTTCCCGCTCGGCGAGCTCTGCGGCGTGTTGAGATCGCCGTGCGCGTCGATCCAGACGACACCGCCCGGGCCGTCGACGGCCGCCATGCCGACGAGCGTGCCGAGCGCGACCGAATGGTCGCCGCCGAGCACCAGCGGCAGCGAGCCCGCGCGTCGCGTCAGCTCGACGAGCTTCGCGACCTTGTCGCAGTGCTTCAGGATGTGCGGCAGATACCGCGCGTGCTCGTCGACCACCTCCGTCGACTCCGGCACCGGCGCGCCGACGTTGCCGAGGTCGGCCGTCTCGATGCCGAGCTTCGTCGTCAGGTGCTCCGCAAGACCCGCGTACCGGATCGCAGAAGGCCCCATGTCGACGCCGCGGCGGCCCTGCCCGAGGTCGAGCGGGGCGCCGATGACGGCGACCTGTTGCACGGCCACGGACGCAAGGCTAACGTCGACCGAGCATGAGTCAGCTCAGGGTCCTGCTCGCCGACGACGACGCGTCCTTTCTCGAGTCGCTCAAGCCGCTGATCGAGAACCAACCGGAGCTGACCGTGATCGGGTTCGCGGAGAATGGATTGCACGCGATCGAGCTCGCCGACGAGCTCGTCCCGGACGCGGTCGTCATCGACCTGCACATGCCGCTCCTCGACGGCGTCACGGCCGTCGCGCGCCTCCGGAAGGACCATCCGCACCTCTGCCTGATCGCGCTGACGGGCGACCCCGACACCCAGCTCCACGACGCCGTCCGCGAGGCCGGCGCAGACGCCGTGCTGCAAAAGGGAGAGCTCGTGGAGACGCTCTTCGAGCGGCTCGCCGCGGTCAAAGCAGGCGCTGTATCCGGCTAGACTGCCGCCCGGGACCAGCGGCGAGGTAGCTCAGCTG
>JAICWC010000076.1 GCA_025934995.1 Thermoleophilia bacterium | reverse complement strand
CCGCCGAAACACCCAGGCCCGCTCACGCGGGCCTCAAAGCCGTACCGACTTGACAAACCTCACCCCATATCAGTTCTGACGAAACCGGCACGGTTTCGTGACGCTTTGCGGGCCACGCTTCCCACGTGGACCTGCTCGCCGCGCTGACGCCCGCCCAGCGCCGCCTCCTCGCGGCGGCGCTCGTGCTCGTCGGCGTGCTCGTGCTGGCGGCACCGCGGCTCGTGCACCGCGGTGGTCCACGCGCGCTCGCCCCTCCGCTGCGCGCGGCCAGGACCGTGCGCACCGCGCCGCGACTCGTCGTGGACGTCGCCGGCGCGGTGCGCCGACCCGGGCTCTACAGGCTCGCGACCGGAGCCCGCGTCGACGACGCGGTCGCGGCAGCCGGCGGCGGAACGGCGCACGCGGACCTCACCGCCGTCAACCTCGCGGCGCCGCTGTCGGACGGGGAGCAGGTCCTCGTGCCTGCGCGGGGCGCGGCAGGCACGGCCGGCGGGTCCGCCGGGGCCGCGATCGTCGACCTCAACAGCGCCACGGCCGAGCAGCTCGACACGCTGCCGGGGATCGGCCCGTCGACGGCGGCGAAGATCGTCGCGTACCGGCAGCAGCACGGCGCGTTCCATTCGCTCGCCGAGCTCGACGCGATCTCGGGCATCGGTCCGGCCAAGCTGGCGGAGTTGAAGGGCCTCGTGTCGCCGCCGTGATGCGGACCGCGTATCTCCTGCCTGCTGCGCTGTGCGTCGGCTGCGCGATGTCGCTCGTGCTCCGGATCGCGCTCCTGCCGGTGCTCGCCCTCGTCTGCGTGGGCGCAGTCGCTCGCCCGCAACTGGCGCTCGCGTTGGTGCTCCTTGCCGGCGGCTGGTGGTGGGGGAGCGACCGCATCCGCACGCTCGACCGCAGCGTCCTCGCCGCGCAGGTCGGCACCGCCGAGCGAACGATCGTCGAGACGCAGGAGCCGGCGCATGTGACGCGGTTCGCGGTTCGCGTGCAAGTGCTCGTCCGGCGGTGGGGAGACATCCGCCTCCACGAGGTCGCGCTCCTCGAGTTGCCGTTGGGACGCGCTCCGCCGCAGGGCTCGCGCCTCCAGGTCCTCGGCACGCTGCGCGATCCGAGCGACTTCGAGCGCACGCGCCTGCGCCGGCACGGCGTGCACGTCGTGTTGCGAGCGAGCGCGTTCCGCGTCGTCGGCGCGCGCCACAGCCTCGCCGACCGGCTGCACGCATGGCTCGTCCGCGCCTCCGTCCCCGGCCTGGCGGGAGAACGCCGGGCGGTCCTCGAGGGCGTGGTGCTCGGCGAGACGCAAGGTCTCTCGCAAGGGCTCCAGCAGCGCTTCCGTGCGAGCGGCCTCTACCACCTGCTCGCGGTCAGCGGCGGCAACGTGCTGGTCGTCGGCGGCGGCACGGTCGTGCTCGTGCTCGCGCTCGGCCTGTCGCGCCTCGTGGCCGAATCGCTCGCCCTCCTGACGATCGGCGGGTACGTGCTCGCCGTCGGCCCGCAACCTTCGGTGCTCCGCGCGGGGATGTCGGGCGCGCTCGGCTGCCTCGCGTGGCTGACCGGCCGCGAGCGCGACCGCTGGCACGCCCTCCTGCTCGGCGCCGCAGCGTTGCTGCTCTGGAATCCCTGGACGCTGCTCGACCCCGGCTTTCAGCTCTCCTTCGCGGCGGTCGGAGCGATCTTCGTCGCCGCGCCGCCGGTGCGGCGCCGGCTCGACGGCTACCCCTTGCCGCGGCACGCGCGCGAGCCGATCGCGCTTTCGGCCGTCTGCGGCGCTGCGACGGCGCCGATCTCGTGGCTGCACTTCCACCAGGTTCCGCTGCTGACGATTCCGGCGAACGTCGCGGCCGCGCCGGCCGTCGCGCCGATGCTCGCGCTGGCGCTGCTCGCGGCGCTGCTGCCGCCACTCGGGCCGACGCTCGCGCATGCGAACGGGCTGCTTGCGGCCTACCTCGCCGGCTGTGCGCGCTTCTTCGGCGGATTGCCCGGAGCGCAGGTCACGAGCGGAGCGGGAGCGGCGGCACTCGCGGCGGGCGCGCTCCTCCTCGCTGCCTATGCTTGGCGTCGTGGCGAGCGAGCTGAAGGCGGTCTACCTGCTCACGGGAAGCGACCGTCCGAAGATCGCGCGCGCGGTGCGCCGGCTGCGTGACCGCTTCGGCGACGACGCCACCGATCATCTGAGCGCGACGACGGCCGGCGCGGCCGACGTGATCGCGTCGTGCAACGCGCTCGGGTTGTTCGGCGGCGGCGAGGGACGCCTCGTGATCGTCGACGACGTCGAGAAGTGGAAGGCGGCCGACGTGAAGGAGCTGATCGCCTATCTCGGCTCGCCCTCGCCCGAGACCGTGCTGGCGCTCGTCGCGAACGAGCTGAAGTCCGACTCGGCCCTGACGAAGGCGGTCGCGAAGGCGGGTCAGGTGCTCGCGTACGAGGTGCCGAAGAAGAAGCTGCCCGAGTGGGTGGCGGAGCAGTTCGCACGCTTCGGCGCGAAGGCCGATCCGGACGCGTGCCGCGCCCTCGTCGAGATCGTCGGTGACGACCTCGACGAGCTGACGAGCGAGATCGACAAGCTCGCCACATGGTCACAGCCCGACACGACGATCACGCTGCGCGACGTGCAGCAGCTCGCGGCCGGACGCGCCGAGACGGCGATCTTCGCGGTCACCGACGCGTGGGGACGGCGCGACGTGGCGGGGACGCTCCGCTCGGCCGAGGAGCTGATGGAGCGTTCGCACCGCGCACGCTCGGGCGAGCTGATGCGCATCGTCGGCTCGATGGTCGGTCACGTCGGCCGTGTGCGCCGCTGCCAGAAGCTCGCCGACGAGGGCGTCCGCCCGCGTGACGCCGCGGGCAGCCTGAAGATGCACCCGTTCGTCGCCGAGAAGGCGTTCCAGCAGGCCGCGAACTATTCGGCGGAAGAGTTGGCCGACGCGATCGTCCGGCTCGCAGAGCTCGACGCCGCAGCGAAGGGCGGCTCGAAGCTGCCGGCGGATCTCGAGCTCGAGCGGACGCTCGTCGAGATCACGCGCCGCGGCTAGTCGTGGCCTGTCCGAGCTGCGGCGCCGACGTCGAGGACGTGGACGGGCCGACGCATCCCTACCTGGCCGCGAGCCCGGGGTGCTGGGCCGGCTTCGGCGCGCTGCAGGCGCGTCGAGCTGACGGAGTGGGGATATCCACCGGTGCACGGCCTCGCCGTCGACGCGTACGCCGCGTCGCACGGGGGCGACGGCGGCGAGCGGCGTGACCGCCAGTCGGTGCTGCTGCACCTGACCGCGCTCTGCGCGGTGCTCGAGCGCGGCTATTCGTCGCGTGCTCGCATCGCGCTCTTGCAGCGGCTCGCCGCCGTCAAGCGCGACTATCCGGCGCTCGAGCGGCCTGCGGGCGCCCCCGCGCGAAGCTTCCTGCACGCCGCAGCGGCGTCGGACCTCGCCGACTACGACCGCCGTGTGCGCGAATGGGCCCAGTCGGTCTGGGACTTCTGGGCTCCGGCGCACGCGATCGCGCGCTCGTACGTCCAGGCGCCGCGGTCGCCGACCGGCTAGCGGGACCTAGTCGCGCTTGCCGGAAGCAGACAGCAGCCGCGCGGCCTGCGCTTTGCGTCTGGCGGCGGTGTTCCGATGCAGTGCGCCGCGGGATGCGGCCTTGTCGAGCCAGCGGACGAGCGCGCGGTGCCGCTCGCCGACGGCGGTCGTGTCGCCCGCCTCGGCCGCCTCGCGCAGGCTGCGCATCATCGTCTTCGCGGTCGAGCGCCAACGCAGGTTCTCGACCCGCTCCTCTGCGGCGGTGCGGACGCGCTTCTTCTGTTGCTTGATGTTCGGCATTTTCGTGGAAACGCCCGCGTTTGCGGGCCGCACGATGGTAGCAGGCGGCAGGAGACGTGCGACGATTCGTGAACTTCCGCACGTATGGACGAGAAGCGCAAGGGCAAGGACCGGCGCGACGGCGGCGAGCGCCGCGGCGGCGGCGACCGCCGCGTCCGCGAGGACGGTGCGCCCGGCGAGGGCGAGCGCCGCAGCGGCGGGCAGCGTCGGTCCGGCACGGATCGACGCTCGGGCACGGACCGCCGCTCTCAGTAGGCTCCCGCCCGTGGACGCCGACCGCGAGCGAGAGCTGCGCAGGCTCGAGCGGGACAAGCGGCGCCGCTCGCAGGGGAAGTCGACGTATTTCGACGGGTGGGCCGTCCTCCAGGACCCATCCGAGATGCCGACGATGGTCATCCGACCCGCAGATCTTCGGCGCGACGAGGCGGAGACCGAGCAGTTCTCGACGCAGGAGACTGTCGTCATCCCACCCGCGCGGTCCGAGGAGCCGCCGCGGAGGCTCGCCGTCTCGGGCGCGATCTTCGCCGCGGCGACGGGGCTCTCGCGGGTGCTCGGCCTCGTGCGGGAAGTCGTCGCGTCGTACTACTTCGGTGCGGCCGGCCGGATCAACGCATTCACGGTGGCATTCCAGATCCCGAACCTCGTGCGCGCGCTCGTCGCGGACGCCGCGCTCTCGTCGGCGTTCGTGCCGGTGTTCAGCGAGCTGTTGGAGAAAGGCGAGCGCAAGCGCGCCTGGCGCGTCGCGTCGAGCCTCTTCTGGTTGATGCTCCTCGGGCTGACGGCGCTGACTGCGCTCTTCGTGCTCGTCGCGCCCTGGGTGATCGACATCTTCGGCAACCCGGGCCACGACCGGTCGCTCGCCGTCGGATTGTCGCGCGTGCTCTTCCCGATCGTGGCGCTGCTCGGCGTGTCGGGGATCGTGGTCGGGATCCTCAACAGCTACGAGCACTTCACCGTGCCGGCGCTCTCGCCCGTCTTCTGGAACCTCGCGATCATTGCCGGGCTCGCGATCGGCGTCCCGCAGACGAGCTCGCCGAACGGGAAGCTGTACGTGTACGCCGCGGCGATCCTCGTCGCGACGTTCATCCAGGTCTTCCTGCCGATGCCGTGGCTGCGCGGGCGAGACGGACGTCTGCAACTGGTCCTCGACTGGCACGACCCGGCGGTCCGCGAGGTCTTCCGCAACATGGTCCCGGTGACGCTCGGTCTCGGGCTGATCAACGTCAACGCGGTGATCGACACGTTCTTCGCGTCGCGGCTGATCGACGCGAACCTCGCTCCGACGGCGATCCAGAAGGCGTTCCTCGTCTACATGCTGCCTCAGGGGATGTTCTCGGTGGCGATCGCGACCGTGCTGTTCCCATCGCTCTCGCGCTTCGCGGCGCGCGGCGACACGGACTCGTTCCGTCGCACGGTCAGCAGCGGCCTGCGGCAGATCGCGTTCCTGCTCGTTCCCGCCGCGGTCGTGAGCGCGCTGCTCGCCGAGCCGATCATTCGACTCCTCTTCCAGCGGGGGCAGTTCCATCCGGCCCAGACGCCGGTCGTCGCCGGTGCGCTGGCCGCCTTCAGCGCCGGCCTCGTCTTCAACGGCGCGATGCTGCTGCTCAACCGCGCATTCTTCAGCCTCAAGCAGAACTGGCTGCCGACGAAGATCGCGCTCGGGAATCTCTTCCTGAACGCGCTGCTCGATCTCGCGTTCTATCGCTTCGGCGTCTGGGGCATCCCGCTCGCGACGGCCGTCTGCAACATCGCGGGGACGTGGGCGCTCCTCGTCCTGCTGCGCCGCAGGCTCGGGCGGATCGACGGCGGCTCGATCGCGTCGAGCGTCGTGCGCGTGGCCGTCGCCGCGGCGCTCGTCGGCGGCGTCGCGCGCATCCTCTGGAGCGCGCTCGACAGCGCCCTCGGCCGGTCGTTCCCGGGGCAGGTCGCGTCGCTCGGCGTCGCGCTCGTCGCGGCCCTCCTCACCTACCTCGTTGCGTGCCGGCTGCTGCAGGTGGAAGAGCTGCGCGCGCTCTCGGCGCTGCGCGGCAAGCTGCGGGGGTGAGAGTCGGCTTCATCGGGCTCGGCGGGATGGGGAGCGGGATCGTGCGCCGCCTCATCGCAGCCGGGCACGAGGTGACGGGCTGGAACCGGACGGCCGAGAAGGCGGCACCGCTCGTCGAAGAGGGGATGCGCCTCGCGGCCGGGCCTCGCGATGCCGCCGCCGGCGGCGAGGTCGTGTTGACGATGCTCACCGACGTCCGCGCGCTCGAAGCGGTCGCCGACGAGGTCGCGGCAGGGCTGCACGCAGATGCGATCTGGGTCGAGATGTCGACGATCGCGCCCGACGAGAGTCGAGCGCTCGCCGCGCGCGTGCCCGCGTTCCTCGACGCCCCGGTCAGCGGATCGCTGTCGACGCTCGCGGCCGGCGAGCTTTCGATCATGGTCGGCGGCGAACGCAGGCATTTCGACCGTGTCGAGCCGCTCCTCCTCGATATCGGCCCGAAGGTCACGTATCTCGGTGCGCAGGGCAACGCACTGTTGATGAAGATGGCGATCAACCTCTCGCTCGTCGTGCAGGGGATGTCGTTCTGCGAATCGGTCGCGATGGCGGAGAACGGCGGCATCACACGCGAAGCGGCGGTCGATGCCGTACTGAAGAGTGTGATCGCGTCGCCGATGCTGCACTACCGCGCGCCCATGATCCTCGACGGGGGCATGCCGGAAACGCCTTTCGCAAACGCGGCACTGCAGCAAAAGGACCAACAGCTCGGATTGCGCCTCGGTCGCGAGCTCGGCACGCCGCTGCCGCTCGCGTCGCTTGCGAACGAGATGCTGACGCTCGTTCGGTCAGCCGGGCTCGGCGAGCAGGAATGGATCGCGGTGTACGACGTGCTCAGACGAATGGGGGGAGGGACGTGAGGCCGTACCGAACGACGATCGATGAAGTGCCGCTCGAGCAAGGGCTGCGCGAGGACGAAGGCTGGGTCGACATGCAGGTGCAGTTCCTGATCGACACGCGCGCTGCCGAATCGAAGGAGCTCGTTGTCGGTCGCACCGTCCTGCCGCCCGGCGCGCGCCACGAGAAGCACGCGCACCCGAATTGCGACGAGTTCCTCGTCGTCATGTCGGGCCGCGGCGAGATCTACACCGACACCGGCCGCGAGGCGTCGCAGGCAGGCGACGTCGTCTTCACGCCGCGCGGGCATTGGCACGGCTTCGACAACACGGGCGACGAGGACGTCCTCCTCATCTGGGGTTGGAGCGGCGCCGGTTCGCTCGAGGCTGCGGGCTATGTGCTTCCCGACGGAACGTGATCGGTTGGAAGGTCGCGTTCGGTTCGCCCGCAGCGCTCGAGCGGCTCGGTCTCGAGCGTCCGCTCGTCGCCTCGTTGCCCGAGGACGGCCTCCTGGCGGACGGCTCGACGGTCGACGTCTCGTCATGGGTGTCGCCCGTGCTCGAGGCGGAGGTGGCGGTGTACGCCGGTCGTGGGCTCGGGGTCGCGATCGAGCTCGTGGACGTCGACGTTCCGCCGGACGACGTCGAGCGCATCCTGGCGGGCGGTATCTATCACCGGCATGTGCTGCTCGGGCCGCCGCGCGGGCACGGCCTCGACGGCATCACGGCCCGCGTGCTGTGCGACGGCGAGGAAGTCGCGGCGACCGGCGACGTGACGGCGCTGACCGGCTCTCTCGACTTCGTGCTCGAGACGGTGCGCCTCCACGCGGGACGCGAGCTGCACGACGGCGAGCTCGTGATCGCCGGCTCGGTCGTGCCGCCGCAGCCGATCGCGCCGGGCGAGCACTGGCGCATCGAGCTCTTGCCGCTCGGGGCGCTGGAGGTCAGGCTGGCGCGGTGAGCACGTGGCACTACGGCCTCATGGCCGACTGGTGGGCCGCCTTCAACCTCGACGGGCCCGAGGTCGAGGTGTATCGGCCGTACCTGCGCGAGCCCGTGCTCGACGCGGGTTGCGGTAACGGACGGCTGCTCGTCCCTTGGTACCGCGAGGGCGTCGACATCGACGGCTGCGACGTGTCGGCCGACATGATCGCGCGCTGCCGCGACGCCGCGCCCGATGCGACGCTCTGGGTCACGCCGCTGCACGAGCTAGATCCTCCGCGGAGGTACCGCACCGTCATCTGCTCGGGCGTTTTCGGTCTCGGCAGCACGCGGGCGGAGGACGAGCAGGCGATTGCCCGCCTCCACGACGCGCTCGAGCCCGGCGGCACGCTCGTCCTCGACAACGAGGAACGAGAGTGGAAGTGGAAGCCGCGCGACTGGGGAAGCGAGCCCGAGACGCGGACGACACCGGCCGGGCTCGACATCTCGCTCTGGAGCCGTGTCGACTGGGTCGACAACGACGATCACTGCGTGCACCTGACGATCCGCGCCGAGGCGTCGGACGGCCGCCGCGAGGAGCACGGCCTGACGATGCGCTGGTGGTACCGCGAGGAGATCGTGCCGCTGCTCGAGCGGAGCGGCTTCGATCGGGTCGAGGTGAAGCCCGGAGTGGAAGAGAGGATCGTCGTGTACGTAGCCTCCCGGGATGGAGATCTTCAACCTCTTCCACGGTGAGGCCGACGACGGCCCGAGCGGCGACGAGCCGCCGGGCTACGAGCTGACCCGGGCCGCGCGCGTCGGCAAGGCGATCGGCGCGACCCGGCTCGGGATGAGCATCTACGAGCTGCCGACGGGCCAAGCGATCTGTCCGTACCACTTCGAGTGGACCGACGAGGAGTGGCTGATCGTCGTCGCCGGCACGCCGACGCTGCGCACGCCCGAGGGCGAGCGCGTCCTCGAGCCCGGCGACACCGTCTGCTTCCCGGAAGGCCCGGACGGCGCCCACCACGTCCGCAACGACGCGGACGGCGTCGCGCGTGTCGCGCTCCTGTCGACGAAGAACGCCGTCGGCATCGCGGAGTATCCCGACAGCGACAAGGTCGGCGTCTGGGCCGGCGGCACGCACTACATGCTGCGCCGCTCGGATCACCTCGAGTACTGGGACGGCGAGCGCTGATCGAGTTCCGCCCGCTGCGCGAGGCCGACCTCCCGCAGCTGAACGAGTGGCTGCAGCGGCCGCACGTCCACCGCTGGTGGGGCGACACGAAGACGCTCGACGAGACGATCGCGTACTACACGCCCGCGCTCCGCGGCGAGGAGCCGACGGACTACTACGTGATCGTCGCCGACGGGCAGGACATCGGGATGATCGAGACCTACGTGTGCAGCGACTATCCCGAGTGGGACGCGATCGTGCAGGTGGGCGAGGGCGTCGTGGGAGTCGACCTACTCATCGGCGAGGAGGAGCTGATCGGCCGCGGGCTCGGCCCCGAGATCCTGCGGACGTTCGTGCGGGACGTCGTGCGCGCGA
This sequence comes from Thermoleophilia bacterium, assembly GCA_025934995.1. Taxonomy (GTDB): domain Bacteria; phylum Actinomycetota; class Thermoleophilia; order Gaiellales; family Gaiellaceae; genus Palsa-739. The sequence goes on along the minus strand of JAICWC010000076.1, from coordinate 4,014 downwards.
GCGCCTGCGTCGCGTCCGTCGACGAGGAGAACCCGCGCTCGTGGCGCGCATTCGAGAAGGCCGGCTTCCGGCACGTGCGCGACATCGAGGAGGAGGGCCGGCCGCATCGCCTGATGCGGATCGGTTGACGCCGGCGCTACGCGAACGCCTCGGCGACGATCGCGTCGGCATCCTCGAGCGTGCGGATGTGCCGCGCCGGCGACCGCAGGATCGTCAGGCCGGCCGCGCCGCGGCCGACGGCGCCGATGAACATCGTCGTCTGCAGGCCGAGATACGTGCCGAGAACGCCCGCCAGCAGCATGGCCGGCAGGATCACGCCCCACGAGACGAGTCGCCGCGACGCCGCGGCGCGCGCGAGCATTCCGATCGGTGTCGTCGCCTGCGTCAGCGTCGCGCTCGTGATGTTGAAGATCACGGCTGCGCTCGCCCAGCAGAACACGGCTCCGGCGAGCATCGCGATCGCCCACTCGCCGGTGCCTCGCGCGAGCGGCACCAGCAGCAGCGGCCAGCCGCTCGCGGAGGTTGCGAGCATGACCGGGCCGAGCCCGAAACGGCGGTGCAGCCGCGGGGCGGCCGTCGCGGTCGCGAGCGACCCGACGTTCGAGCAGACGAAGACGAGCCCGACCTGGCGCGCCGACAGGCCGAGCGTTCGCACGGCGTAGAGGATGAACACCGCGTAGAAGATCGCGTTGAAGAAGTTGGCCGACGCGCCGAATGCGAGGTTCGCGCGCATGATCGGATGGCGGCGCACGAAGCGCAGGCCGTCGGCGATCTCGGTCCGCAACCGGGTGGGCTCGCGCACGCGGGCCGGCTCGGCGCCTCGTACACGGGAGACGACCGCCGCGGACGTCAGGTAGCTGATCGCGTCGGCCGCAACCGCGAACGGTGCGCCGAAGAGGCCGATCAGGACGCCCGCGAGCCCCGGGCCGACGACCTGCGCGGTTTGCCCGGAGACCTGAAGCGCCGCGTTGCCTACGGCGAGCTCGTCACGCGGCACGACTGCCGGCAAGTTCGCCTGCGCGGCGATGTCGAAGAAGATCGTCAGCGCCGCGCTCACGAATTCCGTCGCGAAGAGCTGCCAGATCGTCAGCACACCGGCCGCGCGCGCGATCGGGATCGAGCCGAGGGCGACGCAGCAGCCGAGATCGGCGCCGATCATGATCGGCCGCTTCCGCAGGCGGTCGACCCACGCGCCTGCGGGCAAGCCGAAGAGGAGGAGCGGCGCGCTGGCGGCTGCTCCGAGACCGGTGACCTCGAAGGTCGAGGCATGCAGCGTCTTGATGGCGACGAACGGAACGGCGAGCAGCGTCACCTGTGTGCCGAGGTTGCTGACGGTCGCCGCCGTCCAGAGCCTGACGAAGTCGGGGCGCTGCCACACCGGACCGCGCGGAATGAGACGGCGGAGACCCCCGGCTACGATCGTCCGACCCCAATGGACCAGAGCAAGATCCGCAACTTCTCGATCATCGCGCACATCGACCACGGCAAGTCGACGCTCGCGGACCGCATCCTCGAAGTGACCGAGGCCGTCTCGGCGCGCGACATGCGCGACCAGCTGCTCGACTCGATGGACCTCGAGCGCGAGCGCGGGATCACGATCAAGGCGCAGGCCGTGCGCGTCTCGTGGAAGGGCCATGAGCTCAACCTGATCGACACGCCGGGGCACGTCGACTTCACGTACGAGGTCTCGCGCTCGCTGCAGGCGTGCGAAGGCGCGCTCCTCGTCGTCGACGCGGCGCAGGGGATCGAGGCGCAGACGCTCGCGAACGCGTATCTCGCGATCGAGAACGGGCTCGAGATCGTCCCCGTCGTCAACAAGATCGATCTGCCGTCCGCCGACCCCGACGGCGCGTCGGTCGAGGTGGCCGAGCTGCTCGGCGACGACCCGGCGCGCGTCATCCGCATCTCGGCGAAGACAGGGCTCAACGTGGCGGAGGTGCTCGACGCGATCGTCGAGCGTGTCCACGCGCCCGCCGGCGACGCGGACGCGCCGCCGCGCGCGCTCGTGTTCGACTCGTCGTACGACCAGTACCGCGGCGTCGTCGCCTTCATCCGCGTCGTCGACGGAACGTTCACGCGGCGCGACGCGCTGACGACGCTGGCGACCGACACGCGCTTCGACGCGGAGGAGCTCGGCTTCTTCTCGCCGACGATGACGCCGGTCGACACGCTCTCCGTCGGCGAGGTCGGCTACGTGATCACCGGTCTCAAGGACGTCTCCGCGCTGCGCGTCGGCGACACGCTGACGACGGTGAAGCGCCGCGGGACCGAGGCGCTTCCCGGCTACAAGGACGTGAAGCCGATGGTGTTCGCCGGGCTCTTTCCGACGGACTCCGACGACTACCCCGAGCTGCGAGACGCGCTCGAGCGGCTGAAGCTGAACGACGCCGCGCTCTTCTACGAGCCGGAGACGTCGAAGGCGCTCGGCTTCGGCTTCCGCTCCGGCTTCCTCGGGCTCCTGCACATGGAGATCGTGCGCGAGCGGCTCGAGCGCGAGTTCGATCTCGACCTGCTCGTCACCGCGCCGAACGTCGCGTACCGCGTCAAGGACCGGAACGGCGAGTGGCGCGAGGTGCACAACCCGGCCGAGTTCCCGAACGAGATCGAAGAGGTGGAGGAGCCGTACGTCAAAGCGTCGATCATCGTGCCGAAGGAGTTCGTCGGCGCGGTCATGGAATTGAACAACGACCGGCGCGGCACGTTCGACCACATGGAGTACCTCTCGCCTGAACGGGTGCATCTGACATACGCGCTGCCGCTCGCCGAGATCGTGCTCGACTACTACGACCAGCTGAAGTCGCGCACGCGCGGGTACGCGTCGTTCGACTACGACATGATCGGTTTCCGGCCCGGCAACCTCGTGCGCGTCGACGTGCTCGTCGGCGGTGACACGGTCGACGCCCTCTCGCTGATCATCCATCGCGACTTCGCGTACGACCGGGGGCGGCTGCTCGTGGAGAAGCTGCGCGAGGAGATCCCGCGTCAGATGTTCGACGTTCCGATCCAGGCGGCGATCGGCTCGCGCGTGATCGCGCGCGAGACGGTGAAGGCGCGGCGCAAGGACGTGCTCGCGAAGTGTTACGGCGGCGACATCTCGCGCAAGCGCAAGCTGCTCGAGAAGCAGAAGAAGGGCAAGAAGCGGATGAAGCAGGTCGGCATGGTCGAGGTGCCGCAGGAGGCGTTCCTCGCCGTGCTCAACATCGGCCAGACCGGGAAGAGCTGATGCGCGAGGGCTTCGACGCACCGCAGCTGCAGCTTCCGCCGGAGGACGTGCGCGACCTCGCGTCGTTTCTCGACGGGCAGTCGCGCGTGAAGCTCGCCGTCTGGGTGCGACACGAGCAGCAAGGCGTGGATGGACCGCAGTACGACCACCATCTCGTGCTCGGGGTGGACGACGAGGACTACGCGTCGGGCGACATGCGGGCGCTCGAGCTCGGTATGCCGTTGCGCGGCCTTCGCTTCTCGGAGCCGCAATGGCTCGACATCTTCCCCCTGTCGGAGGTCGAGCAGCTGCGGAGCTTTTGCGCTCTCGTGTGGGAGCACGACCCCGAGCGGTCGACGGGCGACGATCCGCTGGACTATCGGTTGACGTGGGAGCCGTACGAGGCCGATCCAAGCGCCGCCGCACGGTTCGTGGACGTCCTCCGGTCGAAGCCGGGCATCCGCCGCGTCGAGGCGACGTACGAGCGACTGTGGAAAGGGCAGACCGAGGTACGAGCCGCCGTATCGCTCTATGTCGACGCGGAGCCGACGGTTCGCCATGCGCTCGAGATCGCCGCGGATGCAGCACGCGACACGGGTTTGATCGACGCGTCGAACCGAAGCGCGAGCCTGGGGCGGCCGCGCGACGAGCGCGTTCGAACCGCGACGCTGTACGAGGTCGCCGCATGAGCCTCGAGATGCGGACGACGTGCGAGCGCTGCAACGCCGCGCTCGCACACGACGGGGTCGCGGTCATATGCTCGCACGAGTGCCCCATCTGCCGCGCCAGCGGCGCGGTTATGGACAACGTCT
>JAICWC010000171.1 GCA_025934995.1 Thermoleophilia bacterium | reverse complement strand
GCCTCGTCGAGCTCGAGATCGGCGAGCGGGCGGTGGCTGATGCCGTGCGACTCGATGCGCACGCCGAGCCGCTCGAGCTCGCCGAGCTCCTCCCAATCCACGGTCGGGTTGAGCACGCCGCTCGCTGCGAGATGCTCCTCGTGGGGCAGCGGCTGCCGGTCGCCGACGTAGGCGATGGGCACGAACTGGACCGCCGGGTAGCCGTGCTTGTGCAGGACCGGCGCCGCGTTGACGAGGTTGTCGCGGTACCCGTCGTCGAACGTGATCAAGACGGCGCCGGGGGAGAGTGGAGCGCCGTCGATGTAGTGCGCGAGGACCGCGTCGAGATCGACGACGCTGTAGCCGAGCTCCTTCAGCTGCGCCATCTGCTCGTCGAAGAGGCCGGTCGGCATCGACATCCTGTTGTTCGCCAGGTCGTTGACCTTGTGGTACATGAGCACGCGCAGCGAACGGTCGTCGCCGCTGACGGCGCCGATGCCCTTCGCGGTCTCGCCGAGCGTCCGGTAGACCGAGTTCTTCAGGAGCTGCTTGATCTGCTCGCGCATGCGATCAGTCTACGGAGCTTCTCCGCGTACTCGGCCGGCGTGACGGCCCACTCCTCACCGGTGCGTCGCGCGGCGCTGCCGAGCCGCTCGGCGTAGGCGCGGTCGGAGAGGATCCGGACGAGAGCGTCCGCCAGCTCCCGCGCGTCGTCCGGATCGACGAGGAGGCCGTTGACGCCGTCCTCGACGACGTCCGGTATCCCCGCACGGTTGCCGCCGACGATCGCCCGTCCACGCGCCGCTGCCTCGAGAGCGACGCGCGGGAGCCCTTCGGAGCGCGACGGCAGGCAGAAGACCCAGGAATCGTCCATCGCCGCTGCGACCTCCTCCGCCGTGAGCCGTTGCGACCACTCGGCGTCCGGGGGCACGAGATGACGCAGCGATCCGTCGCTCACGACGTGGAGCGTCGCGGTGGGAATGCGTTCGCGCACGCGCGGCCAGGCTGCGGCGAGCGTGTCGAACCCCTTGTAACGCTCGAGAACGCCGACGAACAGCGCACGCGGCTGTGGGGGCAACGGCACCGGCGGGCGGCCGAGGAACGCCTGCGCGTCGGTGTAGGAAGGGAACACGGCGGCCGGCTCGACGCCGAGGGACCGGACGAGCCCCGTCGTCTGCCTCGACACGGTGCGAACGGCGTCCGCACCGCGCACCGCGGGCGCCGCGAGGGCGTCGTTGAGCGGATTGAGAAGTCGGCGCAGCGGCGACCCGTACAGCCGCGTCGCCTCGTGCCAGTCGCCCTGCACGTCGAGAATCACCTTCGTGTCGACCTGCGCGAGCCGCCGCGCGATCAGGAATGCGGCCGTCTCGTGAATCCCTTGCACGAGCGCCGCCTCCGGACGGAAGTCGCGCAGCTCGCGCGCGATCCGCCACGGCAGCAGGAGATAGAAGAGCGGCCCGTCGAGCATCGCCGCACGACGGATGAGATGGAAGTGCTCGTCGCGCGGCGGTGACCCGGGCGCTGCGCCGGCGAGCACACGATGGTCGACGACCGACGCGACGGCGTCCCACTTTCGCTTCTGCGCACCGTCGAGCGGGAGACGAAAGCGCTCGCGCGAGACGAACAGGACTCTCGGTCTCATCCGCCCGCCGCTTCGAGGACGCGCTCCGCCCAGTGCTCGACCGAGTGCTCGGCGCGCACGCGTTCGCGCAACTCGAGCCCCGCGCCGCCGGTGTAGTCGCGCACCTTTTCCGCGAGCGACGACGGAAAGTCGCCGTGGAAGCGCATGCCGTCCGGAAGGAGCGTGTCGAAGACCGGCGAGGCCGCGAACACCGGCAGGCACGCGGCGGCGGCCTCGTACACGACCTTGTCCGCCGCGTTGCCGTGTGTCGGATTGACGAGAGCGTCGGCGAGGCCCAGGAGCTGCGGCACGTGCGCATACGCGACCTCGTCGCCGAACGTCACGCGCGTCGCCACCCCGAGCTCCTCTGCGAGTTGCACGAGCCGGGGCCGGTAGGCACGGTCGGCGTCGGTCAGCTGAGGCCCGTGCAGGGTCAACGTCGCATCGGGCAGCTCGACGAGCGACCGGAGCGCCGTGTCCCAACCCTTCACGGGCGCGTAGCGCCCGAGACCGAGGAGGCGACGTAGCGGCGGATGCCGCTCCGGTACGCACGCAATGGCGTCGACGTCGATTCCGTGACCGATGGCACGCACCTTGGGCGACACGAGCGGGATGCTGCGCTTGTCGACCGTGAGCAGCACGTCCGCCACACGTTCGGCTCCACGCAGTGCGGCGCCGGCCCCCTGCTGCGTGAACCACAGGAGAAGCGGAACGCGCAGGGGCCGTGTGAGGGGCGCCGCGAGCAGTGCGTAGATCGGCGCCATGTGCGCGACGACCGCCACCGGGCCCTGCAGCAGCTCCGGCGCAAGGGCGGCGATGTACTTCGCGCCACGCGCGGCCTGCGACGCGCCGGCGAAGGTTCGCGCGCGGACGTTCTCCGGCAACGCGCGCTCGTCGACTCGGTCGGCGAGGACGACGACCTCGTCGCAGCGCGCCGCCAGCGCCCGGATCTTTGCCGGCGTCGCTCCGAGCACGGGATGCGCCGGATCGGCGGACTGCGTGACGAAGACGATCCTCATGCGACGAGCGCCCGCATCCGCTCCGCATATTCCTTCGGCGTCTGCAACCAGGGCACAGCCGCGCTCCGGGCGCCGCGACCGAGCCGTTCGGCGAGCTCGCGATCCGAGAGCACCCGGGTGAGCGCATCCGCGAGCTCTGCCGTCGAGTCGACGAGCAACCCCGAGACGCCGTCCTCGACGAGGTTCGGGATCGAGCCGGCCCGGGAGCCGACGACGGCACGGCCGCGCAGGAACGCCTCGACGAGGACACGGCCCATTCCTTCCGAGCGGGACGGCAGGACCAGCACCCACGCGTCGTCGAGCGCCGCCGCGATCTGCTCGTGCGTCAGCTCGCGATCCCACCGGACGCCGAGCCGGCGCACGAGGGATTCGCGCGAGCCCTTGCCGACGATGCGCAGGTCGGCGTCGATCTCCACGCGCCGCCAAGCCTCGGCGAGCCCGTCGATGTTCTTGTAGGCCTCGAGCACCCCGACGAAGAGCGCGGCAGGGCGCGGCGGCAGCGGCACGGGCGGACGCGTGAACGGCTCGAGGTCCATGTACGCGGGAAACTCCGCGGCCGGCTCGATGCCGAGCTCGCGGACGAGTGAAGCCGTGAACGGCGACACCGTGCGCACGCGATCGGCCCGCCGCAGTGCGCCGGCCGCTACCGCATCTGCGATGCGGCTGACCGCACGGCGTGCGGGAGAGCCGTAGAGCCGCGTCGCCGTGCGCCAGTCGCCGTGCACCTCGATGACGACCCTTGCCGGCACGCGCGCGATGCGGCGCGCGAGTAGCGCAGCCGCGCCCTCGTAGGCCGTCTGACACACGACGGCGTCGGGCCGGAACTCGCGCAGCAGTCGCGAGATGCGTGCGGGCAGCGCGAGCCAGAAGAACGTTCCGTCGAGAACGGCGCGCCGCGGCACGAGCGTGAACGTGGAGTCGTGATGAGCGGTGCCGTCGGCCGACGTTCCGAGCACCTTCACGTCGAGCTCGTTCCTGAGGGCGTCGAACTTCTCCGGCGGCACGGGCCAGGGGTACCGCGTCCGGCCGACGAGCAG
>JAICWC010000078.1 GCA_025934995.1 Thermoleophilia bacterium | reverse complement strand
AGCGGAGGGGGAGGGATTTGAACCCTCGATCCGCCTAACGACGGATAACGGTTTTCGAGACCGCCGCATTCGACCGCTCTGCCACCCCTCCGCGAGCCGGGCCATGGTATCTCTGCCTCCATGCCGTCGCCATTCGTGGAGCTCGACGTCGGCGGCCGTGTCGTCAAGGTCACGAACCCGGACAAGGTCTACTTTCCGGCACGCGGCGAGACGAAGCGCGACCTCGTCGAGTACTTCATCGCGGTCGGCGACGGGATCGTCAACGCGCTGCGCGAGCGGCCCTGCCAATTGAAGCGCCAGCCCGAGGGCGTGGGCGGCGAGGTGATCTGGCAGAAGCGCGTTCCCGAGAAGCGCCCGGACTGGATCGAGACGGCGCGCGTCACGTTTCCGAGCGGACGACACGCGGACGAGCTGTGCGTCACCGAGCTTGCACATGTCGTCTGGGCGGCGAACCTCGCGACGCTCGAGTTCGGCGCGTGGCCGTCGCGCCGCGCCGATCCCGAGAAGCCGGACGAGCTGCGCATCGACATCGACCCGCAGCCCGGCACCGGGTTCGCAGACGCGAAGCAAACGGCCGCCGTGGTGCACGAGGTGCTCGACGAGATCGGCTACGTCGGCTGGCCCAAGACGAGCGGCAACCGCGGCATCCACGTCTACTGCCGCATCGAGCCGAACTGGGAGTTCCGCGTCGTGCGACGCGCGGCGCTCGCGTTCGCGCGCGAGATCGAACGTCGCGCACCCGATCTCGTCACGACTGCGTGGTGGAAGGAGGAGCGCGGCGAGAAGGTGTTCGTCGACTACAACCAGAATGCGCGCGACCGGACGATCCTCTCCGCGTATTCCGTCCGCGGCCGCCCCGACGCCACTGTCTCGGCGCCTGTGACGTGGGACGAGCTGCCGGACGTCGAGACGGAGGACTTCACGATCGCCTCCCTGCCGCCGCGATTCGCCAAGGCAGGCGATCTGCATGCCGGCATCGACGATGCCGTCTGCGACCTGCGCATCCTGCTCGACTGGGTCGAGCGCGAAGAGTCGGAGGGCGTGGGCGAGGCGCCGTATCCGCCGAACTTCCCGAAGATGCCCGGTGAGCCCAAGCGCGTGCAGCCGAGCAGGGCTAAGAAGGAGCCGTAGCCGCGACAGCCGGCCGCGACTCGCGCACACACCATACGAGCAGCAGCGTCGCGAACGTCATCGCGGCGGCGATGCCGAGATACGTCGGCGCGAAGCCGAGGCCCGCGATCGCATAGCCGGTGAGAGCGGCACCGAGCGGGGTGCCTGCACTCGTGATCGAGAGGAACGCGGCGACGACCTTCGGCCGCACGTCGGCGGGCGCGCGCGTCGTCAGCAGCGCGCTGATCGGCGAGACGCCGAGCGGCCCGCCGATGCCGAAGACGAACATGACGACGATCGCGAGCGGGATGCCGTGTCCGATCGCGAGCAGCCAGAGCGGCGCCGCCATCAGCGCGAAGCCGGCGATCCCGACTCTGAGCGGGCTGAACCTCCGCGCCAGCCGCAACGCGAGCAGACCGCCGAGCACCGAGCCGACCGCGTCCGACGAGAACAGGACGCCCGCGACGTGCGCGTCGTGGAACGCGCGGAACGCGAGCGCCGGCAGGGACGCGAACAGCGCAGCCAACGCGACATGCGCTGCGAGCGCGACGGTGACGATCGATGCGAGCAGCGGGTCTGCGAAGACCTGGCGCACACCGGCGAAGACGCCGCGCCGGCGGTTCGCGGCCGGGACTGCGCGCCCCGCGCTGACGAGCGTTGCGACGATCAGCGCCGACGCCGCGTACGAGCCGCCGTCGACGTAGAGCACCTGCGGCGCGCCCAGCACGGGGATCAGCACGCCGGCGACGACCGGGCCGATCACTCCGGTCACCTGGATCGCGACCTGCAGTGCCGCCTGCGCCCGCGCGACCTCGCGCTCGGACTCGCCGACGAGCTCGGGCAGGAGCGAGCTCGACGCCGCGGCGTAGGGAACGGCGAAGACGCCGATCGCCGTGACGAGCACGAGCAGCGCCGGGAAGGAGAGAAGGCCTGCCGCGTGCAGGACCGGCAGCGAGACGAGCAGCGGCGCGCGCAGCGTGTCGCCGAGGATCAGCGACCGCCGCGCGCCGAGCATCGCGACGATGGAGCCCCCGGGGATGCCGAGCAGGAACGCCGGCAGGGTCGAGCAGGCGAGGACGAGCCCCATCTTCGTCGTCGAGCCGGTCGTGGCGAGCACGAACCACGGCAGGGCGACCGTCGTCATGTTCGTGCCCGTCAGCGAGATGAAGCGGGCGAGGACGACGGCGCGAAGCACGCCGCTATAATAGGATGGACATCCTTCTTTGTAAAGTAAGACCGTGCCGAAGGTCAGCGAAGCGCACCTGGAAGCCCGGCGTGCCCAGATCCTCGACGGCGCGCGCCGCTGCTTCGCGCGCTGGGGCTACGACGGCGCGACCGTGCCCCGGCTCGAGCAGGCGATCGGCCTCTCGCACGGCGCGATCTTCAACTACTACTCGTCGAAGCTCGAGCTGTTCGTCGCGCTCGCCCGCGAGGAGCACGAGCGGTTCCACGCGATCTGGCACGAGACCGGCTTCGCGGGGCTGGCGCGCCACATCGCCGAGGCCGACCCGGCCTGGCTCGGCGTCTATCTCGACCTGCACCGTCGGCTGCACACGGACCCGGCGCTCCGCAGGAAGTGGCGTTCGCTGCACCTCGAAGAGCCGCCGCCGAGGAGCCCTGGTCGCGCGCTCGCGCTCACGATCCTCAACGGGCGCGTGTTCGCGCGCGCGTCCGGCGCGGAGATCGACGTCGAGCCGATCGTCCGCCTAACCGAGAAGCTGGTCGACTGAGAGGTCGCTCGGCCGGATCGGCGGCCGGACCTCGCGCCACGTGCACTGGTCCGGGTCCTTGTCGGGACGGAAGCGGATGAGCCGCGTGCCGTGGCGGAAGCGGCGCTTCTCGAGCTTGTCGTAGCGCACCTCGACCACGAGCTCGGGCTTCAGCGCGACCTGCTCGAGATCGCCGGTCCCCCAGCGGTTCGGCTCCGAGAAGACGCGGTCGTTCTTCTCGTCGATCAGCGGCACGACGAGCGCGGCGATCTCGTCGTGCTTCTTCGCGCCGACCGCGCACGAGCCGACGTAGTCGAGGTGTCCGTCGTCGCCGTAGAGCCCGAGGAGGAGCGTTGCGATCGTCGAGCGGCCGCCGGCCTTCCACCGCAGGCCGACCACCACGCAGTCGGCGGTCTTGTGCGGCTTCACCTTGACGACGCCGTCGCGCGAGCCCGGCAGGTAGGGAAGGCCGAGCTTCTTCGCGATCACGCCGTCGAAGCCGGCCGCCTGCAGCGTCTCGAGCCAGTCGCGGCCCTGCGCCGCGTCGTCGGCGACGGGGGAGAGCGAAAAGCCCTCGGCGACTCGCTCCAGCTCGGCGCGCCGCTCCTCGATCGGCTGCTCGTGCACCTTCTTCTTGTTCCACAGCAGCAGGTCGAACGCGACGAACATCGCCGGGATCTCGCCGGAGAGCTTGCGAACGCGCGACTCGGCGGGATGCAGGCGCATCTGCATCGCATCGAAGTCGAGCTTGCCGTCGCGCGCGATGACGATCTCGCCGTCGAGCGCCGAGCTCTTCGGCAACAGGTCACCGAGCGGCCGCAGCTCCGGGAAGTAGCGCAGCAGCGGGCGGCCGTTGCGCGACCAGAGCGCGAGCTCGCCGTTGTCGTTTTCGAGCACGCCGCGGAAGCCGTCCCACTTCGGCTCGTACCGCCAGCCGCCGCCGTCGGGCACCTCGGCCACGAGCTCGGCCTCCATCGGCGGGAACGGGACGTTCGGTCCCGGGGCGTCGGCGTTTGCAGGAGCCACCGCCGGAGACCCTACTGACGATGAGCGACCTCGACGGCCTCTGGGAGGTGCGGCCGCTGCCGGGTGTGCGCAAGCGCATTCGCGGCACGCGCGGCGAAACCCTGCTCCTCCGCGGGCCGGGCCTTCCCTTCGACGTGCACGGGCGCGAGTTGCGCTACCGCGCCCCGTTCGCGTTCCTCGTCGACGTCCTCGAGCCGGACGGCGACGGCTGGCGCGGGCGGGCCACCGCCTTCGGACGCAGCTACGGCGAATTCGAACTGAGGAGACTGAGCATGGGCGACATCCAGACACAGCTGGTCAACCACATCGACGAGGCGCACGCGCTCGAACAGACCGTTCTGCGCATGCTCGACGGGCTGATCCAGAGCGCAGACGACCCCGAGACCATCGACCGCCTCGAGCATCACAAGCTCGAGACGCAGCAGCACGAGTCGCTGATGCGCGGCCGGCTCGAGGCGCACGGGGCGTCGCCGTCGGTCGTACGGCAGGCGGCGGGGATGCTCGAAGCGGTCATGAAGATGCCGCTCGACCTCGTGCGCGGCGAGCGCACCGGCCGGAGCGCACGCGACGCGTACACCACCGAGCACCTCGAGATCGCGAGCTACGAGCTCCTGCGCCGCGTCGCCGAGCGCGCAGGCGACGAGGAGACGGCGCGCGCGTGTCTCGACATCCTCGAGCAGGAGCGTGCGATGGCGACGTACATCGAGGAGAACTGGGACCGCTTCGCGGAGCAGTCGCTCCGCGAAGCGGGAGTCCCGATCGGTTAGCTATTCGACGGCGAGCGCCGCGCGCGCGCGCGGCGCCGTCGCCGTGTGCGGCCGCAGCAGCCGCGCCGCGGCGAAGCCGAACGTCGCCACGCCAACGATCATCTGAATCTCTTCCGCTGCCGGAATCGGCAGCATGTCCGCGACGAAGAACACCACGGCACCGGCGATCGTCCAGCGAGGCAGGATCCCGGCCCGTACGGCGGCTGCCGCGCACACGACGAGCGAGATCGGGCCGGCGAACATCATCGGGAACGCGATCGGTCCGGCGCTGTTGTCGAGGCGGTGCAGCACGTGCAGCGCCGTCACGCTGTCCGTGGACGCGAGCGCGTAGATGAACCAATGATGAAGGGAGATGAAGCAGAGGCCGAGGCTGCCCAGCACGCCGAGCACGCCGCCCGCGTTCGCGAGACCGACCCCGCGGTCGCGAACGGCACCGACGATCGCCATGACGGCGAGAGCGAGCAGAACCGCCCCGAGCAGCTCGCACGCCGCTGCGGCGACCCACCGCGACCCGTGTGCGGCCGCGGCTGCGAGCTGCGGCCCGTTGTCGGTCGAGTCGCTCGGCGCGATCAGCGTTCCGATCAGCAGGACGAGAGGAAGTAGCGGCAGCGCGAGTGCGCAGGTGACACGGCGGAGGGTCATCGTGGGCTCCTTTGGAAAGGTGTGGACGACCCGACGCTACGGAGGGACATCCGCGGCGTCGTCAGGACGACGGCCGATCGTCGTCCGCCTTGCGAGTGATCGTCGATCCACCGCAGGGCGGATGCGTCCTGTGGCTCGGAGACGCTACGTTCGCGGCATGGCGCTCCCCGACCTCGCGCTCGCGCTTGCGCTCCTCGTCGCGAAGCTCGCCCTTCTCGCCACGGGCGTTCAGTCTGGGCCCTGGCTCGCGTACGTGCTCGCGCCGGTGTGGACGCTTCCGTTGGCGTGGCGCCGGCGCTATCCCGCGACCGTCCTTGCGATCGTCGCCGCCGTCGACGTCGTCGAGGTCACGGCGTCGGGCTACCGCGACTCCGCCGTTGTGCTGGTCACGCTTCTGATCGTCCTGTACTCCCTCGGAGCTCACGCCGCGGATGTGCGCCGCATCGCGGTCGGTGTCGCTGCGGCCGTCGTCGCAACGGCGGTCGCGCAGCACGCCCAGCCTGCTCCGCGGACCTTCACCGGCTGGCTGTCGCTCGTCGCCGGCCTCGCAGCCGCGATGCTCGTCCCGCTCGCCCTGGGGATCGCGATGCGGCAGCAGCGGCTGCGGGTCGATGCGCTCGAGCGGGAGCGCGACGAACGCGCCCGTACGGCAGTCGCGGAAGAGCGGACGCGGATCGCGCGAGAGCTGCACGACGAAGTCGCGCACGCGATGAGCGTGATCGCAGTACAGGCGGACGCCGCCGAAGGGGCGCTCGCCCACGACCCCGCGCTCGTCGAGCGCCCGCTCGTCGCGATCCGCGAGACCGCGCGCGCCGCCCTCGGGGACATGCGCCGCGTCCTCGGCGCGCTCGGCGACGGCGACGAGGCGGCGTTGGCGCCCGAACCGGGCCTCGCGCGGATCGGGTCGCTCGTCGAGCAGGCACGAGCCGGCGGGCTCGACGTGGTCGTCCGCGTCGCGGGCGAGCCCCAACCGCTGCCACCGGCGCTCGACGTCGCGGCCTACCGTGTCGTGCAAGAGGGGCTGACCAATGTCCGAAAGCACGCTGCTGCACGCCGAGTCGAAATCGCGATCGCGTACCGACCCGACGCCATCTCGATCGAGGTCGACGACGACGGCGACGGCTCCGGCGCCGGCGGCGGCGGCGGACGCGGACTTGCGGGCATCCGCGAGCGCGTCGCGCTCCTGCGCGGTGACTTCGTCGCCGGTCCGCACGCCGGCGGCTTTGCGCTTCGCGCGACCTTGCCCTTGACGTGATCCGCGTCCTCCTCGCCGACGACCAGGATCTCGTCCGCGCCGGCTTCCGGCTGATCCTCGAGCTCGCCGACGGCGTCGAGGTGGTCGGAGAAGCCGGCGACGGCCGCGAGGCGGTACGGCTGGCGAGGGAGCTCGAGCCCGACGTCGTGCTCATGGATGTCCGGATGCCGGAGGTCGACGGGATCGAGGCGACGCGGCGGTTGCTGCGGGCAGGAGTCGACACGCGCGTGCTCGTGCTGACGACGTTCGACCTCGACGAGTACGTCTACGCCGCCGTGCGTGCCGGTGCGAGCGGGTTCTTGCTCAAGGACGTACCACGGGACGAGCTCGTGCGCGCCGTCCGCACGGTCGCCCGCGGCGAAGCACTGCTGGCGCCGGCGATCACACAGCGCCTGATCGAGAAGTTCATGGCGCGGCCCGATCCTCGCGCCGCCGCCCCGGCGCTCGACGAGCTGAGCGCGCGCGAGCTCGAGGTGCTGCGGCTGCTCGCACGCGGCCTCTCGAACGCCGAGATCGCGAGCGAGCTCATCGTCGGCGAGGCGACCGTGAAGACGCACGTTGCCCGGATCCTCCGCAAGCTGGGCCTCCGCGACCGCGTGCAGGCAGTCGTCTTCGCGTACGAGACCGGCCTCGTTGAGCCGGGCGTCGCCTGACGCCCGGCTCGAACTCAGGAATCAGTGCAGCCAGGGAGCGAGAAAGCTCTCGATCTCCCGGCAGCCGCGCGGCCGCTCGAGGCGGGCGCGGACGACCTTGTCCTCGACGACGACGAGCGTCGGCATCGTCTCGATCCCGAAGCGTTCGACGAGATCGGGGCGCTCCTTCTCGTCCACCCGATACAGCTTGAAGGTGCCGTGGTTCCGCCGCCTCTGGAGAACCTGGGCCAGGAAGCCCTCGGCGCGACGGCACGAGCCGGACACGGGGGAATAGAAGAACACGAGCCCCGGCTTCTGCTGGGCGTCCGAAGCCGCTGCGGAAATGGTGATACCTCCTGTCGCGGGGGGAAGTTGGACAATTCCTACCCCGGTTGCCTGCGGAGTTAACGTCGGAACCGCTCAGGATCTCGTAAGACCTCCCTCAACTAGCGTTAAGGCTGTGCAGAAACGCGTAGTTGTCACCGGGCTCGGGGCGGTCACGCCGCTCGGGAACGACGCCCGCTCGACCTGGGAGGCTGCGGTTGCGGGGCGAAGCGGGATCGACTGGATCTCCTCGTTCGACCCCGGCGATTCGCCCGTCCGGGTTGCGGGCGAGGTCAAGGACTTCGACCCGACCGGCCTCGACGACCCGCGCGAGCTGCGGCGGCTGCACCGCTACGTGCTGCTGGCGCTGGCCGCCGCCCGGGAGGCTGTCGGCGACGCCGGCCTCGACGGCGCGTACGACCCGTCGCGGGTGGGCGTCCTGTTCGGCAGTGCGATCGGCGGCCTCAGCGGCATCGTCGAGCAGGCGGACGTGCTGCGGGAACGGGGCGCCCGGCGCGTCGCGCCGACGTTCATTCCGAGCGTCCTCGTCGACACGGCGAGCGGCCAGCTCGCGATCTCGCTCGGCTACCGCGGCCCGAACTACGCCCCCGTGTCCGCGTGCGCGACGGGCTCGCACGCGATCGGCGAGGCGGCCGAGTTGATCCGTCGCGGCGACGCCGACGCCGTGCTCGCAGGCGGCGGTGAGGCGTGCGTGCATCCGTTGATCCTCGCCGGGTTCGTCGCGATGCGCGGCCTCGCCGCCGAGAACGAGCATCCGCCGCATGCGTCGCGCCCGTTCGATGCGACGCGCGACGGCTTCGTGATCGGCGAGGGCGCATGCGTGCTGGTTCTCGAGGAGCTCGAGGCTGCGCGCGCGCGCGGTGCTGCGATCTACGCCGAGATTCTCGGCTACGGCGCGTCGAACGACGCGCATCACATGGCGCAGCCCGATCCCGAGTCGAAGGGCGTGAAGGAGATGATGAGAGCCGCACTGCAACGCGCGGGAGTCGCGCCCGAGCGGGTCGGTTACATCAACGCGCACGGCACGTCGACACCGCTCGGCGATCTCGCCGAGACGCGCGCGATCAAGGACGTGTTCGGCGACCACGCGTACGAGCTCGCCGTCTCGTCGACGAAGTCGGTGACCGGGCACTGCTTCGGCGCCGCCGGCGCGATCGAGGCGATGATGTGCGTGCTCGCCGTAAAGGAGGGCGTGCTGCCGCCGACGATGAACTACGAGACTCCCGATCCCGAATGCGACCTGGACTACGTGCCGAACGAGGCGCGACACGTGCAGGTCGACGTCGCGCTCTCGAACGCGATGGGGCTCGGCGGACACAACGGCTGCGTGCTCGTCGGCAGGGTCGACTAGTGGAGTACGTACCGCAGCGTCTCGAGGAGTACGCCGAGCGGTTCACCACGGTGCGCTCGCACGTGTTCGATCGGCTGCGCGACGAGACGAGCGCGCTGCCGAACGCCGGCATGTCGGTCGGCCCGCTCGAGGGCGCGTTCCTCTCCTTCATGGTCTTCATGAAGCAGCCGCGCCGCGTGTTGGAGATCGGGACGTTCACGGGCTGGTCGTCGATCGCGATGGCTTCCGCGCTCCCGCCCGGCGGGACGCTCGTCACGTGCGACGTCAACGAGGAGACGACCGCGATCGCGCGGCGCTTCGCCGAGGAGGCGGGCGTCGCGGAGCGCATCGACTATCGGCTCGGCCCGGCGACCGAGACGCTCGCGTCGCTCGACGGCCCGTTCGACCTGGTCTTCATCGACGCCGACAAGGGCGGCTACGTCGACTACTACGAGGCCGTGCTCCCGAAGCTGGCGCCCGACGGCGTCATCCTCGCCGACAACACGCTCTTCGGCCTCGCCGACGGTGCGATCGCCGAGCACATCGAGCGTTTCAATGAGCACGTACGGGCAGACGACCGGGTCGAGGCCGTGCTGCTGACCATCCGCGAGGGCGTGACGCTCATCCGGAGGCGTTGATGGCGTGGGAAGGGCCGCCGCCGCCGTACCGGATCGAGACGGAACGGCTCGTGCTCCGCTGCTACTCGCCCGACGACGCGCAGCTGCTGAGCGATGCCCTCAACTCGAGCGTCGACCACCTCAAGCCGTTCATGCCCTGGGCGGACGAGCTGCCGCAGTCCGTCGACGACAGCCGCGCCCTGCTCCGACGCTTCCGCGCTGCGTTCGACACGAACGAGCAGTTCGTCTACGGGATGTTCGCAGCGGATGAGAGCGAGCTGCTCGGCGGCTGCGGCCTGCACCCTCGCGTCGGCGCGGGCGGGCTCGAGATCGGCTACTGGGTGCGCGCGAGCGCTGCCCGGCAGGGGATCGCGACGGAGGCGACGCGGGCACTCACCCGTGCGGGCTTCGAGGTCTGTGGTGCCGATCGGATCGAGATCCGGATCGATCCCGCGAACGTCGCGAGCCTCGGCGTCCCGCAGAAGCTCGGCTTCCCCGAAGAGGTGCGGCTGCGGCGGCGCCTGCCCGGCCGGCCGGACGAGCCGCTGCGCGACGCCG
Organism: Thermoleophilia bacterium; assembly: GCA_025934995.1. Classification (GTDB taxonomy): domain Bacteria; phylum Actinomycetota; class Thermoleophilia; order Gaiellales; family Gaiellaceae; genus Palsa-739. Next base: position 2,804 of record JAICWC010000078.1, on the reverse strand, counting down.
TCGTCTTCACGCTCTTCAGCGAGGATTTCAAAGGAGCGTGATCGTTCCGGTCGTGCCGTCCACGCGCACGCGCGCGCCGTCGCGGATCGCGCGCGTCGCGCCCGCCGCGCCGACGATCGCGGGCAGTCGATACTCGCGCGCCACGACCGCCGCGTGACTCAGCACGCCGCCCGTCTCGGTGACGAGCGCCGCGAGCGACGGAAAGAGCGGCGTCCACGCGGGCGTCGTCGTCGTCGTGACGAGCACGTCGCCGACGCCGACGCGTGAGAAGTCCTCGGGGCCCGCGACGACGCGCGCCGTCCCTTCCGCGACGCCGGGCGACGCGCCTGCGCCCTGCAACGCGCTGCCAGCGGACCCGTAGAAGCCCTCGACGACGCTGTCGCGCTCGCGCTCCTCGGGCGGGTCACCGAGATACGGGCGCACGCCTTCGGCGCGTCCGCGCTCGCGTTCCGCGCGGCGCTGTGCGACCAGCCGCCGGTGATCGAGCGCCTCGGTCAGCTCCGTGCGCTCGAGGAACCACACGTCGTCGACCGTGTCGAGCGCGCCTTCGGCATAGAGGCGCCGCCCGAACCCGAGTAGCGCCTCGCGCGTCGCGAGCAGTCCGGGGTAGTCGATGTCGTAGGTGTGCAGCTCCTTCAACGCGTACGCCGCCCGCGCGCGGAGCACGAGCTCGTCGTCGGTCTCCGGCGCCGCTGCCCGCGTCGGCCGCTCGCCGGCCTCGCGCGCGCGGCGCACCGACTCGAACGTGAGGAACGGCTGCTCGACCTCGCGCGGCAGCGAGAGCTCGTGCCAGCGGGCGCGGCCGCCGAAACGCGCGAGGAACGCGTCGAGGTCGCGCAGAAAGCGCCGTCCGGGTGCCGTCGCGCGCAGCCGCTCGAGCGCCGCCGCCGGTGTGAAGTCGCGGAGGAGATCGTCGACGGCCTCGCGCCGCGCCGCGTCGGCGAGATCCCAGACCGCGTCGTCGGCCGGGTTGTCCATGCCCGCGAGCAGCGCGGCATCGACCTGCTCCGCGACCGCCAGCGCGGGGATGACGACGAGGAAGTGGATCGTCCACTCCTCCTGCACGAGCTGCCACAGCCGGTCGAGCAGCGGCGCCGCGTCCGCGGGCAGCTCCGGCCGCATCGCCTCGAGCTCGGCGTTGATCTCGAGCACGCGCGGACGCAGCTCGCGCTCCCAGCGCTCGGGCAGCTCGAGCGCCGCGTGCTCCATCACCCCCCGGTCGGGCTCCCACTCCGGTGCGAGCTCGCCCTCGTACGCCCACCCGAGCTCGAGCCGCGTCTCGAAGCCGCCGAAGGGCGCGCGCAGCTCACGCGCCGCGGCGTGCACGCCGCGGCCCATCGCCTCGAACCAGACCGTGGCCGACAGGGGCGTCATCTGCTCCGGGTAGTGCGACGGGTCGGGAAGCCAGGTCGTCACGGCCGCAAGGTCGTGATCGGTCGGCACTGCACGAGCCAGAGCTCGCGCCCCGCGAAGCAGAACTCGACGTCGACCGGCGTGCCGAACCCGTCCTCGGCGCGCCGGACGAGCGCGACGATCGCGTGCGCCTCGTCGTCGCGTAGGACGCGAACGGCCCCGGCGGCGCGCGCGCGGACACGGTCGCCGTCGACCCAGTAGCGGTCGGGCGTGACAAGCCCCGAGACGATTGCCTCGCCCCCGCCGAGCGCGCACTCGATCAGCACGACGTCCCGGCCGTCGACGGGGTCGCGCGAAAAGGCGACGCCCGCGCGCGTGGCCGGGACCTGACGCTGGATGACGACTGCGACCTCGCCCGTCGAGCCGTACGCCGCCGCCCGATCCGTGGACGCGCGCACGCGCTCGACCGCGGCCCGCAGACCCGCGCGCGTCACGCCGAGCACCGTCTCGTACTGCCCGGCGGCCGAACGATCGGCCGCGTCCTCTCCGACGGCCGACGACCGGACGGCGAGCGGCTCGCCGAGCCCAGCGACCGCGTTCTCGTCCACCTCCGCGCCGACCGGTACGGCGACGAACGGCGGCACCGGCAGGCCGAGGCCCTGCAGGCGCGCCAATCCCTCAGCCTTGCCGCCGATCACCATGCCGGAGCCTCGCACCAGCGCTCGAGCCGCGCCACCTCCGTCGCCAGCTCGTCCCGCGTCAGGTGGATCGACGAGCCGTACGCGACGCCGGCGACGGTCGGCCGCGGCCGCTCGTCCGTCAACGCGCTGAGCGTCAGCCCGTGGGCGACGACGAGGACGTGCGACTCGTCCCGGTCGAGCACCAGCCGATACGCGCGCACGAAGCGGCGGAGCGTCGTCGCGCGGCTCTCGCCGCCGGGCGCCGGCTCGTCGGGCGGATGCGATGCGATCCAGTTTCGGTACTCCTCGAGGGACCCGCCGGCGAAGACGCCGAAGTCGATGTCGCCGAAGTCGTCGACGATCTCACACGCGACGTCACGCCCTGCGAGCGCGAGCGCGGCAGTCTCCCGTGCGCGGAGCGCACGGCTCGTCAGGCAGATGTCGATCGGAATGCCCGCGAGCCGGCGCCCGAGGTCGAGCGCCTGCGCCTGCCCGACGGCCGTCAGCGGCGCGTCGCCGCCGACGACGCGCCGCGCCGCCGTCTCGCTCTCGCCGTGCCGGGCGAAGACGGCGTCATCCATCCACGCCCAGGAGCCGCGCCGGGTTGTCCGCGACGAGCATCCGCACCTCGCGCTCCGTCATGCCCGCCTCGAGGAGGCGCGAGCAGATCTTGCGGAACGAGTCGGCGGGGAACGGGTTCCCGGCCTGGCCGAGGTCGGAGCCGAGCGACGAGCGCTCGGGCCCGACCCAGCGGATCCAGTCGACGAGCGT
>JAICWC010000063.1 GCA_025934995.1 Thermoleophilia bacterium | reverse complement strand
GCTGGCTCCCGCTCGAGGAGGCGCCCCGCCTGCTCGCCTACAAGGGAGAGAAGGAGATGGCGGAAAAAGCGCTTATGATGCTCGCGGCCGGCGGCTCCACGTGAAGGACGACACCATGTACGCCCTCAACTTCTACTCGCCGATGGTGGCGGATCAACTGCGGACCGGTCGCAAGTCGGCGACGATCCGGCTCGGCGACAAGTCCGGCAAGTACAAGAAGGGGATGATCGTGCAGGTGCTGTGCGGCACCCGGTACAGCCCGCGCGAGCGGTTCTTCGACGCAGTGATCGACAAGGTCGAGGTGAAGACGCTCGGTGAGCTGTCGCCGCGCGAGATCGAGCACGACAACCCGGAGATCCGCCGCACCGATGAGATGGCGCAGTTTCTCTCACAGCTCTACAACCGCGAGGTCGACGGCGACGACGTGGTGACCGTGATCCGGTTCTCGCAGATCCTCAGCGGCCCCGTGGCGCCGAGCTTCCTCGGCGAAGACTTCTGAGCGTCACGTTCGACGCAACCTGCGCCGGCGTCGACTGGACGCAGGCGAAGGCCGACCTCGCTGCGGACGACTTCGACAACGGCCGCTCCCCCGACGCACTCCGACGTTCGTTCGAGCAGTCGCAGCACGTCGCCTTCGCGCGCGACGGCGGCCGCGTCGTCGGCATGGCGCGCCTGCTGTCGGACGGCGTGTGCAACGCCTACCTGATCGACGTGTGGACGATGTCGTCGTACCGTCGTCAGGGAATCGCGTCGACACTGGTGCGGATGCTCGCCGAGCAGGTTCCCGGACAGCACATCGGCCTGCAGACCGACGACGCGCAGGCGCTCTACGAGTCGCTCGGCTTCAAGCCCCAGCCGGAGTTCTGGTCGCTCGTCGTCGGGCGCTGGCTCGACAACGACGCGAACCGCTAGCGGCGAATCTTCGAGCCGAACAGCTCGTCGGCGCGCACGGGCTTTCCGCACTCCTCGCAATCGACGGCGGCAATCGACGAGAACGGCGCGTTGCAGCTCGGACAGCGGCGCAGCAGGACGCCGCCGCATTGCGCGCACGAATCGGGCATATCGGCTTCGAACTGTTCGAACCAGCGCCGCGCGGCGCCGCACGTCAGGCAGAACGCGACCCAGTCGCCGAGGACCTTCCGCCGCTCCTCGCGGAGCCAGTCGCTCGCCTTGCCCATGCCGGTCATCGTATTGGGACGGATACGGTCGACCGCGTGAGCACGTATCCCAAGATCGAGCTCCACGTGCACCTCGAGGGCACCGTGCGGGCCGAGACGCTGCGCGAGATCGCGAAGCGCAACGACTATCCGCTGCCCGACGACCTCGAGTCCCTCTACACCTTCCGCGACTTCCGCCATTTCATCGAGGTTTTCGAGCTGAGCGCCGGCGCGTTGCAGCGCTATGACGACTTCCGCCAGATCGTGGTCGACTACGCGGCGGAGGCGGCAACGCACGGCGCCGTCTATCTCGAGGCGATCTTCGCGCCCGGCCTTTGGCGCGGCCTCGACACGCACGAGGTGTTCAGTGGCTATTGCGACGGCGCAGCGGAGGCGCTCGAGCGCCACGGCGTCGAGGTGCGGCTGACGCCGGACATTCCGACCGTGTACTCGCCCGAGGAGGCCCAGACGATCGCGCGCCACTGCGTCGCGTACCGCGATCGCGGCGTCGTCGGTCTCGGCGTCGGCGGGCTCGAGTATCCGTCGGAGCCGTTCGCCGAGGCATTCGCGCTCGCGCGCGAGGGCGGCGTCGGCTCTGTCCCGCACGCGGGTGAGCTCGCCGGGCCGGAGACGGTCCGAACCGCGCTCGAGGGCCTCGCGGCCGACCGAATCCGCCACGGGATCCGGGCGATCGAGGATCCCGGCCTCGTCCGCGAGCTCGCCGGGCGCGGCACGGTCCTCGACGTCTGCCCGCTCTCGAATCTCAGGACGGGCGCTGTCCGCTCGCTCGAGGAGCACCCGCTGCCGCGGCTCGTGGCGGCCGGCGTGCGCTGCTCGATCTCGACCGACGACCCGGCGATGTTCGACACCGACCTCACGCGCGACTACGAAGCCGCCGAATCCTTCGGCCTCGATCCCCGCTCCTTCTACGAGGCCGGCGTCGCCGGAGCGCTCTGCGACGAGGCGACCCGCGCGCGGCTCCGCCAGATCGGCGAGTCCCACCACTGGCGCAGTTAGGCTTCGCGCCATGGCGATCGCACGCGAGGCCGAGCCGGTCGGCTCACTCAGCGAGGTCAAGGAGGCCGGTCTCGACCGCGAAGACCTCCTCGGCATCTACCGGAACATGTTGATCACGCGCGGAGTCGAGGAGCGCGGCCACATCCTCTACCGGCAGGGCAAGATCCCCGGCTCGTTCTACACGGGCCGCGGCAACGAAGCTGCATCGACCGGTGTCGCGACGGCGATGGGCCCTGACGACGTCGGCACGCCGCTCCACCGGGACATGGGCGTGCACATCACGCGCGGCGTCGAGCCGTGGAAGATCTTCGCGCAGTTCATGGGCCGGCAGGACGGCCCGACGCACGGACGGGACGGCAACGTGCACATGGCGGACGCGAAGCTCGGGATGATCGCGATGGTCAGCCACCTGCCGGCGATGCTGCCGGTCGCGGTCGGCTGCGCACTCGCGTTCCGCATCCGCGAGGAGCGGCGCGTCGCAGTCGCCTGGTTCGGCGAAGGCGCGTCCGCGCGCGGCGACACGCACGAAGGGATGACGCTCGCCGGCACACGCGACCTGCCCGTCGTCTTCGTGTGCGACAACAACCAGTGGGCGTATTCGACCCCGACGCATCTCGAGTTCGCGACGGAGCACGTCGCCGACCGCGCGCAGGCGTACGGGTTCGAAGGCGTCGTGGTCGACGGCACCGACGTGCTCGCGGTCTATCGCGAGGCGAAACGCGCGATCGAGAAGGCACGCAACGGCGGCGGCCCGACCTTGATCGAATGCCTGACGCTCCGCATGGAAGGCCACGCGGTGCACGACGACGCGTTCTACGTGCCGAAGGTGATGTTCGAGCGGTGGGCGGAAAACGACCCGATCGAACGGTTCCGCACGTGGCTGCGCGACAACGTCGGCATGAGCGACGACGACGAGGGGGAGATCACCACCGGCGTCAAGAAGCTCTTGAACGACGCGCTGCAGCGCGCGGAGGATTCGCCGATGCCGGATGCGAGCGACCTGACCGAGGGCGTGTACGCGACGCCCGAAGACCTCGACACGCCGCACCACAAGTAATGGCCGAGCTCACGTATCTGCAGGCGATCTCGGACGGTCTGCGCACCGAGATGCGGCGCAACGAGAAGGTGTTCCTGATCGGCGAGGACGTCGGCGTCTACGGCGGCGCGTTCAAGGTCTCGCTCGGCTTCCAGGAGGAGTTCGGGCCGTGGCGCGTGATCGATGCGCCGCTCGCGGAGACCGCGATCCTCGGTGCATGCACCGGCGCGGCGATGATGGGCATGCGCCCTGTCGCGGAGATGCAGTTCGCCGACTTCATCTCGTGCGCGTGGGATCACCTCGTGACCGTCGCCGCGAAGCAGCGCTGGCGCGCGGGCACTCCGGTGCCGATCGTCGTCCGGCTGCCGTCGGGCGGCGGGTTCTCGGGAGGCCCGTTCCACTCGCAGAACCCGGAGTCGTCGTTCGCGCACATCCCCGGGCTCAAGTGCGTCTGCCCGGCGACGCCGGAGGACGCGAAGGGGCTCTTGATCAGCGCGATCGACGATCCGAATCCCGTCCTCTTCTTCGAGCACAAGCATCTGTACCGGCGGATCAAGGCGGAGGTGCCGGAGGAGCGCTACACGACGCCGATCGGCAAGGCGCGCATCCACAAGGAGGGCGACGACCTCACCGTCGTCACGTGGGGCGCGATGGTCTACACCGCCGAGGAAGCCGCGCAGCAGCTCGAGAACGACGGCGTCTCGGTCGAGATCATCGACCTGCGCACGATCCTGCCGTGGGACAAGGCCGCGGTGCTCGAGTCGGTGCGCAAGACGTCGAAGCTCCTCGTCCTCCACGAGGACACGCACACCGGCGGCTTCGGCGCCGAGATCGTCGCCTCGGTCGCCGAGGAGGCGTTCGAGGATCTCGACGCGCCCGTCAGGCGCATCACCGCACCCGATTGCCCGGTGCCCTTCGCCCCGCAGCTCGAGAAGGCGTACATCCCGCAGGTCGAAGACGTCGTGAAGGGACTCCGCGCACTCGCGGAGTATTAAAGGAGAGGGAATGGCCACGGAGACCGCAATCGACGTCGTGATGCCGCAGATGGGCGTGTCCGTCTCGGAAGGCACCATCACCCGCTGGCTCAAGCAGGAGGGCGAGCACGTCGAGGCCGACGAAGCGCTGCTCGAGATCTCGACCGACAAGGTCGACACCGAGGTGCCCTCGCCGGCGTCCGGGACGCTCACCCAGATCCTCGTCCAGGAGGGCGAGACGGTCGAGGTCGGGACGAAGCTCGCCCAGATCGGCGGGGCAGCGGCCGGCGGAGCCGCCGGGGCGCCCGCTCCGGAAGCGGAAGCGCCGCCGGAGCCCGCCACCCAGGACGCAGCCCAAGCGGCAGACGCGCCCTCGCCGGCAGAGACTCCGCAGCCGGTGGCGACGCAGAGCAACGGTGGCGGCGGGGGGACGTTCGTCTCGCCCGTCGTCGCGCGCATCGCGGCGGAGCACCAGGTGGATCCCTCGCAGGTCTCCGGGAGCGGCCACGGCGGCCGCGTCACGAAGAAGGACATCCTCGCGTTCATCGACGAGGGCGGACAGGCGCAGCAGCAGCAGCAGCAGCAGCAGCAGCCGACGCCTGCGCCTGCCGCGGCAGAGCCGGCCGCGGCTCCCGCTCCGCCTCCCGCACCCGCTCCCGCGCCGGCGCCCGCGGCGGCGGCGCCGGCAGCGCCGCCGAAGCCTGCCGCGCCCGCGCCCGTCGCGCCGGCCGAAGCGCAGCCCGGCGAGCAGCTCGAGCCGATCTCCGCGATGCGTCGCGGCATCGCCGAGCACATGCGCAAGTCGCTCGACACGAGCGCGCACGTCACGAGCGCGATCGAGGTCGACATGTCGCGCGTCGTCGCGGCGCGCAACACGCTGAAGAAGGAGTACCAGTCCGCATACGGCGTCAACCCGACGTACCTCGCGTTCGTCGCGCGCGCGGCCGTGCAGACGCTCGCGAATCACCCGTACGTCAACGGAGAGATGCGCGGCGACTCGATCGTGACGCGCCGTTACGTCAACCTCGGGATCGCCGTCGAGCTCGCGGAAGGCAAAGGCCTGATCGTCCCGGTGCTCCGCAATGCGGAGACCATGAATCTGCTCGGGCTTGCGAAGGGCATCGCAGACATCGCGCAGCGTGCGCGCAACAAGCAGTTGCTGCCCGACGACGTGCAGGGCGGGACGTTCACGATCACGAATCCCGGCGGCTACGGCACGTTCCACGGCACGCCGATCATCAGCCAGCCGCAATCGGCGATCCTCGGCACGTACGCGCTGGTCAAGCGCCCGTGGGTGATCCAGGACGAGAGCGGCAACGACGCGATCGCGATCAAGCCGATCATGAACATCACGCTCACGTACGACCACCGGCTGATCGACGGCGCGTATGCCGGCCGCTTCCTCAAGGACCTGCGGGAGCGCCTCGAGAACTGGGACGGCGACGGCGGCTGAGCCCGCAGCGCGCGAAACCTTCCGCGAACGTCAAAAAGGGGATTACCCCCGTTTTAAAAGGCGTTACGAAGCTACGCTGAATTCGTGACACGCGGCGGGTATGTCATGCAGCTCGGACAGGTCCCCTACCGCGAGGCATGGGAGCTGCAGCGCTCGCTCGCGGGCGCGGTCTCGCAAGGCGCGATTCCCGACACCGTCCTCTTCCTCGAGCATCCTCCGGTCGTCACGCTCGGCCGCCGCACCGACGAGAGCGCAGAGCTGCACATCCCCGACGGCGCCGACGTCGAGCTCGTCGAGACGGACCGCGGCGGGAAGTCGACCTACCACGGCCCCGGGCAGCTCGTCTGCTACCCGATCCTCGACCTGAACCGCCACGGGCGCGACGTCAAGAAGTACGTGCGCGACCTCGAGGAGGCGATCATCCGCACGCTCGCAAGCTTCGACGTGACGGGCGAGCGCATCGAGGGACTGACGGGTGTCTGGCTGACGCGGCCGCCGCGCAAGATCGCGTCGATCGGCGTGCACGTCTCGCGCTGGGTGACGACGCACGGCTACGCGCTGAACGTCGACCTCGATCCGGCGCCGTTCACGGAGTGGATCACCGCCTGCGGGCTCGAGGACGCGATGTTCACGACGATCGCGCGCGAAGCGGGCCGTCCGGCCGCGGTCGAGGATGTCCGGCCGCACGCCACCGCGGCGATTGCAGAGGTCTTCGGCCTCGAGCTCGAAGAGCTCTCCGCCGAGGACGGCATCGGCCTGTGGAGCCAGCCGGTGCACACGCAGCTGGCCGCGCGCGCGTAACCAGGCGGCCGGCGCAGGCGCCAGCGGGTTCAGCCGCCGTGCGACGCGCGCAGCCCGTCGAGCACGATCTCGACGTTCTCGGGCGTCGACTGCATGACGCTCCTCATGAGCGCGGCCACGTCCGCAGGCTTGACGTCCCGGCGAATTCCACCGGCTTTCTGCGCGCGCGAGATCAGCTTCTCGCCGAGCGGTGCGAGCTCCGCCGCGCCGGGCTTGTCGACACAGTGCACCAGGCACCTGTGGAGGCCCGGGGCGGCCGTGTGCAGGTCGGCGATCCGGCGCATCGCGCGGAAGAACGCCTCGCCCGGATCGTCGGCCTTCAGCTCCTCCTTGAAGATCGCCTCGATCTCCTCGACGCGGCGCTCGATGACGGCGAGCATCAGGTCGTCCTTGGTCGGAAAGCGGCGGAACACCGTCGCATGACCGACCCCGGCGCGCTCGGCGATCTCGTGCACGGAGACGTCGGGGCCCGACGCGGCGAACGCTTCCGTCGCCGCGTCGAGCACCCGCTCGAGATTTCGTTGCGCGTCTGCCCGCAGGACCATCAGGCGGCGACAGGCTCCGCCTGCTCGATCGCCTCGATCTTCGCCACGTGCCGCTTGCGGAGCAGGGCCACCATGACCGCGAGGCCGAGAAGCACGATGACCGCGCCGCCCGCAAACGCGTAGTGGAAGCCGTGCACGAGCTGCGCCGGCGAGCCGCCGTGCGTCTTGCTCGCAGCGATCGTGGAGAGGATCGCGAGACCGAGCGCGCCGCCGATCTGCTGCGAGGTGTTGAACAACCCGGAGGCGAGTCCCTGATCCTCGTCCTCGAGCCCGGTCGTCGCAATCAGCGTCAACGGCATGAACACGGCGCCCATGCCGAGCGACGCGAGGATCATGCCGGGCAGCACATCGACCGCATAGGAGCCGTGCACCGGCATCCGTGCGAAGAAGAGCATCCCGATGGCGGTGAGGATCATCCCGGCCGCGGCGACGGGCCGGACGCCGATGCGCGGTGCGAAGCCCGACGCGATGCCGGCCGAGACCATGATGCCCGCGGTGAACGGCAGGAACGCGACGCCGGCCTTCAGCGGGTGGTAGCCGAGCACGCGTTGGATGTAGAGCGTGTTGAAGAAGAACATCGCGAACATCCCGGAGAAGACGAGGAACATCGTCAGGTTCGCGGTCAGGAGCGACCTGACGCGGAAGATCGACAGGCGCACGAGCGGCTGAACCGCACGCAGCTCGCGCAGGACGAACGCGACGATGAGCCCGATCGCGACCGCGAAGAAGATGAGCGTCGTCGAAGCGGTCCACCCTTCCGTCTCCGCCTTGACGATCGCGTAGACGAGCGCCATCAGGCCGCCGGTGATCGTCACGGCACCGGCGATGTCGTAGCTGCGGTGGGCGCCCTCTTCCCTCGACTCCGGGACGAAGCGCAGCGCGAGCAGGAACGTCGCGACGCCGACGGGGACGTTGACGAAGAAGATCCACGGCCACGAGAAGGACTGGGTCAGCCAGCCGCCGAGCACGAGGCCGAATGCGGAGCCGCCGATCGCGATCGCCGCCCACACGCCGAGTGCCCGCGCGCGCTCCTTACCCTCGGCAAACGTCGTCGAGATGATCGAGAGCGCCGCCGGAGAGATGAGCGCGGCGCCGAGGCCCTGCAGCGAGCGGAAGCCGATCAGCATCCCGGAGCTCGTCGCCAGGCCGTTCAGCAGCGAGGCCGTGGTGAAGATGACCAGGCCGACGAGGAAGACGCGCTTCCGGCCGAGCAGGTCACCGGCGCGCCCGCCGAGCAGGAGGAAGCCGCCGAAGAGCAACGTATAGGCATTGATGATCCACTGGAGATTGGCCTCGCTCAGGCCGAGGTCCTTCTGGATCGAAGGGAGCGCAACATTGACGATCGTCGCGTCGAGGACGACCATGAACTGCGCCATGCAAATGAGTACGAGGACGAGCCAGGGATTCGTCGCGTGCTTTCTCACAATGCCTCCGGGTAAATGGACTGCTCAGTCCGATTTACAGTAGCTGAACGATGTTGATCCAGGTCGAGGGTCCTGCACGGAGCACCGAGACCGCCAAGTGCTTCCTGCAACTGACCGCGCACGTCGTCGGCGGCGGCACCGCCGTGACGTGCCTGACGGGATTTCGCGGGCAGCCCGGGCCCTATGCGCTGGTGCGGCTGACGGGGACGATCACGTTCCACCTGCCCCATAGACTCCTGCGCTACCGCGTTCTCATCGTCGACCGCTTCGCCGCCGACGGGAAGCACGCGACGCAGCGCGTGAGCGGCAAGGGAATCAGCGGCGGCGGCACATTCGTCGAGAGCCCGCCCGGCACCGTGCGGGCGTCGGATCTCATCTACGGAGTACCCTGAAATCGTGGAGACGTCGCTGCCCGTTGCCGAGCGCCCGCGCCGCCCGGACTGGATGAAGGTGCGCGCGCCGTCGCGGGACGGCAACTACTTCGACGTCCAGAAGTTGATCCACGGCCTTTCGCTGCACACGATCTGCGAGGAGGCGAAGTGCCCGAACATCTCCGAGTGCTGGGGCCGCGGGACCGCGACGTTTCAGATCCTCGGCGACACGTGCACGCGCGCCTGCCGGTATTGCTACGTCAACTCCGGCAAGCCGTCTGAGCCCGTCGACCCGCTCGAGCCGCTGCGCCTCGCGCAAGCTGCGGCGCAGATGCAGCTGAAGCACGTCGTCGTCACGTCCGTCGACCGCGACGATGTCGCCGACAAGGGTGCCGCCCACTACGCCGCGACGATTCGCGCGATCAAGACGAAGCTCCCGAACGCGTCGGTCGAAGTCCTGACGCCCGACTTCCTCGACGTCGAAGAGGCGGCGCTGCAGACCGTGATCGGTGCGCGCCCGGAGGTCTTCAACCACAACATCGAGACGGTGCGCCGGCTGCATCGCCACATGCGCGGCGGCAAGGCCGACTACGACAAGGCGCTGTGGCTGCTGCAGCGCGCGAAGGAGATTGCCGATTATCCCGTGCTCACGAAGTCCGGGATCATCGTCGGCCTCGGCGAGACGAACGACGAGGTCGTCGAGACGCTGCGCGACCTGCGCGCGCACGGCGTCGACGTCGTGACGATCGGCCAGTACCTGCAGCCGAGCCCGAAGCACACGCCGATCGATCGCTGGGTTCACCCGGACGAGTTCCGCTGGTTCCGCGAGCAAGGCGAGGCGCTCGGCTTCGGCTCGGTCTTCTCGGGCCCGCTCGTGCGCTCGAGCTATCGCGCGGACGAGCAGCGCCATGCGGCCGAGACCGGCCGCGGCGCCGTCGCCTACTAGCTCAGCGAATCCCGGTGTCGATGTTGAAGTCTGCGGCCATCGCGGCGCGCACGACGATGCGCGTCGGTTCGAGCCCGCGACCGATGCTCGGCTTCTGGGCGATGCGGACGGTGTACGTCCCACGCCGCAGACGGACGGAGTAGCGCCCCCGCGCGTCGGTGGTGGCAACGAGGTCGACGCCGGGACGATGGAAGACGAGCTTCACGTGCGGCGCGGGCGCGGAACACGGCGTGCCGATCTCGCAGACCGGCTGCGTCGGTCCACGCATGACGACGCCGTGCAGCAGGACGAGACCGATCGCGAGGACGTGCATCTGCACACAGTATGAGGGCCGCCCGAAGGCGGCCCTCATACTCGAGCGGACGAACCGGTCTTACCTGCCGGCGAGCGCCGGCACGAGGTACTCCGCGTCGGGCGAGCCCCAGCCGGTAGCTGCGTCCCAACCGCCGGTCGCCGAGAAGCCGGTGATCGGCGTGCCCGGCGTCGACGGGTCAGCCGGAACGCTGTTGTCGCCGGCCGTGACGTCGTGGAACGCCGCGCGGTTGCTCGGCGCGATCGCGTAGAGCGCCGGGTTGATTGCTCCAAGGCGGCCGCCCTTCGCCTGGCCGGCAAGAGCGACGAGCCCGGCCCATTGCGGCGAGCCGGCGCTGGTGCCGCCGAAGCCGAACACGAAGGTGCCCGTGCCGCCGCATGGCTTAGCGTCCGCCGCGCTGCACGTCATGATCACGAGGATCGAGTGCCCGAGTGACGCGCTGTACGCGACGTCCGGGATCTCGCGCATCGAGCCGCTGACCGCGGAAGACTGGTACGCGGGCTTCGCGTACACGGTGCTGATGCCCCCGCCGCCTGCGACTTCGAGACCCTCGTTCCACACCTTCTCGTTGATGTAGTCCCCGCCCGGCGTCACCTCGAAGCTCGGGCTCGCCGCCGTCGACGTCTTCTGCGTCCCCGTCGGGGCCTTGGCCTTGAGATCGGTGCCGCCGACCGCGGTGACGTTCGGATCGCTCGCAGGCGTGCTGGCAGCCTTGAACAGGCCTGCGCCGTCGCACGTCGGCTGCGCCGCGCCGTCGTCACCGGAAGATGCGAGCAGCGTGATGCCCTCGCTCGTCATCTGCTGGAAGATCTGCTGCTGCTTCGCGAGCAGCTTCGGGTCCATGCACTGCTCTGCCTCTCCGTAGCTCTGAGAGACGACGTCGCCGAGGTTGTGGTCGGCGACATACTTCGTTGCCGCGAGGATGTCCGAGTCGTTGTTCGACTTCGCGACGACGAGAATGATCTTCGCGTCTGGCGCGATGTAGTGCGCTGTGTTGACGTCGAGCGTCGTCTCGCCCTTCCAGCCGAACCGGTTCGCGTCACTCGTCGCGGACGGCCTGCCCTGCGGGTACTCGACGTCGATCGTCTGGTTCGGCAAGCCCCAGTACGTGTTGCTCGTGTCGAAGTCGGACTGCAGGGTGTCGCTGCCGTAGGCATCGATGATCACGATCGTGCGCCCCGCGCCCGTGGTGCCTTTGTTCAGCAGCGGCTGGAAGCCGTACGCGACCCGGATCTGATCGGGGCCGTAACACGTGCCGTCGAGCTGGCACTGGCGCAGGCGGCCGACCTGGCCGGGCGCCGAGTCGAGCGCGCCGAGGTTCTGGAACCTCGGGGTATTCCCGACCGCCGGCGTCATGGCGTGCGACGCCGCCGCGCGGTGGCCTGCCGTGCCGGCAAGCACCGCTACGGCCGCGGCGACGAGCAGCAGGAGGCCAAAAGCGCGCCGAGGCGCGCGGAACTTCAGCTTCATGCGGTTCTCCCTCTCCCTCGATGACCCGGGCCACGGCGAAACGAGCCGCGACCCCGCTTCCGTGCGTTCGGATCCTCGGGGATAGCCGCGCCTTTTTCAAGAGGTACATCTGGATGAAACAGTTCCGCCGCCACCCTCCTACACTGGTGACGTGCGCCGCCTCGCCGTCGCCGCTGCACTCGGTTCGCTCGCGCTCGCTGCGCCGGGCGACCGTGCAACCGCGACGTTCAGCGGCACCACCCTGACGTTGAGGCTCCAGTACTGGATGACCTGTGGCCGGCCGGGGGCGGGCCCAGTCGCCATCACGTTGCCGCCCGGGATTCGGGTCGCGGCGCTCCGCGCGTCGCTGAACGGCAAGGCTGCGCCGGTCTTGCGCAGCCGCCGAACCGTCGACGTGACTCTGCCGAAGCCGCCGTCCGGTCCGACCTGCATGTCGATCACGCTCGGCACGCTCCGCGTCGCGCTCACCGGCCTGCACGCGAAGAGCGGCAGGTACGTCACGACGGCGCGCGTCAACCGCCATTCCTTCACTGGCTCTTTCCGAGTTCGATAGACAGACGAAGGGCCGCCCGGAGGCGGCCCTTCGCTCACACCGTGACTCGGCTGGGCGCTACGGGGTCACCTTCGTGATGAAGGTGCCCCAGTTCGCGAGATCAGGGCCCTGAACCTTGCCAGGGATGTACTCGTTCGCGACCCAGACGTTGTTGCCGTCGACCGCGGCGAAGGCGTAGTCGCCCCACCGCGCGACGCCGAAGCCGCCTTCCGAGTAATAGCCGCTGAAGCCGTCACTCGGCACCGTGCCGGCCGCGACGACGTGCACGGCGGTCGGAGCGGACGTCAGCGAGTCGTCGAACGTCGTGTACTCGGTGCTCGGGTAGTAGTTCGGCCCGACGAGCGTGCCGCCGAGCACGACCTTGCCGGCGGAGGTGACCGCCAACGAGGGCCGCGTGACGCTGTTGCCGTCGACCGAGACGTAGCCCTGCTTCACGACCGACGCGGTCACACCGGAAGCAGTGATCGACGGGTCGATCATGTAGTAGACCTCGCCGACCTGGCTGCTGCCGGTCGGGGTCTTCACGATCGAGTCGGCCGCCGCCCAGAGGTGGTCGTGGGCCCAGACCGCGACCTGCATGCGGTCGTCGCCACCGTCGATCAGATCCTCGTGCTCCTTGAGCGCGTTCGCCAGAGGCGTCGGCCCGTTCGGCTGCACGATCGACCCCGGGAAGCCGTAGACCTCGCTCGAGATCACGGTGTTGCTGAGGTGAACGGCCGGATGTCTCGTGTTGAGCGACGACGTGTTCGTCAGCGCCCAGACGGCGATCCGGTTGTCGAGCTGGAACGGCTTCTTGCCGAACTCGAGCGCACCGACGAAGTACTCGGTGCCGTAGTTGGCGGTCACGAAGTCACCGCTCGGCGCGTTCGCCGGCTGCAGCGAGTACGGATAGTTGCCGTCGTACCCGTTCGAGGCGATCGGTGCGCCCTCGATGCGGACGATGTGCGGCGTCGTGCCGTTGACGAGAGCGGTCTTACCGATCGCGTAGATCTGCGCGCCGTTAAAGCCCGGCCCGTTGATCGGATACTCGTTCGTCGAGATGTAGACCCCGTACTTGTCGACGCCGAGCAGCGGCTGGTCGCCGAAGCACGGGCAGGTGGGATGCGACTGCTCGCCGTCGCGGCCGTCGTTCGTGTTGTCCACGACCGTGAAGTTCCATCCAGACCGGTCGGTCGTCGGCGTGCTGGTCTTGCTCGTGGCGATGATGAAGTTCGCCGGCGCCTCGAATGCACCGGTATGGACGTCGCGTCCGAACGTCAAGACCTCCATGAACCACCGGTGCGTGTCCACGTCGTAGAGGCAGCGCGGATCGGAGATGAACGTGCCGAAGGCCTTCGCCGTCCCGTCCGGATTGCGGACGATCGCGTGGTCGTTCGTGAAGAACTGATTCAGCGACTCGAAGCCGGACGTCTGGTTGCCCGCGGTGTCGTAGATCGCGAAGGCGTCGTTGATCGGCTCGATGATCGTGCCGTTGCCTTCGCAGAGGCCCTGGTCGGGCGGTTCGACGCTCAGCTGGTTTGCGGTCTTGTCCGCGTTCACGTCGGCGTCGCGGCGCTCGTTGTGGAACGTCAGGCCCGGGAACCCGGCACCCGGCCCGTCGTTCGTGACGGGCAGGGGTGCGGGCCGCGGTGCGTCCGTCGTCGGCAGATGCGCCGTGCTCTGGTTCCCCGGGATCTGCTTGTCGGACGCAGCGTCGGGGCCCGCAGCGGGCACGATCTCGCTGAGATCGGGCGCCGGCGCGGAGTTGGCGGCAAGCGCCGCGGATGTGACACCGACGCCGAAGACGACGACGATGAGTGCGAGCGGCAACGCGCCGACCCGCCGGTAGAAACGTCTCACTGACTCTCCCTCTCTCGTGGATCAGACCCGGCCGGGCGCCCCTCGTGCCCGGCTCTCCCTCAACTAGCCGGCCTAGAGTAGTCGCGTCTTTGCGATTTGGAAAGGGTGCTAGCCCTGCGGCTTGGCCATCTTGCGGTAGTCGAGCGCCTCGTCGAGGACGGACTCCTCGACCCCTGCGTCCCGTGCGACGTCCCGCAGCGATCTGCCGGATTTCGAGGCTTCCTTGACGATCTCGGTCGCCTTGTCGTAGCCGATGTACGGGTTGAGGGCGGTCGCCGCCGACAGCGTCAGCTCCGCGTAGCGCTCGCACTGCTCGCGGTTCGCCTCGATCCCGTCGACGCACTTCTCCTTCAGCGCGGTCGCCGTCGTCGTCAGCAGGTGGATCGACTGCAGGAGGTTGCGCGCGATCAGCGGCACGAAGACGTTCAGCTCGAAGTGCCCCTGCATCCCGCCGATCGCGATCGCGGCGTCGTTCCCGATCACCTGCGCGGCGACCTGCGTGACGACCTCGGGGATGACCGGGTTGACCTTGCCCGGCATGATCGAGGAGCCCTTCTGCAGCTCGGGCAGGAAGAGCTCGCCGATGCCCGAGCGCGGGCCCGAGCCCATGAGCGCGAGGTCGTTGGCGATCTT
>JAICWC010000020.1 GCA_025934995.1 Thermoleophilia bacterium | reverse complement strand
GCGACGGAGCTCGAGCTTCAGCCGCTCGACCTCGGCGAACGCGTACGGCGGCAGCGCGCCGACCCGGCGAAGCTCGGTCACGCAGCGGATCGTCGCAGAGCGCCCAACGCGGCGCGGAGTGCGACGACCTCGCCGATCACGACGAGCGCCGGCGTCGCGGTCGCGGCGGCCAGCGAGCCGAGCGGCGTCACCTGGACCTGCTCGTCGTCGAGGGTCCCGCGCGAGATCACCGCGGCCGGCGTCGACGCCGGCTTCCCGTGCTCGATCAGCCGCTGGGCGAGGCGCTCGGCGCGCGCGCCGCCCATGAACGCGACGAGCGTGCCGGGAACGCGTGCGAGTGCCGCAACGTCCAGCTTCTCGACATCGTGCGCCGCGAACGCGGTGACGGACTGCGAGACGCCGCGGTGCGTGACGGGAATCAAGGCCGACTCCGGCACAGCGGCGATCGACGAGACGCCGGGGACGAGCTCGAACGGGACGCCCGCAGCCGCGAGCGCGAGCGCCTCCTCGCCGCCCCGTCCGAAGACGAACGGATCGCCGCCCTTCAGGCGGACGGCGAAGCTCCGGCGGCCGTGGTCGATCAACGCGTCGTTCACCTCCGCCTGCGTCAACTCGTCCCGGGCGATGCGAAGCGCCTGCGCCGGCGCCTCGGCGACGAGCTCGGCCGAGACGAGGCGGTCGTAGACGAGGACGTCGGCGGCGCGCACGCGCGCGAGGCCGCGGACGGTGATCAGCTCCGGATCGCCGGGACCGGCGCCGACGAGCGAGACGCTCACGACAACGCCCTGGTCACTCGCTCGCGGAAGTACTCCCGCCGCTCGTCGTACGTGTGAAAGTTCTGCTTGACCCAGGGACGGATGCGTCGTAGCTCGAGCGCGAGCTGCTCGTGCTCGAAGCCGATCTGCGAGGCAAAGCGGTCGCGCAGCCACTGGGCGAGCGCAGGCGATGCGCCGCTC
Organism: Thermoleophilia bacterium; assembly: GCA_025934995.1. GTDB lineage: Bacteria > Actinomycetota > Thermoleophilia > Gaiellales > Gaiellaceae > Palsa-739. The sequence continues at coordinate 33,586 of JAICWC010000020.1, read as the reverse complement.
GTCGAGACCGCGAGCGTGATCGGGCCGCGGTGATGCAGCGCCGGCAGGATGAAGCTGCACTGCTCGGGCACGTCCTCGACGTTGCAGAAGATGCGCCGCTCGGTGGCGTCCCCGTAGACCCGCGCGCCTTGGTCGCGATCGGTGACGAGGACGAGCCACGCGTCGTCGAGCAACGACGGCTCGTACTGCTCCGCGACGACGACGTCGGCTCCCGCCGCGCGCAGCGCCGCAAGCTTGTGGCGCGCGTCGCCGATCACGACCACCCGCTTGCCGGTCAGGTCGATGCAGGCGACGTAGTGCTGCTGCTCAGACACCGACGGCATGGACGCGTGCACCGGCACCGTCGAGACGGACCGACAGCTCGAGGCCGTCGACTGTGAGCGTGAGGAGATACGAGCTGGGCCCGGTCGACTGCACCTTGACGTCCTCGAGCGTCCGGCCCGCGAGCCTCGCGAGCACCGTGCTCACCTCGTCGGCGCTGTCGGCGAGCGCGCGCCCCTCGGGGAGGCGGCGATACGTCTTCAGCGCAGCCTGCTCGCCCTCCGGGCCGTAGACGCTGCGGATGCGGCCGCTCTGCAGCCCGAGCTCGAGCAGCTCGCCGAGGGACTGGGCGTCGGCGTCGTCGAGCTCGCCGTCCTGCACCGCCGCAACGAGGTCGGCGAGTCGGCCTCGACGCTCGGCGTCCTGCACGAGCGCGAGCACCGCTTGCGCCTCAGCCAGTGCGACTTCGGCTGCGTCGCCGGTCAGCCTCATTTGCCGAGGATCGCCTTCAGCTCGTGCTCGAAGCCGCCGTGCTCGATCGAGCAGTGCATGCCGCACTCCTTCGGCGCGTTCGTCTCCCACCACCAGCGGCCGGCGCGGTCGTCCTCGCCCGGTGCGATCGCACGCGTGCAGGGCGCGCAGCCGATCGACGTGTAGCCCTGGGCGTAAAGCGCATGGACGGGCACGTCGTGCTCGCGCAGGTACTCCCACACTTCGCGTTTCGTCCACTCGGCGAGTGGGTTGAGCTTGACGATCGCGCCGTGGTCGTGGTCGATCTCGACCTTGCGGATGTTCGTGCGGGTAGCCCACTGATCGCGGCGAAGGCCGGTCACCCACGCGTCGAGGCCGTCGAGGTGCCCGGTCAGCGGCTGCACCTTGCGCACGTTGCAGCAGAGCAGCCTGTTCTCCACCGACTCCGTCATCAGGTCGAGGCCCTTGGTCGAGACCATCCGTGCGACCTGGCCCGGATCCGGCTCGAGCACGTCGAGGTGCAGGCCGGAATAGCGCTCGCGCAGCGCCGCGATCAGGTCGTGCGTCTCCTGCGGCAGCCGGCCGGTGTCGACGGTGAACACGCGCACCGAAGGGTCCAGGGAGTACGCCATGTCGATCAGCGCAACGTCGTCCGCCTGGAACGCCGCGGAGATCGCGATGTTCTCGAACTCGTCGAGGGCCCACTCGAGCAGCGCCTGCGGCTCCTCGCCTTCGAAGCGAATCGACAGCTCACCTGCGTCGAGCTCATCTAGCCAAACCGTCATGCGGCCACCCTCCTCTTCACGACGGGCTCGAGGCCGGCGAGCACGCCGAGCTCCTCGTCCGTCATTCGTCGTTGGAACTCGGTGAACGATTCGCCGTCCTCGCGCTGCTCGAGCCAGCCGCGCACGAGGCCTTCGACGGCTCCCTCGAGCGACACGCTCGGCACGCGCCGGAAGAGAGACGTGCCGATCCGCGATCCGCTGCCCCGAACGAAGACGTCGTACGCGGGGATGCGGTTGCCGTCGCCGTCCTTGCCGGTCGTCGCCTGGAAGCCGAGATCGCCGATCCAGTGCTGCGCGCACGAGTGCGGGCAGCCGTCGAGGTTGAGACGCAGCTCGGCGATCCGGTCGCCGAACGCCGACTCGAGATGATCGACGAGCTCGCGCAGCCGCTCCTTCGTCTCGCCGACCGAGAAGTTGCAATGCGGCTCACCGGTGCACGCGATCGAGTTCGCCCAGACCTCGTTCGTCGCCGTCGGCAGACCGAGCTCGTCGAGGCGCGCGAGCGTGGAGTCCACGTCGCGCACGCCGGTGACGATCAGGTTCTGCTGCCGCGTCAGACGCACGTCGCCCCCGAACGACTCGACGAGGTCGGCGACGGCAATCAGCTGGTCTCCCGACGAGAGGCCGAGAGGGACGGGAACGCCGAGGTAGCTCAGGCCGTCCTTCTGCGCGTGCACGCCGATGTGATTCGACGGACGCGCGTCGACCGGCGGCAGCTCGAACCGCTCCAGCGTGCGGCCGAGCTTCGCCTCGACGCGCTCGAGCATGCCTTCGGTGCCGATGTCGTCGACCATGAACTTCAGCCGCGCCTTGACGCGGGACGTGCGGTACTTCAGGTCCTCGCTCCACACCGTGGTGACCGCACCGAGGATCTCGTTCGCCTGCTCCTTCGGCACGAACACGCCGAGCTCGCGCGCGATGCGCGGCACCGACGAGAGGCCGCCGCCCACGAGGACGGCGTACCCCTCGCGCCCGTCGTCGAGCACGCCGACGAGCGAGACGCAGTTGATCTCCGGCAGGTTGCAGCGATCGGGGCACGACGCGATCGAGTACTTGTGCTTGCGCGGCAGATTCGCCCACGCGGGATTGCCGTAGAACTTCGCCGTCGCCGCGTCGAGGGTCGGTGTCGAGTCGAAGAGCTCGTCGGCGGCGATCCCGGCGACCGGGCAGCCCGTGATGTTGCGCACGGTGTCGCCGCAGCCGCCGGCGCTCGTGATTCCCGCCGCCTCGAGCTCCGCGAAGACGTCAGGGAGCGAGCTGAGCTCGAGCCAATGCAGCTGGATGCACTGCCGCGTCGTCAACTCGGCGTCGCCGCGGCCGTAGCGGTTCGAGACCTCGCCGATCGTCCGCAGCTTCGCGGGCGTCAGGATCCCGCTCGGGATCTTCACCCGGAGCATGAACGTCCCGATCTTCGGCTTGTCGTGGTAGAGGCCCCACCACTGCAGGCGGACGATGTTCTCCTCCGCCATCCGCTCGTAGCCGTCGGCGATCAGCGCGGGCAGCTCGTCCCGGATCGCGAGCGGCGGGGTGTCGCGCTTGATCCGCTCGACCGAGTTCCGCTCGTAGACGGACTCCCACGTGGCCTCCATCCCGCGAGGCTAGTTGCCATTACTTTACTTTGGGAAGTGGGTTGTTCGGTTACAGCAGGACGAGCCGGTCCCTGTGCACCGCCTCGACACCGGGCGCCAGATCAGCGGCGTCGACGGCGGCGATCCCGCGGGCGAACGGCTGCCCGTCCGGCCCGACGAGCTCGACCCCGTCTCCGGCCCGGAAGCCGCCGTCGACCGCCGTGATCCCGACCGCGAGCAGGCTTGCGCCCCCGTCGACGACGGCGCGCCGCGCGCCGGCGTCGACGACGATCCGGCCGCTGATCCGCTTGCCGTGCCGGAGCCAGAGCTTGAACGCGGGCGCGCCGCCGGCGGCCGCGAAGCGGGTGCCGCCCGCGGCGAGCAGCTCGTCCAACGGCGCCTCCCCGCCGATCACCGTCGGGATCCCGGCTGCAGCCGCAAGCTCGGCGGCCGCGACCTTGCTCTCCATGCCGCCGCGCCCGAACGCGCTGCGCGCACCGAAGACGGCTGACCGCGCTTCGGCGCCGTCCTTGATCACGACGCCTTCGCGCAGGACGCCCGGCACCGACGTGAGCAGCACGAGCACGCGCGCGCGGAGCAGCACCGCGACCTGCGCGGCGAGCGCATCGTTGTCCCCGAAGCTGATCTCGTCGGTCGCGGTCGCGTCGTTCTCGTTGACGACGGGAACCGCACTCCGGGCGAAGAGCGCGTTGAAGGCGGCGCGGATGTTCACGTACGCGCGGCGGTCTGCGAGGTCACCGCTCGTCAACAGGATCTGTGCAGCGTCGAGCCCGTGCGGACGCAGCGCGTCCTGCCATGCACGCTGCAACGCCGCTTGGCCGAGCGCGGACGCCGCCTGCAGGCGCGGCAGCGACGACGGCCGCTTCTCGCCCGCGAGGCCGAGCGCGATCGCGCCGGACGACACGACGCAGACCGGCGTGCCCTGGGCGACGATCGCCGCCAGCTCGCCTGCGCGCCGACGTAACAGCGCGCGTCGCGGGCGGCCGCGCTCGTCGACGACGAGCGCCGAGCCGAGCTTGACGACGAGCGGGCTCTTCACGGCGTGACGCGGTACTGACGCAGATACAGGTCACGGTAGGTGACCGGCCCGCGCGGCCCCGGCACGCGGTCGACGTTGATCCCCGTCTCGGGCGAGCCGGTCAGCTTGAAACCGTCGGTCAACCGGGTCGTCGCGTTCCAGTACGCCGCGGTGCCGCGATACGAATCGAGAAAGGCGCGCGCCGCGCTCTCGTCCTCGGTGACGATCGAGGCCGCGAGCCCGCTCGTCTCGTCGTTCGCGACACGTACGGCGTCTTCGACGCCGCCGACGACGCGAACCGTGACGGATGCGATGCGGTCGGGCTCGTTCGCCCATTCGCGCAAGTCGTCGCGCAGCTCGAATCCCTGCAACGCGTCGTGTGGAACGAGTGCGTCGTCGTCCACGAGCAGGAGGTTGAGCCGGTTGCAGACGCCGAGCCGGTCGAGGCTCGCGCGTACGAGCTCGTCCACCTTTGCCGGATCGGCGGCACGATGGACGTAGAGGACACCGCCCCCTTCGGCGTGCGCGAGCACACGAACACCGTGCCTCGCCGCCTCGCGCGCGAGCATCGCCGTCGTCTCGCCGCTGCCGCGGAGGATCACGAGCGGCAGGACGTGCGGCAGCGAAACGAGCAGGCGCGCGCCGTCGTGCTCCGGCGCGCGCACGAGCCCGATCGCCTCCGGCGGCAGGCCCGCGTCTGCGAGCGCCGGGCGAAGCACGTCGTCGATGAGCACCGTCACGGTCCGCAGCGCCGCTCCGCCTGTACGGAGGATGCCGCCGTTGAGCGACTTCAGGAGCTGGCCCGCGACGTCGACTGCGACGTTCGGCCTCGCCTCGAAGTTCGCGGCCACGACGCCGATCGGAATGCGCCGCACCTCGACGTGCAGGCCGTCGTCGAGCTCCCAGCCGTCCTCCACCCGCTCGAGCGGCGGCAGCTCGACGAGCTGTGCCAGCTGGTCGGCGAGCGCCTCGGTGTCGAGCCGCAATCTGTCTCGCAGGCCTTCGTCGAGCGTCGCCGCGGCCGCGAGGTCGGCGTCGTTCGCGGCGTCGATCGCCGACCGCTGTGTGCGAACGAGCTCGACCGCGCGCGCGAGTGCGCGCGTGACGCCCTCGTCGTCGAGGGCCGCGACAGCCGCACGCGCGGCCCTGGCTTCCTGTTCGATCTGCTCTCTCATCCCGTGTTCCTCAGGCCCGCGGCGATGCCCGCGATCGAGCGGAGCAGCGCCGGCTCGAGCGACTCCTCGCCGGCGCGATAGCGCGCGAGCAGCTCCACCTGGATCGCGTTCATCGGATCGACGTAGGGGTTTCGCACCCGGATCGAACGCTGCACGACGGGATGCCGGTCGAGCAACTCGTCGGCCTCGACGATCTCGAGCACGCACGCGACCGTGCGCTCGTGCTCGGCAGCGATCCGCGGCCACAACGAGGCATCGTCGACGAGGGCGAGGTAGTCGGCTGCGATCTCGATGCTCGACTTGGCGAGCGTCATCTCGAGGTTCTGCACGAGCGTGCGGAAGAACGGCCACTGCCGGTAAAGCTCGCGCAGCGCATCGATGTCCGCCGTCTCGAACGCGCTGCCGCAGCCGTACCACGAAGGGAGCAGGCAGCGGTTCTGCGTCCAGGCGAACACCCACGGGATCGCACGCAGCGAGGCGAGGTATTCCGAACCTTCGTTCCGCCTCGCCGGGCGCGAGCCGATGTTCAGCAGCGCCAGCTCGTCGACCGGCGTGAACGCGCGGAAGAACTCGACGAAGCCGGGCGCGGCGACGAGGTCGCGGTACGCCGCCGCGGAACGCTCGGCCAGCCCGGGCAGCGGCCCGGCGTCTATGCGAGGCTCGACGCCTGCCGCCGCGAGCAATGTCGCCGAGAGCGCCGCTTCGAGATTGTGGTACGCGAGCTGCGGCAACCCGTACTTGAACGCGATCGTCTCGCCCTGCTCGGTCAGCTTCAGCCGGCCCGGCGGCTCGCCCTGCGGCGTCGCGAGGATCGCGTCGAACGTCGGCCCGCCGCCGCGTCCTGCGCTGCCGCCGCGGCCGTGGAAGATCGTCAGCTCCGCTCCTCGGCGGTGCGCAGCCTCGCCGAGGGCGACGAGGGCCTCGCGAATCTCCCACTGGGCCGCGAGATAGCCGGCGTCCTTGGCCGAGTCGGAGTAGCCGACCATCACCTCCGCGCAGCCGAGCTCCTCGTAGATGCGCGGTGCCGCGCGGAGGGTGTCGACCGACTCGAACAACGGCACGACGTTCTGCGCCGGCGTCAGCGCAGCGACACGCCGAACGTCGTCCGCGCTCGTCGTGCCGGAGACGATCACCGTCTCGCCGGCGGCGGCCAGAAGGTCGCGGATCCGTGCGTCGGGGTCTTGCACGTCGCGGGCGTGCACGCGCACCTCGATCGGCGCGAGCTCGAAGCCGAACAGCTCGACGCGACGGCGCAGCGCCGCGAGCTCCGAGTCGGCGAGCCGCGAGCCGCGGTTCGCGCGGAGGCTGCGGTCGAGCACGTCGAGGTCGGCGAGCAGTTCGCCCGCGGCGGCATACGCATCGGTGTCGAGCCGGTGCCAGACGAAGCTGAGCTTCCGCCGGTAGGGCTCGTCGGCGTTCTGGTCGCCGATCGCGCGCGCGTACTCCGGCAGCGCCGCCTCGTCGGCGGCGATCGATCGCAACAGCTCCTCGCTCACCGCCGTCAGCCGCGACGAGACACCGAGCGAGGCCGCGAGCTCCCGCACTTCGGTGCGGTAGCGGAGCCGGAGCAGCTCGCGCGCGCGGCGGCGCCCTTCCTCGAGCGTGCCGGCGCTCGTCAGCGGATTGCCGTCTGCGTCGCCGCCGATCCACGTCCCGAAGCGGAACGGCGGCGACGCCCCGGGGACCCGCCGGCGGAAGTCGGCGAGCAGGCGCTCGGCCGCGTCGATCAGCGACTGCTCGAAGAACCAGTGGCCGTTGCGGATCTCGTCGACGACGCGCGGCCTGCGCGTGCGCACCTCGTCCGCCTGCCAGAGCGCCGTGATCTCGGCGAGCAGCGCATCGCGGGCGTCGTCCTCCTCGAGCAGCGCTGCGATGCGCCCGTGCGCCGCCAGCACGGTACGCCGCGCCGCCTCGGTCGGATGGGCGGTGAGCACCAGGCCGAGGGACACACGCGGGACGTCGTCCCCGAGCTCCTCGAACGCCGCAGCGAGAGACTCACGCGCGACGCGGTCCTCCGAGGCGTACTCGCCGCGCCTGCGGATCCGGTGCTGCTGCTCGGCGACGTTCGCGAGCTGGAAGTAGAGCGCGAACGCGCGCAGCACGCTCGTCTGCCGCTCGAGCGGCAGGCCGGCAACGGCCGCCCGCAGCTCGTCCCGCGGCCCGCCTGCTCGGGCGGAGCGGGACAGCGCCCGGACACGCTCGACGTCCTGGAGCAGCCCCTCGCCTTCCTGCTCGACGAGGACCCGGCCGAGCAGGTCGCCGAGGAGACGGACGTCCTCGCGCACGGCCATGTGTCCAGCCTACGACGAAAGCCGCTGCAAACCGGACAATCCTGCGACGTCGGACGAGGGCCGCGCTAGCGTGGACGCATGGGCCGGACGCTGGTCGACAAGGTGTGGGAGAGCCATGTCGTCCGCCGCTCCGAAGGCGAGCCCGACCTCCTCTACATCGATCTCCATCTCGTCCACGAGGTGACGTCGCCGCAGGCGTTCGAGGGCTTGCGTCTCGCCGGACGGCGCGTGCGCCGGCCCGACCTCACGGTCGCGACGATGGACCACAACGTCGCCACAGGGGACGACGCGCCGCCCGATCCGTTGTCGCAGCAGCAGCTGGACACGCTGCGGCGGAACTGCGAGGAGTTCGGCGTGCCCCTGTACGCGACGGGGTCCGGGCGCGAGGGGATCGTGCACGTGATCGGCCCGGAGCTCGGACTGACGCAGCCCGGGCGCACGATCGTCTGCGGGGACTCGCACACCTCGACGCACGGCGCCTTCGGCGCCCTCGCGTTCGGGATCGGCACGTCCGAGGTCGAGCACGTGCTCGCGACCCAGACGCTGCCGCAGCGGCAGCCGAAGTCGCTGCGCATCGATTTCTTCGGCGAGCCCGCGGCCGGCGTCGGTGCGAAGGACTACGTGCTCGCTGCGATCGGCCTCATCGGCGTCGACGGCGGTGTCGGCCACGTGATCGAGTACGCCGGCCCGGCGATCGAGGCGCTCTCGATGGAGGGCCGGATGACGATCTGCAACATGTCGATCGAAGCAGGAGCACGCGCGGGATTGATCGCTCCCGACGAGACGACGTACGCGTATCTCCGCGAGCGCGGGGTGCCGTTCGACGAGCGCTGGCGAGACCTGCGCTCCGATCCGGACGCCGACTACGACAGGCGCTTCGAGATCGACGTCTCCGCGATCAAGCCGCAGGTGACCTGGGGGACGAATCCCGGGATGGTGGTCTCGATCGACGACGTCGTTCCCGAGCCTGCCGACGAGGCGGCTGCCCGCGCGCTGACGTACATGGCGTTGGAGCCCGGGACGCCGATCCGCGAGATCTCCGTCGACCGCGTCTTCATCGGCTCGTGCACGAACTCGCGAATCGAGGACCTGCGGGCCGCCGCCGCAGTCGTGCGCGGCAATCACGTCCATCCGAACGTGCGCGCGATGGTCGTTCCCGGCTCCGCGCAGATCAAGGCGCAGGCCGAGGCCGAGGGGCTCGACCGGATCTTCGTCGAGGCAGGCTTCGAGTGGCGCCGCGCCGGCTGCTCGATGTGCCTCGGGATGAACCCGGACGTCCTCGCGCCCGGCGAGCGCTGCGCGTCGACGTCCAACCGCAACTTCGAGGGTCGACAGGGAGCGGGCGGGCGCACGCATCTCGTCAGCCCGTCGATCGCCGCGGCGACCGCGCTCGCCGGCCACTTCGCGACCGCATGAAGTCGTTCGCGCGCGTCACGTCGCCGCCCGTCGTGCTCGACCGCAACGACGTCGACACCGACCAGATCATCCCGAAGCAGTTCTTGAAGCGGATCGAGCGCACGGGCTTCGGCGAGTTCCTCTTCTTCGACTGGCGCAAGGATCCCGCGTTCGAGCTGAACCACCAGACCGGGCGGATCCTCATCGCAGGCCGCAACTTCGGCTGCGGCTCGTCGCGCGAGCACGCGCCGTGGGCGCTCGAGGACTACGGCTTCGACGTCGTGATCGCCCCGTCGTTCGGCGACATCTTCCGGCAGAACTCGCTGAAGATCGGGCTGCTGCCCGTTCAGCTGCCCGAGGAGCAGGTGCGCGAGCTGATGACGCGCGACGAGATCACGGTCGACCTCGAGACGCGCACCGTCGACGAGTTCCCGTTCGAGCTCGACGACTTCACGCGCGACTGCCTCCTCAACGGCTGGGACGACATCGCGCTGACGTTGCGGCACGAGGACGCGATCACTGCGTTTGAGGCTGCTGCTCGCGCGTGACCTCGCGCTTCATCAGGTCGAGCAACTCGTGGTAGAGCTCGCTCAGGCCATCGCCTGAGAGCGGGCCGCGGTTCAGGCGCTGCAGGTACTGCAGCATCCACTCCTCGCGCGCAAGGTCGACGAAGCCGATGCCGTGCTCGTCCTTGTAGCGCTTCAGGCCCGCGACGAGCTTCAGGCGCTTGTTGACGAGCTCGACGAGCGAACGGTCGAGATCGGAAATCTGCCGTCGCACCTGTGCCACGTATTCGTCGCTCACGCTGCCCCCTCGTAGACGCCCAGGACACGAAGCTCGCGGGTGACGCCGCGCGTCGCGCGCAGCGCGTCGCGCACGACCGGATCGAGCGGCGAGCCGGCGACGACCGCGTCGAAGCGATAGCGGAACGGCTCCTCGACGAGGGGCCGCGAGACGAGCCGCTGGAGATCGAGGCCCGCGTCCGTGAGCGGCGTGATCGCAGCGTGCAGCGCGCCGGGACGGTGATCGGTGACGAACGAGAAGGCGGTGCGCGCGTTCGTCGTCACGAGCACGCTGTGCGCCGCGATCGCCACGAAGCGCGTGAACGCAGGCCGGTCGCCGACGTCGTCCGCGAGCACGTTCAACCCGTACAGGCGCGCGGCCTCGAGCGACGCGAGCGCCGCCTCGGACGGGTCGTCGCGCTGCGCGACGAGCCGGGCAGCGTCCGCGGTCGTGGCCGCCGGGATCAGGGACAGGTCGCCGAGTGCCTCCCGACACTGCTCGAACGCCGCCGGGTGCGAGCGAACGACGCGCACGTCCGCGAGCGTGCCGACGCCGACGATCGCGTGCCGGATCGGCTGCACGACCTCGGCGACGATCGACAGCTCGTGCTCGTACAGCAGGTCGTGCGTCTCCGCAACCGCGCCGGCGAGCGAGCTCTCGATCGGCAGCACGCCGTACCCGGCCTCGCCCGCCGTGACCGCCTCCGCGACCGCGCGGAAGCTGGCCCGAGGCTCCGCCGATGGAAAGAGCGCCGCCGCGGCCGCTGCGGTGTGTGATCCCGGCGGGCCGGGATACGCGACTACAGACGGGGAGGGAACCCGTGTGCGGCGGCGCTCTTCCGATCGGCGAATGAGTTGGGTCAGCACGAAAACGCCCTCCTGGGACGACATCGAGCCGAACGCGGACCGCGCTCGGCTACCGAATAAATGCGTACGCGAAGAAGCCCGAGAAGGAGGTCGTGCCGGCTTCACGCGCGAGACGCATGTCAGCCACCGTACGACACCGTCGCCGCATGGTCAACAGACAGTTGTTCCCTTACTGCCGCGCCGAGCTCCGCGGTCGTCGCCGTGCCTCCGAGATCAGGCGTCGGCGCGGACGCGAGCGCTGCAGCGACGGCGTCCGTCAACGCGCGCGCCTCTTCGTGGAGGCCGAGACCGTGCTCGAGCAGCAGCGCCGTCGAACGCAACATCGCCGTCGGATTGGCCGTCCCGCTGCCGGCGAGGTCCGGCGCCGAGCCGTGCACCGGCTCGAAGATCCCTGCACCCCCGTCGGAGAGCGATGCCGACGGCGCGAGCCCGAGCCCGCCGGTCACCGCAGCAGCAAGGTCGGAGAGGATGTCACCGAACATGTTCTCGGTGACGAGGACGTCGAAGCGCTGCGGATCGGTCGCCAGCTGCATCGCCGCATTGTCGACGAGCATGTGCTCGACCTCCACGTCCGGATAGCGCGGCGACTGCTCGTCGACGATCCGCCGCCACAGGCGCGACGTCTCGAGCACGTTCGCCTTGTCCACCGACGTGAGCTTCCCGCGGCGCGCGCGTGCGAGCTCGAACGCGCGGCGCACGACGCGCTCGATCTGGCGCGGGTGGTACTCGCAGGTGTCGTAGACGGTGCCGTCCTCGCGGACGCCGCTCGAGCCGAAGTACAGGCCGCCGACGAGCTCGCGCACGATCAGCACGTCGACGTCGTCGAGCACGGCCGGCCGTAGGTTTGCGTACGTGTCGAGCGCGGCGCGCAACGCCAGCAATCCCTGCTCCGGACGGACGTCTGCCGCGTCGAACTCGGGGTCGCCGATCGGCGCCTTCAGCACGGCGCTCGCGGCCCGGCAGGCGTCGAGCGTCGCGGCGGGCAGCGGCTCGCCCGTCGCACGGATCGCGGCGGCGCCCAGCAGCTGCTCGTCGATCTCGATATCCGGGACCAGCAGCTCGAGCATCGCGCGCGCCTCGCGCGCGATCTCCGGGCCGATCCCGTCCCCGGGAAGAACGACGACTCTAGCCTTCGGCAAGGAGCCTCTTCGGCTGCCGCCCGCGCGGGCGCGGATGGAAGCCCGCGGCGGCGATGGCGGCGTTCCAGCTCCCGAAGACACGCGCGACGGTCTGGCGCGACGGGTGGTTCTCGCCCGCCTGCTCCCAGTCGGCCGTCAACGGTGGACGGCTGTGCTTCCGATGCCACAACGTGATTGCGTAGACGATCGTGTCGTCCGTCCAGCGGAAGCCCGTTCTCGGGCCGGTTCTCATCTGACACCACCTCCCAACGTTTCCAAGATGCGGTCTGCGTCCGGCTCGACGAAGACGGGGTCGAGCCGGTCGGCGACGAGCCCCGGCGTCTTCAGGCCGTCGCCTGTGACGAGGAGGACGACGCGGTCGTCCTCGCCGATCTCTCCTGCGCGAACTGCCGCACGCAACGCGCCGAGCGTCACCGCCGGAGCGGTCTCGCCGAACACGCCGGTCGTCTCGGCCAGCAGCGCGATGTTGTCCACGATCTCGTCCTCGGGCGTGATGTGGATGGAGCTTGCGGTCGCCGCGGCGAGCGCGCCGTCGGCGGGTGAGCCGATCGCGAGCGAGCGCGCGATCGTGTTCGGCCGCACCGGCTTCACCTTGCCGCCTTCGGCCAACGCCTTGGCGACGGGCGAGCAGCCTTCGGCCTGTGCACCGACGAGCCGCGGCAGGTCGCCTTCGACGAGGCCGAGCTCGACGAAGTCCGTGAAGCCCTGGTGGAGCTTCGTGAACATCGAGCCGGACGCGATCGGCGCCACGACGACGTCCGGCAGCTCCCAACCGAGCTGCTCGACGATCTCGAACGCGAGCGTCTTCGAGCCTTCCGCGTAGTACGAGCGCAGCTGGACGTTGACGAACGACCAGTCCACCTCGAACGACAGCTCGACCGTGAGCCGGCTGCAGTCGTCGTAGCTCCCGTCGACCGCGTAGATCGTCGGCCCGTAGACCGCGCTCGCAACGAGCTTCTCGCGCTCTAGGTCGGCCGGGCAGAGGATCACAGCCTCGAGCCCTTCGGCCGCCGCGCGCGCGGCGACCGCGTTCGCGAGATTGCCGGTCGAGGAGCACGCGAGCGTCGTCGCACCGTGCTGCTGCGCCTTTGCGCAGGCGACGGCGACGACGCGGTCCTTGAACGAGTGCGTCGGGTTGGCCGTGTCGAGCTTGAGCCAGAGCTCGCGGACGCCGAGGGCGCGTGCCAGCCGCGGCGCCTGCACGAGCGGCGTGCAGCCGGGCGGCAGGCTCTGCTCGGCCGGCGGCGCGACCGGCAGCAGGTCGGCGTAGCGCCAGATCGAGCGCGGGCCGGCCTCGATCCGCTCGCGCGTGACGAGGCGGCGCTGCTCGTCGCGGTCGTAGACCGGATCGAGCGGCCCGAAGCAGCGGGAACAGACCCCGATGGGATCGAGGGGGTACTGGGTCTCACAGACCCGGCAGCGAAGTGCGGTGGCGGGCACTACCTGGCTCCTTTCGTCCGTCGCTCGGCATCCGACCGGGATTGGCACCACACGCGGAGCGCAGGTTGCCGAGGCGTCTCAGGGCCGGTTCCCTCAGCCTCTCTCGATGCGGAGCGGGACGAGCCCGGCTCCTTGTACGCACCACTATACAAAATGAAGCTCCGCGGCCGCGTCACGTGAGGACCGCTCCTTCGGAGGCCGAGGAGACGCTCTTCGCGTAGCGGGCGAGCACGCCCTTCGTGTACCGGGGCGGGGGCGCGACGACGTCCCGGAGGCGGGCTGCGATCTCGTCCTCGCTGAGCAGGACGCGCAGCTCGCGCGCCTCGACGTCGAGCTCGATCACATCGCCGTCGCGGAGCGCAGCGATCGGCCCGCCGTGCGCGGCTTCCGGCGCCACGTGGCCGACCATCAGACCGTGGGTCGCGCCGGAGAAGCGGCCGTCGGTGACGAGCGCGATGCTGTCGCCGAGCCCCTCGCCGACGAGCGCCGCCGTGACGTGCAGCATCTCGCGCATCCCGGGCCCGCCGGCCGGCCCTTCGTACCGGATCACCACGACGTCGCCGGCATGGATGCGCCGCGCCTTGACGGCCGCGAAGCACTCCTCCTCGGAATCGAAGACACGCGCCGGGCCGGTGTGGAAGAGCCGTTCGTGACCCGCGAGCTTGACGACGGAGCCGTCGGGTGCCAGGTTGCCGCGGAGGATCGCGAGGCCGCCGGTCGGCTTCAACGGCGCGTCGATCGAGACCACGACCTCCTGCCCGGGCGTCTCGACGACCGCAGCCGCGACCTCGGCGAGCGAGCGGCCGTCGACGTTCGGCGCGTCGCCGTGCACGAGCCCTGCCTTCAGCAGCTCGCGCGCCACGAGCGCGACGCCGCCTGCCGCGTGCAGGTCGGTGGCGACGAAGCGGCCGCCGGGCTTGATGTCGGCGACGACAGGCGTACGCGCGGCGATCGTGTCGAACTCGTCGATCGTCAAATCGATGTCCAGCTCGTGCGCGAGCGCGAGCAGGTGCAGGACGCCGTTCGTCGAGCCGCCCGTCGCCGCGACGGCGGCGGCTGCGTTCTCGAGCGCTGCACGCGTCATCACCTGCGAGGGGCGCACGTCGTCGCGAACGAGCCGCATCGCAACCTTGCCCGCTTCGTAGGCCGCGTCGCGCTTTGCCGGGTCGGTCGCGGGAATGTCGTTCAGGCCCGCGGGGCTGATGCCGAGGAACTCGAGCACCGTCGCCATCGTGTTCGCGGTGAACTGGCCGCCGCATGCACCCGCGCCCGGGCAGGCGACGCCTTCGAGCTCGTGCACGTCGGGGTTGCTCATCGTGCCGGCGGCTGCGGCGCCGACGGCCTCGAAGACGTCCTGCACGGTCACGTCGCGGCCGCGGAACCTGCCGGGCGCGATCGAGCCGTTGTAGAGGACGAGACCCGGCACGTCGAGCCGCGCGAGCGCCATCGCGGCTGCGGGCAGCGTCTTGTCGCAGCCGACGAGGCAGACGAGGCCGTCGAGCAGGTGGCCGCGGACGACGAGCTCGATCGAGTCGGCGATCACCTCGCGCGAGACGAGCGAGGCGCGCATCCCCTCGGTGCCCATCGACACGCCGTCGGAGACGGCGATCGTGTTGAACTCGACGGGTGTCCCGCCGGCTTCGATGATCCCGCGACGCACGTGACGTGCGAGCTCGCGTTGATTCCAGTTGCACGGCATCGTCTCGATCCAGGTCGTCGCGATGCCGACGAGCGGGCGCGCGAGCGCCTCGTCGTCGAGGCCGATCGCCTTCAGCATCGCGCGCGCGGCAGCACGGTCGACGCCGTCCGTCAGCGCGGCGCTGTGGCGCTTCGCGGGATCGCTCGGGCGTGCGTACGGATCGCTCATACGGGCCCCGCTCCCGCCGCGGCGACGCGCAGCTCGAGGACGTCGTGTCCCGGATACCGCCTGCGCAGCTCGAGCGCGACACGGCCGGCGTCGTCACGAGCGGCCCAGACGATCACCGTCGGGCCCGATCCCGAGAGCGTCGCGCCGAGCGCACCGGAGGGCAGGTCGGCGCGCAGCTCGTAGAGGTGCGGGGCGTGCTCGGCGCGGTACGGCTCGTGCAATCGATCGTTTGCACCGGCGGCGAAGAGGGAGAGGTCGCCGCGAGCCAATGCAGCGCCGAGCAGCGCCGCACGTCCCGCAGTGAAGACGGCATCGGCATGCGAGACGGTCTGCGGCAACGACGCGCGCGCTTGGGCCGTGTTCACGCGGTTCTGTGGCACGACCGCGATCGCGCTCGCCGGCAAGTCGTCGGCGACGCGTGCGATGCGGCCGTCCCAGGTGAGACACACGCCGCCTGCAAGAGCGGCGGCGAGATTGTCGGCATGGCCTTCGAGGTCGATTCCCTCGGCGAGGAGCTCGTCGGCCGACGGGTCGACGCCCGCAGCGAGCGCGCCGGCGACGAGGCCGAGCGCGACGACGGCCGCGCTCGAGCCGAGACCGCGCTCGCGCGGGATCCGGTCGGTGAAGGAGAACGAGTAGCGCTCGGGCGGGGCGAATTTCGCAAACGCGCGGACGCCGAGATGCTGCTCGTCCACTGTGCCGTCGGCTTCGTCGACCTCGAGCTCGTTCCACAGGTCGAGGGCCGCGCCGGCGACGTCGAAGCCCGGACCGAGGTTCGCAGTCGTCGCGGGCGCGCGGACGTGGATCGTCATGCGCCGGCCTTCAGCCCGTGTCCGGTGACGACGCAGACGACGCGCTCGCCGCCGGACGCCGTGCCTCGCTCGAGGCCGGCGATGCCGGCGGCCGACGCCGGCTCGCAGAACACGCCCTCCTCGCGGCCGAGCAGGTCGCGGGCGGCCGCGATCTGCTCGTCGTCGACCGTGACGATCGAGCCTCCCGTGCGCGCGACGATCTCCTCGACGTCGACACGATGCACGGGCTCGACGATCCGGATCGCCGAGGCGACGGTGCCCGCCCGGTCGGCGGCCTGCACCGGGTGGAAGCGCGGGAGCCGGTCGCCGAAGCCGAGTGCGTAGGCACGTGTATTGCCGCCGCCGCCGTACGGGAGCGTCAGCACGTCGGGCGGCGAGCCGAGCTGCTCGAGGATCTCGAGCGCTGCGGACTTCTGGCCCTCGATGCGGTGCGGGTTCGTCGAGTTGACGAGCACGTGCCCGGGCTCGGACGCCAGCCGCTCTGCATGCGCGAATGCGTCGGAGAACGTCCCGTCGACCTCCACGATCTCGCCGCCGACGGCGCGCACCTGCGTGAGCTTCGGTCCGGCGGCGGCCCCGCGAACGACGACGATCGTCGCGCGCAGTCCCGCACGCGCCGCGTACGCGGCGCACGAGGCGGCGGTGTTCCCCGTCGACGCGCAGACGAGCGTGTGCGCCCCGTCCTCGACGGCACGGGTCACCGCGACGCTCATCCCCCGGTCCTTGAACGATCCCGTCGGATTCGCGCCCTCCCACTTCAGCCAGAGCTCGATTCCGTAGCGGGCCGAGAGCCTCGGCGCCTCGAGCAGCGGCGTCCGTCCCTCCCCGAGCGTGATCGTCATGCGATCACCGGCGCGATGAACGGTCGGTCGAGGACCTCCGGGAAGGCCGCGATCTCGGCGAGCGCGGCACGCACGTCGCCGAACGCCACGTCGTGCAGGACGAGGTTGAGCGACGCGCGACCCTCCTCGAGGCGCTGCACGAGCCGCGCGACCGAGACGTCGTGCGCGGCGAGGCGGCTCGCGGCGTGCGCGAGCACGCCCGGCTCGTCGGCGACGTCGAGGTGGACGTAGAACGGGGAGCGCCACGTCGCGGCGTCCATCCGCCGCAGCTCGCGCCAACAGGCGTCGTTCTGGAGGAAGCCGGTTCCTGCCGTGCCGACGACACTCACGAGATCGGCGACCACCGCGGAGGCCGTCTCGATGCCGCCTGCGCCGGGACCTTCGAGCGTGATCTCCCGGATCGCGTCACCCTGGAGCATCACGGCGTTGAACGGGCCGTCGACGGCGGCAAGCGGGTGCGAGCGTTCGACGAAAGCCGGTTGCACTCGCACGTCCACCTCCTCTCCCGACAACGTCGCGATTCCGACCAGGCGCACGACCATCCCGAGCTCGGCCGCAGCGGCGATGTGCGACGGCGTCACCTCGGTTATGCCGCGCGTGTCGACCTGATCGGGTGTCACGCGCGACCCGAATGCGACCGTCGCGAGGATCGACATCTTGGCCGCCGCGTCGACACCCTCCACGTCGTCCGTCGGGTCGGCCTCGGCGTATCCGAGCTCCTGCGCCGCCGCGAGCGCTTCCGCGTACTCCGCGCCGCGCTCCATCTCGGAGAGGATGAAGTTCGTCGTCCCGTTGACGATGCCGAGGATGCGATGGACGTTCGTCGCGACCAGCGACTCACGGAGCACCTTGACGACGGGGATCGCCGCGCAGACGGACGCCTCGAAGCGCAGCTGGACGCCGGCGGCGGACGCGGTCGCGAACAGCTCGGCGCCCTCGCGGGCGACGAGCTGCTTGTTCGCGGAGACGACCGGCTTGCCGGCGCGCAGGAGCTCGCGCACGTAGTCGCCTGCGGGGCTGACGCCCCCCATCACCTCCGCCACGACGTCGATGGTCGGGTCGTCGCGGACGGCCGCGAAGTCGGTCGTCAGCACGCCGTCGGCGGCGGGGAACGCACGCTCCTTGTCGAGGTTCTGGACGAGCGCGCGGACGACGCGCAACCGGTGCCCGGTCGCGCGTTCGATCTCGCTGCCGCTCTCGGCGAGCATCCGGCTCACCGAGGAACCGACCGTGCCGTAGCCGAGGAGCGCGACGTTGACGTCAACCGACGCCAAGCAGCCCTTCCACTCCGGCAAGCGTCCGGAGCTCCTTGCCGACCCGCTCGATCTCCTCGGCCCGTGCGGCGCCGTCTGCGCGAAGTCGCGCGAAGGACGGCCTGCCGGCCGCGTCGTCGGCGAACAGCGTCTCTGCGAAGGCGCCGCTGCGGATCTCGGCGAGCACCTCGCGCATCCGCTGCCGCACACCGTCGTCGACGATGCGCGGCCCGACGAGCAGGTCGCCGTACTCCGCGACGTCCGAGACGGAATAGCGCATGTACTCGTAGCCGCCCTGGTAGAGGAGGTCGACGATCAGCTTCAGCTCGTTCAGGCATTCGTAGTACGCGATCTCCGGCTGGTAGCCGGCCTCGACGAGCGTGTCGAAGCCCGCCTGGACGAGCGCTGGAACGCCGCCGCAGAGCACCGCCTGCTCGCCGAACAGGTCGCTCTCCGTCTCTTCGGCGAACGTCGTCTCGAGCAGGCCGACCCGGCCGCAGCCGATGCCGACGCCGTACGCGAGCGCGAGTGCGAGCGCGCGCCCGGTCGCGTCCTGATGGACGGCGACGAGGCCGGGCGTGCCGGCGCCGCCGACATAGAGCTCGCGAACACGGTGGCCCGGCGCCTTCGGCGCGACCATGATCACGTCGTGTCCGGCGTCGGGGACGATGCGGCCGAAGTGCACGTTGAGCCCGTGCGCGAAGACGACTGCCGCGCCGGGCGCGAGGTTCGGGGCGATGTCGCGCTCCCACACCTCGGCCTGCACATGGTCGGGGACGAGAACTGCGACGAGCTGCGCGCCGCGAACCGCGTCCGCGATCTCGCGAACCTCGAGCCCCGCGTCCTCCGCGGCCGCGCGCGAGCCGCTGCCCGCCCGGAGACCGACCACGACGTCGACGCCGGAGTCGTGGAGGTTGAGCGCGTGGGCGTGGCCCTGGCTGCCGAACCCGACGACGGCGACGGTGCCGTCGAGGAGGTCGAGGTCGCCGTTGCGATGAATGGTTGCCATGTCGATGACTCCTTTGTCAGACGAGTGCGGGACTGGAGCGTTTGCGGGACGGCCGCGTTGCGCGTGCGAGCCCCAGGCGGCCGGTGCGCCCGAGCTCCTGCAGGCCGTGTGGCCGCACGAGCTCCTCGAAGGCGTCGATCTCCTCGGGCGAGCCGACCATCTCGAAGACGATCGAGTCGGCGCCGAGATCTGCGACGCGTGCGCGGAACGCGTCGGCGAGCGTCATCAGCTCGGCGCGCTTGCTCGGCGGCGCCGCGACCTTGAGCAGCGCGAGCTCGCGTTCGACCGCTTCGCCGGGCACGAGCTCCTGCACGCGCAGAACGTTGACGAGCTTGTGCATCTGCTTCTCGATCTGCTCGAGCGTCGTGCTCGCGCAGTCGACGCGGAGCGTGATGCGGGAGACGTCGTGGCGCTCGGTCGGCCCGACGGCGAGGCTGTCGATGTTGAAGCCCCGACGCGCGAACATGCTCGTCACGCGCATCAGCGCACCCGGCTTGTTCTCGACCAGCACGGACAGCGTGTGCTTCACGCCACCACCTCCTGCCGGCCGGCGTCGAACTCGATCGTGTCGACCGCGGCTGCGCCGGCCGGGATCATCGGGAAGCAGTGCTCCCGCGGGTCGACGCGGGCATCGACGACGCACGTCCGGCCGGAGGCGAGCGCCTCCTCCAGTGCCTCGCGCAACTCATCCGGGGTCTCGGCCGTGAAGCCGAGCGCGCCGTACGCCTGAGCGAGCAGGGCGTAGTCGGGCACTGCCTGCGTCAGATGGATCTGCGAGAAGCGCTCCTCGAAGAACATGTCCTGCCACTGGCGGACCATTCCGAGGTAGCCGTTGTTCACGATCACCACGACGATCGGCAGCTCTTCGAGGACCGCCGTCGCGAGCTCCTGCTGCGTCATCTGGAAGCAGCCGTCGCCGTCGACGCAGACGACCGTCGCCTCGGGCCGCGCCGCCTTCGCACCGACCGCGGCGGGAACCCCGTAGCCCATCGTCCCGAGCCCGCCCGACGTGATGAACGTGCGCGGCGTGTCGCAGAGGACGTATTGCATGGCCCACATCTGGTGCTGGCCGACGCCCGTCGTCCACACGACGTCGTCGCGACCGGCCGTCAGCTCCTGCAACAGCTCGAGCACGCGCTGCGGCTTCAGCAACGACTCGTCGTCGCTGTAGCGCAGCGGGTACTCCTCCTTCCAGCGTGCGATCTGGGCGAGCCACGCTTCGGTTTTGCCGGGCTGGAGCTCCCGGGCGAAGTCTGCGAGCACCGGCTTGAGCGGCCCGACGACGGGGATGTCGGCGTGGCGGATCTTCGAGATCTCGGCGGCGTCGATGTCGAGGTGGACGACGGTCGCACCGGGCGCGAACGCCGACAGCTTGCCGGTGACGCGGTCGTCGAAGCGCGCGCCGACGGCGACGATCACATCCGCCTTGTTCAGCGCCAGGTTCGACCATTTCGGGCCGTGCATGCCGGGCCAGCCGGCGTGGAGGTCGTGCGTCTCCGGGAACGCACCCTTCGCCATCAGCGTCGTCACGACGGGCAGCCGGCCGCGCTCGGCGAGCTCGAGCAGCTCGTCGGTCGCGTGCGCGTTCAACACTCCACCGCCGACGTAGAGGATGGGCCGCTCCGCCGCGGCGACCGCTCGAGCTGCGGCCGTTATCTGGCGTGGATGTCCACGACGGGGCGGCTTCCATCCCGGGAGGGAGATGCTGTCGGGGTAGGAGAAGTCGAGCTCGGCCTCCTGCACGTCGCGCGGGACGTCGACGAGCACCGGGCCGCAACGGCCCGTGCGCGCGACGTGGAAGGCCGCCTTGAGGACCTCGGGCAGCTCGTCGACGTCCTGCACGAGCCACGAGTGCTTGACGATCGGGATCGTGATTCCCGTGATGTCGCATTCCTGGAACGCATCGGTGCCGATCAAGCTGGAGCGCACCTGGCCGGTGATGCAGACGAGCGGCGTCGAGTCCATCCAGGCGTCGGCGATCGGCGTCACGAGGTTCGTCGCACCGGGGCCCGAGGTCGCGATGCAGACGCCCACGCGGCCGGACGCCCGCGCGTACCCCTCTGCCATGTGCCCGGCGCCCTGCTCGTGCCGTGCGAGCACGTGGCGCACGGTCGTGCCGCGCGCGAACGCGTCGTACAGCGGCAGGATCGCGCCGCCGGGCAGGCCGAACACCACCTCGACGCCTTCGGCCTCGAGGGAACGGAGGATCGCGTCGGCGCCGTTCATCCTCACGCGGCGGAGCCCCACGGCTGGGTCAGTTGATACGCGTCGACGACGCGCGACGTGAACTCGCGTGAGGTCGCGCCGACGCCGTATTGGAGGAGATCCGGCGTCTGCGGCCCGTCGACGAGCGTCGCCGACACCGCACCGGCCAGCGTTGCGCCCGCGGCGTGCTGGCCGAGCGCGAGGTCGAGCATCATCGCCGTCGCGAGCAGCATGCTGCTCGGATTGACGACGCCGGACCCGGCGAGCGCGAAGCCCCCGTCCGGTGCCGGCACGAAGAGGCTCGGGCCGTGGCCCGCGAGCAGCCCGTGCGCGGCCACACGGGCTGCTGCGGGAGCGGCGATGATCTCGCCGATCGCCTCGGCCCACGCGGGCGAGACTGCGACGACGTCGAAACGCGCAGCGTTGAACGCCGCAAGCGGGAGCGCGAGCTTCGGCGCAATGTGCTCGACGCGCACGTGCTCGTATCCGCTCGCGACCCTGTCGACGAGCTCGTTCCACTCACCGTCGCCGACCGCCGTCAGGCGAACGGTGCGGCGTTCTGCGATCTCGAATGCCCGCTCGACCGTCCACTCGGAGGTTTCCTCGCTGCGCGGCGCGACGATGAGCACGTCGTCGTCGTGGCCGAAGCGGACGCGTGTCGCCTGTGCCCGCAGGTCGAGCTCGCCCATGACGTCGTTCAGGGCGGGCTCTTCCGCGCCTGCGACGAGCACGGCGTCCGCGGCGAGGATCGCCGCCCGCGTCGCGGGCGGCACCATCTGCCCGGCGCGGGCGAAGGCCACTCCACCGAACGCGGCATGCTTCTCCCGCACGCGCAGGTTGTGGAGACGCGACACGCGATCGAGCGCGAACACCGCCTCCGCCATCAGCTCCGGCGCCGTCCCGGCTCCGGTCAAGCATGCGACTGTCGCCGTACGGCTCATGCAGATACCCCTTCGAATAGATCTTCGAGCGCGACGACGCCTCCGGCGTCGGCCCGCTCCTTGAAGCGGCGGAACGCCGCGGTCAGCTCGTCGCCGACGAGCTCCACGCCGTGCTCTGCGCAGGCGCGGGCGAAGGCATGACGTCCCGAATGCTTGCCGAGCGGCAGCGTCGTTCGTGCGCCGAGCCTCGCCGGGTCCATGATCTGGTACGTCCGCTCGTCCTTCAGCATCCCGTCCTGATGGATGCCGGCCTCGTGCGCGAACGCGTTCGCACCGACGACGGCCTTGTTCGGCTGGACGGGGTAACCGGTCAGCTGCGAGACGAGCTGGGATGCGCGCGTGATCTCCGTCGTGTCGACGGCGGTCGCGGTCGCGAAGTAGTCGCTGCGGACGTTGAGCGCCATCACGACCTCCTCGAGCGCGGCGTTGCCGGCGCGCTCACCGATGCCGTTGACCGTGCACTCGACCTGCTCGGCGCCGACGTGCACGCCGGCGAGCGTGTTCGCGACCGCGAGCCCGAGATCGTTGTGGCAATGGACAGAGAGCGTCACCTCACGGAGCTCAGGCACCTCTCGCCGGACGTTCGAGAGGAACGTCGCGTATTCGAACGGGAGGGCGTAGCCGACCGTGTCGGGAAGGTTGATCGTCGTCGCTCCGGCTCGGATCGCCACGCGGCATACGCGCGCGACGAATGCCTGATCGGAGCGCGTCGCGTCCTCGCAGGAGAACTCGACCTCGTCGACGAGGCTCGCCGCGTACGCGACGGCGTCGCGTGCCTGCTCGACGACCTGCTGCGGCTCGAGGCCGAGCTTCCGCTCCATGTGGAGCTCGCTCGTCGCGATGAAGACGTGGATGCGGGAGCGCCGCGCACCGGCCAGCGCCTCGGCAGCGGCGTCGATGTCCTCGAAGCGGGTACGGGCGAGCGACGCCACCGTGGGCGAGGTGAGTGCGCCGGAGACCGCACGAACACCCTCGAAGTCACCGGGCGACGCACCGGCGAACCCCGCCTCGACGACGTCGACGCGGAGGCGCTCGAGCTGCAGCGCGATCTCGACCTTCTCGTCGGGCTGCAGCGCGATGCCCGGCGATTGCTCGCCGTCGCGCAACGTCGTATCGAAAACTCGGATCCTGCGGTGTGACACGAACAACACTCCCTTCACTTGAGACGCACCTGTGGTGCGAGACGGTGGGTGTGTGCGCCTGGCCCTACGGCGCGTGTTCGTGTATCTCCCCCTAGTGGGGGAGAATGAGGATGGCGACGAAAAGAATGAACGCACACGCGAGGCTGAGCCGCAGAGGCGGCTGCACGAGCGCGTGTGTGCGTGTCGTCGACATCGGGCACTCACCATGCCTGCCGTTTCGCGACAAGTCAAGTCCCGATAAACGAACAAGCCCGTTGACGCATCGCCGGCGAGCAGTCAGTCTGGTCTCCAGATGACGCGCGCGGCGAAGTTTTCGATTTCGGCTATCGACGCGCGTTTTCACGTGCGCTAGTCGGCATTTCGCCCAGCCCGGCGCCGACTAGCAGCGAGACCGGGCTCCAGCCGTTCCGTCCGAGAGAGATGGGATAACCAGGTCTTGGACGGTCTCTACGACCCCGCCTACGAGCACGACGCCTGCGGCGTCGCCTTCGTCGCGAAGCTCGACGGCCGCCGCTCGCACGAGACGATTCGCCGGGCGCTGGCCGCGCTCGCCAGCCTCGAGCACCGCGGCGCCTCGGGAGCCGACGCCGATACGGGCGACGGGGCGGGAATTCTCCTGCAAATCCCGCACAAATTGTTCGGCGAAGAGCCGGGCCGGTACGGGGTCGGGAGCTTCTTCCTGCCCCAGGACGCCGACCGTCGCCGCGAGCTCGAGGCGCTCGTCGAGCGGGTCGCGGAAGCGGAAGGGCAGCGGTTCCTGCGCTGGCGGGACGTCCCGGTCGACTGGTCCCAGGCCGGTGCGGCGTCCGCGGGAGTGGCGCCGGTCATCCGCCAGGCGCTGATCGGCGCCGCGGCGGGGCTGGAGCACGATGCGTTCGAGCGCAAGCTCTACGTGATCAGGCGGGTCGCGGAGCTTGCGGCTGGGTCGGATCTCGTCGTCCCGAGCCTCTCCTCGCGCACGCTCGTCTACAAGGGGATGCTGACCGCGCCGCAGCTCGAGCGCTTCTACCTCGACCTCGCGGACGAGAGGGTCGAGTCGGCCCTCGCTCTCGTCCATTCCCGCTACTCGACGAACACGTTCCCGAGCTGGGAGCTCGCGCATCCCTACAGGTATGTCGCCCATAACGGCGAGATCAACACGCTGCGCGGCAACAGGAACTGGATGCGCGCACGCGAGTCGCAGCTCGCGTCCGAGCTCTTCGGCGACGACCTGCAGAAGGTGCTGCCGGTGATCAGGCCGGGCGGCTCGGACACGGCGACCTTCGACAACGTGCTCGAGCTGCTCGTCCTCGCCGGCCGCTCGCTGCCGCACACCGTGATGATGATGGTGCCCGAGGCGTACGAGAAGCGCGACGACCTCTCGCCCGAGCTGCGCGGCTTCTACGCCTACCACCAGTGCTTGATGGAAGCGTGGGACGGGCCTGCAGCGATCGCCTTCACCGACGGGCGCGTCATCGGAGCGACGCTCGACCGCAACGGCCTGCGTCCGGGCCGCTGGTACGAGACCGTCGACGGCTGCGTCGTGCTCGCATCGGAGACGGGCGTGCTCGACGAGAAGCCGTCGAACATCCTCCGCAAGGGTCGCCTGCAGCCCGGACGGCTCTTCCTCGTCGACCTCGAGCAGGGCCGGATCGTTCCCGACGAGGAGACGAAGCGGGAGGTCGCGACGCGGCGTCCGTACGCGGACTGGGTCGAGGCGGAGCAGCTGCGTCTCGCCGATCTGCCCTCCGCGCCCGAGGTCGACCACGACGCGGAGCCGCTGCGCGCACGGCAGCTGCTCTTCGGCTACGCGCAGGAGGACATGAAGGCGATCCTCGCGCCGCTCGCGCGCAACGCGGAAGAGCCGGTCGGCTCGATGGGCAACGACACGCCGCTCGCCATCCTGACGGCGAGAAAACCGCTGCTCTACAGCTATTTCAAGCAGCTGTTCGCACAGGTGACGAACCCGCCGATCGACTCGATCCGCGAGGCGCTCGTCATGAGCGTCACCGCCTCCGTCGGGTCCGAGCACAACCTGCTCGACGAGACTCCCGCGCACGCGCGGCAGCTCGTGATCGACAACCCCGTGCTGCTCGACGAGCAGCTCGAGCAGCTGCGGGCCGTCGAGCATCCCGCGTTCCGCTCGTGGACGATCGACACGACCTTCCGCGCGTCCGACGGCGAAGACGGTCTCGAGCGGGCACTGCGGCGACTGTGCGGCGAAGCCGATGTCGCGCTCGCCGCCGGCGCGAACATCCTCATCCTCTCCGACCGCAGCGCCGGACCGGAACGCGTGCCCATTCCGTCGCTCCTTGCGACCGGAGCCGTGCACCACCATCTCGTTCGCGAGGGGACACGGCTGCAATGCGGCATCGTCGTCGAATCGGGCGAGCCGCGCAGCGTCCACAGCATCGCAGTCCTCGTCGGCTACGGCGCGGCGGCAGTGAATCCGTATCTGATGCTCGAGACGCTGAGGGAGCTCGACATCGAGGACGCCGAGCGGCGGGCCGTGAAGGGCATCGCGAAGGGCCTGCTGAAGACGATGTCGAAGATGGGGATCTCTACGATCCCGTCGTACTGCGGCGCGCAGATCTTCGAGGCGGTCGGTCTCGCGCCCGAGCTCGTCGATCAGTTCTTCACGGGCACCGCCTCGCGGATCGGCGGCATCGGCCTGCGTGAGCTCGCAGCGGAGTCGCTCGCACGCCACGCGCGCGCATACCCCGAGACGCCGGACGCGCTGCTGCCGGTGATCGGTCTCTATGCGTGGCGACGCGACGGTGAGCACCATCATTGGAACCCCGACACGATCTCGAAGCTGCAGCACGCCGTGCGCTCCGGGTCCGCCGAGACGTTCGAGCAGTACAGCGCCGCGGCGAACACCGAGAACGCGCGGCGCGCGACGCTGCGCGGCCTGCTGCGCTTCAAGGAGACGACGGCTATCCCGCTCGAAGACGTCGAGCCCGCGAGCTCGATCGTGAAGCGGTTCGCAACGGGCGCCATGTCGCTCGGCTCGATCTCACGCGAGGCCCACGAGACGCTCGCGCAGGCGATGAACCGGATCGGCGGCAAGTCGAACACCGGCGAAGGCGGCGAGGATCCGGTCCGCTTCGGCGACGACCGACGCTCGGCGATCAAGCAGATCGCCTCGGGCCGGTTCGGCGTGAACGCCCACTATCTCGCGAACGCCGACGAGCTGCAGATCAAGATGGCCCAGGGCGCGAAGCCCGGTGAGGGCGGCCAGCTGCCCGGGCACAAGGTCGACTCGTACATCGCGAGCGTGCGCCTGACGACGCCGGGCGTCGGCCTGATCTCGCCGCCGCCGCACCACGACATCTACTCGATCGAGGATCTGAAGCAGCTGATCTACGACCTGCGCTGCGCGAATCCCAAAGCGCGCATCTCGGTCAAGCTCGTCGCCGAAGTCGGCGTCGGGACGGTCGCCGCGGGCGTCGCGAAGGCTGGCGCCGACCACGTCCTCATCTCGGGCCACGACGGCGGCACCGGCGCAGCGCCGCTCTCTTCGATCCTCCACGCCGGCGTCCCGTGGGAGATCGGGCTCGCCGAGACGCAACAGACACTGCGCCTGAACGGGTTGCGATCGCGGATCTGGGTGCAGACCGACGGTCAGCTGAAGACGGGACGAGACGTGGTCGTCGCCGCGCTGCTGGGCGCCGACGAGATGGGCTTCGCGACGGCGCCGCTGATCGCGAGCGGCTGCGTGATGATGCGCGCCTGCCATCTGAACACCTGCCCGGTCGGGATCGCGACACAGGATCCCGAGCTGCGGCAGAAGTTCGCGGGCAAACCGGAGCACGTGGTCAACTTCTTCTTCTTCGTCGCCGAGGAAGTGCGCCGGATCATGGCGCAGCTCGGGATCGCAAAGTTCGAGGATCTCGTCGGCCGCGTCGACCTGCTCGAGGTCGACGAAGCCGTCGCGCATTGGCGCTCGCGCGGCGTCGATCTCTCGGCGGTCCTGCACACGCCCCCCGTCGACGGCCCGCTCCGCCGCACCGAGCGGCAGCCGCCTGCGCTCACGGATGCGCTCGACTGGTACCTGATCGACGCCGCGGAGTACGGCGGCGGCGACTTTCCGATCTTCAATCGCAACCGCACCGTCGGCGGCCTGCTTTCGAACTGGGTGACGAGTCGTTGGGGACGCGCCGGCTCGCCCGGGACGCTGCGCTACACGCTGCGCGGCTCGGCCGGGCAGTCGTTCGGCGCGTGGCTCGCGCCCGGGATCGAGCTGACGCTGCTCGGCGACGCGAACGACTACGTCGGGAAGGGACTGTCGGGCGGCGTGCTCGCGCTGCGGCCGCCGGTCGACGCCGGCTTCGCCGCGGAGAGCAACGTCATCGCCGGCAACACGGTGCTGTACGGCGCGACCGCAGGCAAGGCGTTCTTCCGCGGCCTCGCCGGCGAACGCTTCGCCGTCCGCAACTCGGGCGCGACCGCGGTCGTCGAAGGCGTCGGCGACCACGGCTGCGAGTACATGACGGGCGGAGTGGTCGTCGTGCTCGGGCCGACCGGTCGCAACTTCGCCGCCGGCATGAGCGGCGGCGTCGCGTACGTCCTCGACCTGGACGAAGAAACGTGCAACCGCGACCTCGTCGGGCTCGACGAGCTCGAGGAGGCCGACGTCGAGCTCGTGCGCAGCCTCGTCGAGGAGCACCGCGCGCGCACAGGCTCCACAGTCGCGGTCGACTACGCGCGATTCGTGAAGGTGATGCCGCACGACTACAAGGCGGCGCTGCAGACGGCGTCCGCGGGCGGGCACGGCGTCTTCATCACCGAAACCGAAGTGGAAGAGGCGGTGGCCTGATGGGCGAAGTCGGCGGCTTCAAGAAGTACACGCGTGCGGAGACGCCTGAGCGCGGGCCGCGCGAGCGCGTCGGCGACCACCGTGAGTTCGTGCGGACGCTGCCGCTCGTCGAGTTGCAGCAGCAGGGCGCGCGCTGCATGGAGTGCGGCGTGCCGTTCTGCCACAGCGGCTGCCCGCTCGGCAATCTGATCCCCGACTGGAACGACCTCGTCTACCGCGACCGCTGGCGCGAGGCGATCGACCAGCTGCACCGGACGAACAACTTCCCCGAGTTCACGGGCCGCCTCTGCCCGGCTCCGTGCGAAGCCGCCTGCGTGCTCGAGATCGACGAGGGCAATGCCGTGACGATCAAGCAGATCGAGCTGTCGATCGTCTCGCGCGCGTGGGACGAGGGTTGGATCTCGGCGGAGCCACCCGCCGTTCGCACCGGGCATCGCGTCGCCGTCGTCGGCTCCGGCCCGTCGGGGCTCGCCGCGGCGCAGCAGCTCAATCGGCGCGGACACTGGGTGACGCTCTTCGAGCGCGACGAGGCGGTCGGTGGGCTGCTCCGTTTCGGCGTGCCCGACTTCAAGATCGAGAAGCACGTCGTCGAGCGGCGGGTGCAGCAGCTCGTCGACGAGGGCGTCGAGCTGCGGCTCGGCGTCGACGTCGATGCGTCCGACCTCGAAGGCTTCGACGCCTCCGTCCTGTGCATCGGCGCGCGCGTTCCGCGCGACCTGACCGTGCCGGGCCGCGAGCTCGACGGCGTGCACTTCGCGATGGAGTACCTCTACGGTCGCAACCGCGCGATCGCGAACGACCGGCAGGCGCGGATCAGCGCGACCGGCAAGCACGTGATCGTGATCGGCGGCGGCGACACCGGGGCGGACTGCGTCGCGAGCGCGCATCGCGAGCACGCGGCGAGCGTGACGCAGATCGAGCTGCTGGGCGAGCCGCCCGCGCGTCGTTCGGATGAGCTGTCGCCGTGGCCGCTCTGGCCCGTGAAGCTGCGCACGTCGTACGCGCTGAAGGAGGGCGGCGAGCGGTCCTTCGCGCTCTCGACGACGGGGCTCTCGGGCGACGGGCGCGTCGAGCGGATCCACTGGGTGCAGAACTCCGGCGAGCCTCCGTTCGCGCCGGTCGAGGGCACCGACGAGTCGCGGCCCGCCGACCTCGTCCTGCTCGCGATGGGCTTCACCGGAGCGGAGCCGAAGCTCTTCGACGAGCTCGGCGCGATCGCGTCGCGCGAGTCGTATGCCACCTCGCGGCCCGGCGTCTTCGCGGCCGGCGACTGCCGCCGCGGCCAGTCGCTCGTCGTGTGGGCGATCGAGGAGGGCCGCAAGTGCGCCGAGCAGGTCGACGGATACCTAGAGCAGCTCCGCGATCGAGCGCACGATCGCGTCCGGCACGACGCCGGCGCCCGCGGGTAGCCCGCGACCGGCCTTGTCGAGCCAGACCCCGCGAATCCCGACCGCCTGGGCGCCCGCGACGTCCCACTCGAGGTTGTCTCCGACCATCCAGCAGTCGGTCGGGTCGACGCCGAGCGCGTCGAGCGCGGTCTCGTACGCAATCCGGTGCGGCTTGCCGTGACCCACTTCGCCCTCGATGCCGATGTAGGCGAAGTGCGCGGCGAGGGCGAAGCGTTCGATCTTCTCGCGCTGGCCCTCGCCGCCGCCGTTCGTGATCAAGCCGAGCGTGACTCCACGCTCGCGGAATGCGTGCAGCGTGTCGATCGCGCCCTCGAGCGGAGCAATCGCCGCCTTGCGAAGCTCGTGATGCACGGCGCCGAGCTCGACGCCGAGCGAACGATCCTCGATCCCGAGCGCGGCGAGCGACTCGGCGACGATCTCCCCGTACGCGTCACCTAGCCGTACGCGCCAGGCACGGTGCCGATCTCGGTCGGACCAGAACTCCTCGCGCACACGCTCGAGCTCGACGCGAAGACGGTTCGCATCGACCGCCGGGTTGCGCCGCGCCGCCTCGTCGCACGTCTCTGCCCAGCAGCGGTCGCGCGCGCCCGAGTCGTCGAGGATCGTGTCGTCGAGATCGAGCAGGATGACGTTCGGCAGCATCCGTGCGAGATGATTGCAGCCGACGGCCCGGGACTGGAGACGTCGCGTCGTCGACCATCTCGACCTACACGCTTCCGACTTCCGC
The DNA here is from genome assembly GCA_025934995.1 of Thermoleophilia bacterium. GTDB lineage: Bacteria > Actinomycetota > Thermoleophilia > Gaiellales > Gaiellaceae > Palsa-739. The sequence goes on along the minus strand of JAICWC010000020.1, from coordinate 3,368 downwards.
GAGAGCGTGCGCTTCTACGAGACGGTGCTCGCGCCCCTCGGGATTCCAAAGCTGTTCGAGCATGAGGACACGGCCTGCTTCACACACGTCAACGTCGTTGCGCGCGACGTGCCGACGACGCCGGCTACTACGCCGCGTATCTGCTCGATCCCGACGGCAACAACGCCGAAGCGCTCTATCGCGACGTCGGGAATCCCGGGCACGGCGCGTGACACTTTCGTAACGGGGACAGTCCCCCACAAGAAAGCGTCACAGCTCTGGCACGAGAGTGATACCGGGAAGCGCGGAGTGACCGCTCCGCGCCTCTCGGATCCTTGGAGCTAGGCCGCCCGGCGGAGGCGCAATGCCAGCGGCTGCCCGCACTTGGCGCAGAACGTCGTCGCCGCGCCCTTGCGCGTCGCGCGCTCGACCGGAACCGGCTTCGCGCACGTGCACGTTGTCGTCATGCCGTCACCTCCTTCGCGACAGGCACGGGCTGCGGCGCCGGCGCATGCGGATGACGCGCGAGCGCACCCAGATGGCCGTGCGACTCCGTGCCGTAACCGCCCGGCACCGGGATGTAGAACTCCGGGTAGCCCCACATCCCGTGCTCGTGCACGTCGAGGCCCTGCGACTCGACGGTCGCCTCGACGCGGATGCCCCAGACCTTGTTCAGCGCCCAGAGAGCGCCGAACGAGGTGCCGAACGAAAAGGCGCCGACGGCGGCGATGCCGAGCGCCTGCACGCCGAGCTGGTGGAACGACCCCGTGTAGGCGAGCCCGCCGTGGCCGGTTCCGAGCTTCGCCGCGAGCGCAGGCACCGCGAACAGGCCGCACCCGAGCGTTCCCCACACCCCGCTCATGCCGTGCACCGCGACGGCGCCGATCGGATCGTCGATGCCGATGCGCTCGACGAAGATGACGCCGAAGACGGCGATCACGCCCGAGCCGCACCCGATCACGACCGCGGCCCACGGCGCGACGAACCCGGACGCGGCGGTGATCGCGACGAGCGCGCCCAGGGCGCCGTTCAGCATCATCGAGATGTCCGGCTTGCCGAGCCGGATCCAGGCAACGGCCATCCCGGTCACCGCGCCCGCGGCCGCGGCGATGTTCGTCGTCGTCGCGACGTACGCGAAGAAGCCGAACCCGCCGAAGTCGATCGACAACGTGGAGCCGGGGTTGAACCCGAACCAGCCGAACCAGAGGATCAGCGTCCCGAGGACGGCGTACGGGATGTTGTGCCCGGGAATCGGATTCGCGCGGCCGTCGTGGCCGAACTTCCCGATCCGCGGGCCGAGGATCAGCGCACCGGCGAGCGCAGCCAGCGCGCCCTGGTAGTGCACGACTGTCGAGCCGGCGAAGTCCTGCATCCCGTGCGCGAACAGCCAGCCGTGCGGTGACCAGATCCAATGCGAGACGATCGAATAGGTCAGCGTGAAGTAGACGCCGAAGACGAAGTACACCCAAAGCTTCGCGCGCTCCGCCATCGCGCCCCAGACGATCGCGAGCGAGACACCGGCGAACACGACCTCGAACAAGTAGCCCGCCGCACCCGGGATCTCCGAGAAGAAGTCGAACGGCTTCTGCCCGACTCCGACCAGCTCGTTGACCGACGGGAAGAAGCCCGCCGTGCCGCTGAACCAGCCGCCGTCGCCGAACGCGATGCCGAACCCGACCGCCCAGTAGACGAGCGACGCGACGCCGAAGATGAGGACGTTCTTGCCCGCGATGTGCCCGGCGTTCTTCATCCGGGTCAGTCCCGCTTCGAGGAAGGCGAAGCCGGCCTGCATGAACATGACGAGGATCGCGGTGATGACGACCCAGATCGTCGACGCGCCGATCAGTAGCTCGTCCTTGGTCATGAGACCTCCGCTTCCTCGAGCCGTAGCCCGGTGCGGTTGTGCGTGACGTGCTCGACGGCGGTCGCCCAGACCAGGCCGTCGCCCGACTCGTTGCCGCTGACCGCGGCCGCGGCGATCGCCTTGACGACGGGGTCGACCCTGTGATCGTCGACGACGAAGATCAACATCGCCTTCGGCAGGAAGCGCGACTCGAAGACGCGCCCGCGGTACTCGTGCGTGACGCCGCGCTGGCGTCCATGACCGACCGCTTCGATCACCGTCACGCCGACGTGGCCGGTCTCCTCCTCGACCGCGTCGATCACCGTCTCGATCCGCTCGCGGATCACGACCGCCTCCACCTTCGTCACGCCCCGACCACCCCCGATCGCCGTTCGAGCAACAACACGTCGCGCCAGAGCTCGTCCACTTCGCCGAGGCGCTCGCGCACGCCGACGAGCCGGAAGCCGCACCCGAGGTGCAGGCGAAGGCTCGGCTTGTTCTCCGGGAAGATCCCGGCCTCCAAGGTCCAGATCCCGGCCGCCTCCGACCGCGCGATCACCTCGTCGAGCAGCGCGCGGCCGACGCCCCGCCCCTGCGCCCACGACGCGACGTACACGCTCTCCTCGGCGACGCCGCGATAACAGCGGCGATCCGAAACCGGAGCCAGCGCGCAGAAGCCCGCGACGCGGTCGTCGACAACCGCAGCGACACGGATCTCCGGGTGTGCCGCGTCCCAGCGCTCCCACGACGGCGGCGCGACCTCGAACGTCGCGACCCCGGTCGCGATCCCGTCCGCATAGATCTCCACGACCTCCGGCCAGTCCAGTGGCCGGAGGTCACGGATCGCAACCGAGTTAGCAGTCGTAGTAGAGAGCAAACTCATGGGGATGGGGGCGCAGGCGGACGGGGTCGACCTCGTTCTCGCGCTTCCACGCGACCCAGGTCTCGATCAGGCCCGTGCTGAACACGTCGCCCTTGAGCAGGAACTCGTGGTCGGCCTCGAGCGCGTCGAGCGCCTTGTCGAGCGAGCCCGGCACCTGCGCGACGCCGTGGTCGTCCTCGAACAGGTCGAAGTCGCACGGATCCCCCGGATCGAGGCCGCGCTCGATTCCGTCGAGGCCCGCCATCAGCATCGCCGAGAAGGCGAGATACGGGTTCGCGGTCGGGTCGGGGCAGCGGAACTCGATGCGCTTCGCCTTCGGGGACTCGCTGTATGTCGGGATGCGGATGCACGCGCTGCGGTTGCGGGACGAATACGCGAGGTTGACGGGCGCCTCGTAGCCGGGTACGAGCCGGCGATACGAGTTCGTCGTCGGCGCGCAGAGCGCCAGCAGCGCCGGCGCGTGTGCGAGCAGGCCCGCGACGTACGAGCGGGCGAGCTGCGACAGGCCGGCGGGGCCGGACTTGTCGGCAAAGAGCGGCGTGCCTTCCTTCCACAGCGACTGGTGGCAGTGCATGCCCGAGCCGTTGTCACCGAAGATCGGCTTCGGCATGAACGTCGCCGTCTTGCCGGCCGCGAGCGCCGTGTTCTTGACGACGTACTTGT
>JAICWC010000169.1 GCA_025934995.1 Thermoleophilia bacterium | reverse complement strand
GCCCCACGCCCAGCCATGTGCCCCGCCCTTGGCGAGGATGATGATGTCGAGGATCAGCAGCATCGTCACGCCGATCGCCGTCAGCGCCAGCAGGATCCGCGCCGAGATCTGGATCCCGAGCCACGAGACGAGGAAGACCAACGCGGCGAGGAGCAGCGCCCAACCCCACCAGGCGTGCGAGAGGAACGGCGTGCCGGGCATGACCAGTCCGAAGAAGTTCTGCAGCAGGAACGCCGCCGCGATCAGCAGGCCGGGGACGAAGATGATCCCGACCGCCAGCAGCGTCCAGCCGCTGAAGAACCCGACGTCGCGGCCGAGGCCGGCACGGACGATCGCGTACGTGCCGCCCGCACTCGGGACGTACCGGGCCATGCGCCCGTAGATGAGGGCGAGACCGATGGCGCCGATGCCGGCGACCCAGAACGCGCCCGGCACGAACCCGCCGACGCGGCTGGCGACGACGGCGGCGATGACGACCGCAGAGATCTCGGGCGCCGTGACGCCGAGCGACTGCGCGATGAGACCGGGGAGGCCGATCGCGTTGCGGCGGAGGCCGCGTCCTCCCTCGTGTCCGGAAGCTTCCATCAACCCTCCTGGGGACGTTTGACGACCGAAGAGCCTTGCGGCCCTGCTCACGATGTGAGATAACGTCCCACATGCTGGAAGGCCTGTCAAGCGGCCGCCTCATCGGCACGTTCGTCAAGCTGCCCGCGCTCGAGTCGATCGATCTCTGCGCCGCAACCCTCGATTTCTGCGTCGTCGACCACGAGCACTCGCAGCTCTCGGAGGCGGACGTCCTGCGGCTCGTCCGCCACGGCGCGGCGCTCGGCTTCCCGTGCGTCGTCCGGATCCCGGAGGTCGACCGCGGCCTCGTCAACCGGCTGCTGGAGGCGGGCGCCGCCGGCATCCAGCTCTCCTCCGTCCGCCGCGTCGCAGAGGTGCGCGCGCTGCGCGACGCCGCGCTCTACGCGCCGGACGGGACGCGCTCGATCTCGCTCGCGCACCCCGCGGCGCGGTACGGCGCGACGGCGTTGCGCGACTACGTCGCCGGTGTCGACCGGCCGCTGCTCGTTGCGCAGCTCGAGACGCGCGAGACCGACGACCCGCTCGACGAGGTCTGCGCCGCGGGCGTCGACGTCGTCTTCCTCGGGCTCACCGACCTGCTCGTCGACTGCGGCCTCGACGACGACGCGGCCCGCGAACGCGCCGATGCGATCGCGGCGGCCGCACGAGATGCCGGAGTGACGCTCGGCGGCTTCGGCAACGAGGAGCGCTTCCGGTACGCCGTCGTGTCCTCGGACGTCGCGCTGCTCCGCGAGGGGGTGGCCGGTGTCCGCTGACCTCGCCGTCACCGTCGCGGGCCTTCCGCTCAAGAACCCGGTGATCGCAGGCTCCGGCGAAGCGACAGCCTCGACCGAGGACGTCAGCGCGTGTCTTGCGGCCGGCGCGGCGGCGGTCGTGGCCAAGTCGGTGAACGAGTCTGCCGCCGCACGCGCACAACTCCGCGCGGCGGAGTACGTCGTTCTCGACGCCGACCTCGCAGCGCGACCGCTCGGCCCGGCGTCGCGCACCGACTCGCTCTTCTGCCGCTCCGGCCTCCTCGACGTCGACCTCGCCGAATGGATCGCGGCGCTCGCCGCGCTCGATCGCGAGGCCGGCGACGCGTACGTCGTGCCGAGCCTGATCGTCGCCGACGTCGACGAAGCGGTGCGACTCGCGCGGCTGTGCGAAGCGGAGGGGCTGCGGTGGCTCGAGCTGAACGTCGGCGCGCCGCACGCCGAGGAGGCGTCTCCCGGCGCCATCGCAACCGGTGTCGAGCTCGTCGCGCGCGTGCGCTCGGCGATCTCGATTCCCTTGACCGTGAAGCTCCGTGCAGGCGACTCGGTGGCCGACGCGCTCGCAGCAGGCGCCGATGCCGTCTGCCTCGCCACGCGCGCGATGGCATTCGTCCCGGATCTGGGGACACGGCGGCCGGTGTTGGGGACGTTCGCGGCGATCGGCGGCGCCTGGGCCCTCCCGCTGACCCTGCGCGAGGTGGCGAAGGCTCACCTCGCGGCTCCCGACGCGTCGATCGTGGGCACGAATGGCGCGCGCGACGGCTACGACGTCGCGCGCTTCCTGCTCGCCGGCGCGTCGGCGGTCGCGATGACGAGCGCGGTCATCACCGAGGGGCCCGAGGTCCTGTCACAGTCCATTGCGCAGCTCGACCAGTACTGCACGGAACAAGGCGTCACCGCGCGCGAGTTGATCGGCGAGGCGGCGCGACACGTACACACCTACGAGGAGGTGGCGATTGAGCGTCGGCTCTGAGATCGGCGTCGCACAGCTCGAGGCCGATCCATATCCCATCTACGAGCAGCTCCGAGCCGAGGCGCCCGTCTGTCACGTCGACTCGGTCGGTCTCTGGCTCGTCACGCGCTGGGACGACGTGCAATACGTCGACAAGTCCCCCGACCTGTTCACGGGCGAGACGGAGCCCTCGACGCTCAACCGGACGTTCGGCAAGAACCTCCTGGGGTCCGAAGGCGCATACCACGCGCGCATTCGCTCGATCATCTATCCCTGGTTCCGCGTCGGCGCGATCGGCGCCTACCCCGACACCGTTATCGCCCCGATCGCGAACGAGCTCGTCGACGCGTTCAGCGAACGCGGCAGCGCGGACCTCGTCTCCGAGTTCGCCGAGCCGCTCTCGGCACGCGTGCTCAAGCAGGCGCTCGGCCTCGAGTTCGTCGAGGAAGAGACGCTGCGCCGGTGGTTCGTCGAGCTGGCGACCGGCGCCGCGAACTTCGAAGGCGATCCCGAGAAGCAAAAGATCGCCGATGCTGCCAGTGCCGAGGTGAACGAGACGGTCGCGCCCGTGATCGAGCGGCTCGAGCGCGAGCCCGACGACACGCTCCTCTCGTCGATGGTCAACACCGACGTCGACGGCGAGCGGCTGACGCTCGAGGAGGTGCAGGCGAACCTCAAGGTGATGATCGTCGGCGGCCTGCAGGCCGCGACCGACCTGATCGCGCTCTCGTTGTGGGCGATCCTCTCCCATCCCGAGCAGCTCGAAGAAGTCCGCCGCGACCCGGCGCTCGTCGATCCCGCGATCGAGGAGGCCGCGCGCTGGCACTCGCCGGTCGGCACGTCGACGCGGCAGACGACCCGCGAGACGGAGCTCGGCGGCGTCACCCTGGAGCAGGGCGCACTCGTCGCCGCGGTGCTCGCGTCGGCGAACCGGGACGAGCGCAACTGGACGGATCCGGATCGCTACGACATCCACCGGCGCGAGGGCGGCCACCTCGCGTTCGCCACGGGCCCGCACCTCTGCATCGGCGCGCGGCTCGCACGCTACGAGACACGCACCGCCTGGCGCGTGCTGCTCGACCGGCTGCCCGACCTGCGACTCGATCCGGAACACCCGATCGAGATCACCGGCTGGGAGTTCCGTTCCCCCCACCACCTCCACGTGCAATGGAACTGACACAGGACTACCTCGACCGCCTGAAGGCGGTGCAGCCGCACGATCTGCCGAGCGACCTCGACCTCTTCGACGAGCAGACGGCGATGCGCGGCCGGCGGCTGAACAAGGCCGCCTACTCGCTGAAGGACGAAGACCAGCGCGAGCTCTTCCACCGCGACGAAGAAGCGTGGATGGCGCAGTTCGGGCTGACCGACGAAGAGCAGGAGCTGATGCGCAAGCGCGACTGGATCGGGCTCTGGCGCAACGGCATGTCGATCTACGTGATGGTCAAGCTCTCGGGCGTCACGAACACCGCGCTGCCCGAGATCGGCAAGCAGATGCGCGAGAGCGGAGGAGCTGCGTAATGGCGAGAGTCGTTGGAGG
>JAICWC010000177.1 GCA_025934995.1 Thermoleophilia bacterium | reverse complement strand
GCGACGGTCGCGCCGGGCGCGAGACGCAGCCGGTAGCGGTTGTAGATCTCGAAGAGGACGACGCGCAGCATCATGAACGTCACCTCTTGCGCCATGCACTGGCGCTTGCCGATCGAGAACGGGATGAAGGCGTGGCGGGGCCGGTTGACGACCTTATCCATCGCGAACTGCTCGGGGTCGAAGACGTGCGCGTTCTCGCCCCAGCAGTTCGGGTCGTGGTGCGCCGCGAGCGTGCCGACGAAGATGATGTCGCCCTTGCGGATCCGGTAGCGCCCGAGCATGCCGTCCTTGAGGCTGCGGCGCACGGTGACGGGCATCGGCGGATAGATGCGCAGCGTCTCCTTGATCACCTGCGTCGTGTACGACATCTTCATCAAGTCGTCGTACTGGAGGTCGTACTCCGCGTCGCCGCCGCTGATCTCGTCGATCTCCGCGACGAGCTTCTCCTCGACCTCCGGGTGCGTCGCGAGCACGTAGGCGAGCCAGCCGCCGGTGATCGACGGCCCGTTGAAGCCGTTCGAGAGGTGCATCAGCACCTGGTCGCGGATCGTCTCGTGGTCGAGCATTTCGCCGCTCTGGGGATCGGGCGTGCTGATGAGGCGCGTCAGCAGATCGGTCTGGGTGCCGAGCGGCGCCGTGTGCATTCGGCCGCGCACGAGCGCGTCGGCGGTGCGAAAGAGCTCCTTGTTCCGCTTCCGGTACCGACGCTCCTTCTTGCGCCAGAACGCAAGATCGGGCCGCGGCTCGGCGACACGGAGGATGCTCTCCTTCGTGCTCTCTGGCACCGCCTCGGCGAACGCGTGCGGGCAGCGGTCCTCGAACAGCCCGAAGTCGTAGTTGCATGCGCCGCGCCCCGAGACCTCGAGCGCATAGCGCTCCATCTCCCTGCGCGCGTCGACGGGCTCGTCGTCCGGGATGTCTCCCCAGGATGCGACGAGCTTCCGCGCTTGCTCCTTCATCCGCTCCAGCTGCGTGCGCTGGTGCTGCGGCGAGTACCACGGAAGCATCACGCGGCGCACCCGCTCGTAGTGCTCGCCGTCGCCGATCACGGAGATGCCCCCGCCGCGTGTGTTCTGCAGCTGTGCGAAGAAGTTGATCTCCTCGACGGGCTTGCCGAACTGCTGCTCGTCCGCGGCCACCTCGTCGAGCAGGGCCGGGTCGGAGACGACGACGATCCGCCACTTCTTCGTCGGGATGCCGACGGCGTAGATGTGCCCGTGCTCCCGGTAGAAGTCGAGCTGCGTGTCGTTGTCGTTCAGCAGCGGGAAGTTCGCGAAGCGCTCCCCCTTCGGCACGAGCCAGCGCACGGCGTACGGGATCTCGAGCGCCTGTTCGGGCTCCACGCTCGCCATGTCCCGAACGTAACGTGGTTCGCTATCCGCTTCAAGCGCGGCCATGCCCACCGGACGACGCGGCGGCCCGGGTTCTTCCCTACGGAGCGGCGATGTCGCCGAGGCGGTAGCGCAGGTCGTTCAGCCGGTCGTGCCACCAGTCGTTCTCGGTCGCGACGCGCTTCATCGAGCGGCAGGCGAGCTCGACCAGGTCCTCGGGCGGGACGCCGTGCGTCTCGACCCACTCGCGGGCCTGCTCCGGCAGCTCGTCGGGCGGCTCGCCGGCCGCCGACGCGACGAGCTCCGCGGCGTCGACCGCGCGCTTGATGCGCTCTTCGTCCGTCGGCTCCTCGCACGCCGCCTCGAGCGGCACACGCAGCGAATCCCAGTCGTCCATCACCCGTCCCATTCCACCTGATCGAAGTACCGAAGCGCCGTCCGACCCGGCCTGATCCGTGTGCGCATTGCCGCGAGCTCGTCGTCGGAGATCTCGCCGAGGGCGCGCTTGACGCCGAGCCACGGCAGGTTCAGGTCCTCCTGGTAGACGATCGTCGAGATCCGCGGGTTGATCTCGATCACGTGGTCGCCGACGAGCTGGATGTTGAAGAACCACTCGATGTGCAGCTCGCGGACGATCTTGTCCGCCGTCTCCATCAGCGTGTCGTCCTCGAGCGTGACGAAGAACATCGCGAGGCCGGCGCGCATCGCCTCCCGCGTCTTCGGGTGACCGAGGACGACGCGCGTGCCGTCGGCGATGCCGTCGATCGTCCGCTCGCCGCCGGTCGCGAGCTCCATCACGAGGAGCTCCGTGCCCCCCTCGTCGGGGAGCAGCTCGATCGCTTCTTCGAGCCGCATCGCCACCGATCCGGGCCGCTCGTGCAGCAGCTGATGGGCGCGGTCGACCGTCGGGTCGAGGATGCGGAACCCGCGTGAGCCCGAGGAGAACACCGGCTTGAAGCAGACCGGGCGGTCCGGGTAGCCGAGCTCGCGCGCCGCCGCCTCGACCTCGCGGGCGCCGGCGACGCGGCGGAACTCGACCGTCGGCACGCCGATCCGCTGCAGGAACGCATACGTCTCCGCCTTGTCGTTCGACCGGAAGACGGTGTCCGGGCCCGAGACGAGCACCGGCACGTCGAACTCCTCGCGCCGCACCGACAGCGCGTCGAGGTCGAACGACGACTGCGGGAGGACGACGTCGACCGACTCGCGGTCGACGAGCTCGAGGATCGCGTCGGGATAGGCCGGATCGGAGCCGGCCGGCACGACGTGGAAGGCGTCGCAGAGGTGCGCGCCGATCGAGTTGACGTTCATGTCGGTGCCGACGACGCGCGTCTCGCGCTCGCCGTTCTCCTTCAGCGCCCGAATGAGCCTCGCAGCGCCGGGCGCGCCGGCCGCGCTGAGCAGGATCGTCGTCGTCACAGGTCGATCCTGTCGTTCGCGAGGTGCTCGAGCCACTCCTCATGCTTCGCGTCGAGCAGCGAGCGCATCTTCTCGCCCATGGTCGCGCCGGGGTAGACCCAGATCTCCGGGTGCGTCAGCAGCTGCAGCCACTCGAACGCGCCGGTGCGCAGCTCCTCGTGCGGACATCCCTCGCGCCAGTGCGCGTTCGAGTCGCTCCGATATCTGCCCCGCGTGAACCACGGCGGCTGCATGACGTTGACGGCTCCGTCGACCGGCTCGAAGACGTACTCGGGATCCGGATTGTGCCACGCCAGCACGGCGTCGAATCGCTCGTCGCGCGCCGCGGTCGGGTGGACGGCGTGCAGGCCCACCGCGTGTCCGAGGTGGCGCAGTTCCGCGATCGCGCCTCGGCCCTCGAACGACGCGAGGTTGTAGAAGACGCTCTCCGTCATCAGGAAGTACGTTGCGATCGCGCCGCGCTCGTGCTCGAGGCGCGCCAGCCGCAGAGCGGCGTCGAGCGAGAGGTCGACGTCGTGGCGGAGGAGGAGGTCGCCGGGCTCCGGCTCGTGG